>NZ_JBAWFH010000583.1:0-5045 GCF_049591685.1 Rhodococcus sp. (in: high G+C Gram-positive bacteria) | reverse complement strand
CTCCTGTGCTTCCCGACCCCGCGCAGGAAGGCTTTCTTCGGGAGCCCACTGTGATCGAAAACAACGAATCCGTACCGACCGCTGCTCGGGAATCAGTGGAGCAGCCCTTCGACGGCCTCGATTCGGGCTTCGAAACCGGGCCCGACGTCGGGAATTGACGTCTGTGCAGCGAAGGGCAGCGAGACGTTCCGCTTCCACAACCGGTAGCGTGGCTTTGCGGACGGGTGACAACAACGCACCGACCACCGAGAATGTCGAAGTGAGGGCGAGGCCATGACCGTGTTGCTGGGGGTGTCCATGGGCGCCCACGCCGTGCGTCTCGCACTACCGCGCGGTGGCACAGCCGTCGCGCCACACATGCCTGCCCGTCTGCTCGAGGCGCCGCAGCAGCTCTTCTTCAAGAACAGGGTCATCGACACCGTCGACGGCGACGTCGAATACCTCGCCGCCGAATCCATCAGCGAAATGGCCGCCGAATCGGAACCGTCGATGGCCACCGGCGTCGCCTACCGCGATGCGCATCAGGCCAACACTTTGCATCGAGCGCTCGAACATCAACATCTGCAGAACTACCACCTCGTGCACGAGGTCGAGGCGGTCGTCGAATACCTCGTGGCCAGCGGCGAGTCGGCCGGCTACTCGACGGTTGCGCTCTACGACCTCGGTAGCTCGGGCCTCAACGTCAGCGTCGTGGACCTGGTGTCGCGCCGCATCATCGTCACGCAACGCAGCGCGGAGTTCAGCGGCGATCTGTTCGACCGCATCCTTCGCGACAACCAGCTCGACCGCCTGGGCAAGCCCAGCAACGCACCGGACATCGAGCTGTTCACGCGCCGCTGCCGCGTCGCGAAGGAACGCCTGTCGGGCAATGATGCCGTGTGCCTGCCCGACGACAGCGGCATGATCCTGCTTTCCCGCGACAGCTACGAAACGCTGATCTCCGACGAGGTCGACCGGTCGATCGAGTTCGCCCGCGACGTGATGATCGGCGCCAACGTACCGATCGAGGCAGTCGTACTCATCGGCGGCGGCTCCCGCATCCCGCTGGTCCGCAAATCCGTCGGACCGTCGCTCGGCCTGCCGGCGCTGACGCCGAACGAACCCGAGTCCGTTGCCGCCCGTGGTGCTGCGCTGTCGGCGCGACCCGCAGGCGGAGAAGCTGCGCAGGGCAAGAGTGCCCCCGCAGTGCGGCCACTCGTCGGTGCGGCCGCGGCACGTTCGCCGAGGCCTTCCGAGGCATCGCCCACCATCTCGATTGCTCGCAAAGAGCTCCCCGCTTCCGTGGTTGTACAGTCTTCGACGCCGGCCAGCGCACCGGCTGCCGCGACGGTCGACGCACCGGTTGCTCCGGCGCCCAGCGGTATTGCGCTGCTGGAGCCGCCCGCACCGACCTCGGATCCCGGCCTCACCCCGCCGGAGTCGAAGGACGAGCAGGCTCTCGCGGTGCCTCACCGTCAGGGCGCATTGAAGAACGTGTACTGGCTAGACGCCGATTACGAGGACGACGACGGCGAAGACGATTCCGAGCGCAAGCGACGACTCGTACGGTCGTGGTCGATCGCGGGCGTCGCTGCCGCAGCGATTGTCGCGATGTCGGCTTTCCTGCTGACTCGGCCCAGCACCCCACCGCCCGCCGTCGACACGGCAGTCAACGACGCGCCCGCAGCCAGCGTCGCACCGACGACTTCGCCGGTGGCCAGCCCCAGTGCGTCGCTGCCGCCTGTTCTACCGCCACCTCCCGCTCCCACCGCCCTGCCGGAACCCGAGGTCGCGACGCAGCAGGAGGCGGTTCCGCAGTACACACCGCCGTCGGTGACACGTGACCCCGTTACCCAGGAGGCGCCTGCTCCAGCGCCCGCGCCGGTACCCGTCGTACCGCCTGCACCGGAACCGCCGCCACTGATTCCTGGGCTGCCGAACTTCACGCTGCCGACGATTCCGCCGTTGTTCCCGCCGCCTGCACCTTAAGGCGGCGTCAGCCCGCGTTGCCGTTGCGGGGCCGGACGTGTTCGAAGATCAGGATGGTCTCGGTCGCGGCGACGGCTGGGTGTGCACTGAGGTTGTCGACGACGAAGTGTCGCAGTGCCCCGGTGTCGACGGTGGCGACCTGAATCAGGAAGTCGTCGGATCCTGCGATGAAGTAGATGTTCAGCACCTCCTCGAGCGAGGCGATCTGCTTGCCGAACTCACTGATCCGTTTGCGTGCATCGGCCTGTAGCCGGACGGAGATCATGGCCTGGATGCCCTGGCCGAGGGCCTCCGGATCGATTTCGGCGTGGAAGCCGCGAATGACGCCGCGTTCGACGAGCGACCGCACCCGGCCGAGAGCGGTGGACGGTGCGATGCCTGCCGCGGCTGCAAGCGCGTTGTTGGGCATGCGTGCGTCCCGCCGCAGCGCGTCGATCAAGATGTGGTCGATCTCGTCGAGTCGAGGCCGCTGAACATCGTTCGACGCAGCGGGTCTCCTGGGGCCCGAGTCCGAACTTTCAGATGCCATATTGGGACTCTACAGAATTATGTTCACATCTGTTGTAGACAGACCAGAGAATATTTCATAGTTGCCTCATCGCTCGAACAAACTACGGCTTTGGAGGCTGCTGTGAAGATCGGAATCCCCCGCGAGATCAAGAACCACGAGTATCGCGTCGCCATCACACCGGCGGGCGTACACGAACTGGTCTCGCGCGGACACGAAGTCATCATCGAAACCGAAGCCGGCGCCGGATCGTCGTTCACCGACCGCGACTTCAAAGCGGCAGGCGCGCAGATCTTCACCTCGGCCGACCACGTCTGGGAAGCCGCCAACCTGCTCCTGAAGGTGAAGGAACCGATCGCGGAGGAGTACTCCCGACTGCGCCGCGATCAGGTGCTGTTCACCTACCTCCACCTCGCGGCGTCGAGGGATTGCACCGACGCCCTTCTCCGATCGGGGACCACCTCGATCGCGTACGAAACCGTCACCGCCCCCGACGGATCGTTGCCGTTGCTCGCTCCGATGAGTGAGGTCGCCGGACGGCTCGCACCCCAGGTCGGGGCGTACCACATGATGGCGAGCGGCGGCGGGCGCGGAGTGCTGATGGGCGGTGTGCCCGGCGTGCGCCCGGCCAACGTCGTTGTCATCGGTGCTGGCGTCGCGGGCCGCAATGCCGTCGCCATCGCGCACGGAATGCACGCCGACGTCACCGTTCTCGATCTGAACGTCAAAGCGCTTCGAGCCATCGATGACCAATACAAGGGCAGCGTCAAAACCCTCGTGTCCAACGCGCTCGAGCTCGAACAGGCAGTTCTCGCCGCCGACATGGTCATCGGAGCTGTCCTCGTCCCCGGAGCGAAAGCCCCGATGTTGATCTCCAACAGCCTCGTTCAGCGAATGAAGCCGGGATCGGTGCTCGTCGACATCGCCATCGATCAGGGCGGTTGCTTCGAGGACTCCGTGCCGACAACACACGCCGAGCCCACCTATCGCGTGCACGAATCGGTGTTCTACTGCGTCGCGAACATGCCAGGAGCCGTGCCGCGCACCTCCACCTACGCCCTGACCAACGCGACGCTTCCCTACGTTCTCGCCCTCGCCGACAAGGGCTGGGAGGCTGCATGCGAAGCCGACGCGGGCTTGAGGAACGGACTGAGCACGCACGCGGGCGAGCTGTTGTAGTGCGCCTTCGGCGCCCGTGTGCCAAAAATGTCGTTGGAACAACGTTTTTCGCACACCGGTGGCGCAGCCGCCCTAACGCGAGTGCCGACCGGACTTCTTCGGCGCATCGACGCCGCCCGGGCGGGCGAGCATCGCTGCGATCCCCGTCGTCAACGGCACCGACAGGGCCAACGCGATACCGCCGACGGAGGAACGGACGATCTCGATCGCCACGGCGTCACCCGTCAGAACATCCTGGATCGATCTGTTGGCGACGCTGAACAACAGCAGCAGGGGCAGCGCGCCGCCGGCGTACGCGAGCACGAGGGTGTAGACGGTACTGGCGATGTGGTCGCGGCCGACGCGCATGGCCGAGGTGAAGATCTGGCGTCGCGACGCGGTGGCGTCGAGCGACGCGATCTCGAACGCCGCGGACGCCTGAGTGATGGTGACGTCGTTGAGCACGCCGAGGGAGCCGATGATGAACCCGGCCAGGAGGAGGCCGGTGATGCTGACCTGTTGGATGTAGGCCTGCACGTCGGTGTTCTGTTCCTCGGACAGGCCGGTGAGGTGCGTCATGCGAATTGCGATGTAGGACAAAGCCGCTGCGACGACCATTGATGTGAGCGTGCCGAGCAGGGCGGAGCTTGTCCGCAGGTTCACGCCGTGCGCCAGATACAGCACGGTGTAGAGGATGATGGCTCCGGCGACGAGCGCTACCGGGATGGCCGGGGCACCGTCCAGCAGCGCCGGAAGCATGAACACGACGAGCACCGCGAACGCGATGACCAGTCCGACCAGTGCTCGAAAACCGCGCCACCGAGCGACGATACAGATGATGAGAGCGAACACTCCGACGATGATGCCGAGCGGCAGACCGCGCGCGAAGTCGTTGAACGAGTACTGAGTGGTGCCGTTCGCATCGGTTTGGCGGACAAGCCGGATGCTCTCGCCCGTGCGGATATCGGGTTGCCCTGGGCCGGCGACGATTTCGAGCAGTGTTCGGGTTCCCGCGTTGGGTCCCGATTCGATGGTGACGATGCTGCGCTGACATTCGTAACCACCGCCCACGGCCGGAGTGGGTTCGCCGGTGAAGACGCGTCCAGCCGAACCGCTGCCGCACGCGCCGATGTCCTGGGACACGACGGTGCCTGCCTCGGAGTCGACGGCGCCGCCCCCGGATGTCTGGAACGGAAGCGGAATGTCGATGTTCTGTTTGTCCGGCCAGAGCGCGACGGCTCCTGCGATCACGGCAATTCCGATGACGACCAGCAGTCCGACGACGATGCGCGCTGCTATCGGGCCGACCGGCGCGGGCAGGTTGCTGTGTCCGTGTCCATGACCGTGTGAGTCCACGGTGCAAGGTTAGCCACACAGCGGCGTGGAGATGGAGCTCGGTGGCGGGGAGCAG
>NZ_JBAWFH010000582.1:0-2321 GCF_049591685.1 Rhodococcus sp. (in: high G+C Gram-positive bacteria) | reverse complement strand
CATCCACGTGGTCACCGAAAAGCACGAGGACTTCCTGATGTCCAACCCGCCGTACTACGAGAACGTGCGCGAACGGTGGGCGGTTCGCATCTCGAACAACGGCGAGTTCATCCACGCGAACCCACTGACCACGGGCGTCCAGGGGGCGTCCAACGTGACCAACGGATGCATCAACCTGTCCGATTCCGATGCGCAGCAGTACTTTCAGACGGCGATGTACGGCGACCCCGTGGAGGTGTCGGGCACCCGGATCGACCTGTCGGCAGCCGACGGTGATCTCTACGACTGGGCGATCGACTGGCCGACCTGGGAATCGATGTCGGCCCTGTAGCCGGGCCGGACACCGCCGCTACTTGCGGCTGAAGCGTCCCGGGCCGGCCTGATCCCGCGGCTTGATGACGATCTGATCCAGGTTCACGTGCGAGGGCCGCGAGGCGACGAAACCGATGACCTCGGCGATGTCCTTAGCGACGAGCGGGGTGATGCCCTGGTACACGGCGTCGGCCTTGTCGTTGTCGCCGTCGAACCGGACGAGAGAGAACTCGGTTTCCACCGCGCCGGGGGCGATCTCGGTGAGCCGCACCGGCTGCCCGAGCAGTTCGCCGCGCAGGGTGCGATGCAGTACCGCCTGGGCGTGCTTGGCCGAGGTGTATCCCGAGCCGTTGTCGTAGGCCTCGAAGGCGGCCACACTCGTGACCGTCACCACGAGGGCGTCACCGGACTCGATGAGCTTCGGCAGGAGTGCCTTCGTGACCCGCAGGGTGCCGAGAACGTTGGTCTCCCACATCCAGCGCCAATCGTCGAGGTCCGCGTCCATGACGGGTGCAAGGCCCTTGGCTCCACCGGCGTTGTTGACAAGAACGTGCACGCGGGGGATGACGGCGGTGAAGGCGGCGACCGAGTCCTCGTCGGTGACGTCGAGCGCCAGCGCCGTGCCGCCGATCTCGTCGGCGAGCTTTTCGAGCCGATCTACGCGGCGGGCACCGACGACCACGTGGTAGCCCTGCTCCGCCAGCTGCCTGGCGGTTGCTTCACCGATGCCGGAGCTGGCTCCGGTGACAACGGCGATACGGGCGTCGGGCGAGATTTGCATCGAGAATGCCATGCGCCGGATTCTAGTCTCGGCGGCTCACACGGCGCGGGCTCGCGTGGGCGCCCACCGGGCAACGTGTTAATTTTGCACCCATGCCCGCCGCCCGCACTCGCGTACCTCGCGTCACGTTCGTGACCGTTGCGCTGGGTTCCCGGCTTCCGCTGCCTCGCGAATTGTGTCGATAGTTAGTTCGATTTCGAGCCCCATCGAACCAGCTCTCGGATCGTGCCCATCTTTTGTCATGTCGTGGGACCGATCCGTGCCGTACACCGAGGACAACACCAGTGTTTGTCACTGCATCGCCCGTAACTTTTGGCCCGTCGATTACGGCAGCGCCCGCTACTGCTCGTCGTCGTTCCAGGCCCACTCTGGGGCGACCCGGCTCGGGAAGCGCGTCGTCGTCGTATCTCCCGAGCTGCGGCTCGCCGACAATCCGGCCGCAGCGGTGCTACGCGCAGCGTGCGGGGACGAACCCATCTCGCGTGACGAGGCCGCTCGCGCGACCGGATCGAGTATCGCCACCGTCAACCGTCAGGTCTCGGCTCTCCTGAACGCGGGCTTGCTCCGTGAACGCGCCGATTTCACCGCTTCCGGCGCGGTGGGCCGTCCGCGCAGGCCGTTCGAGGTCGACCACGAGCCCTATGCGACCGTCGGGATTCATATCGGCGCCGTCGTCACAGCCATCGTCGTGGCCGACCTGCGTGGGCGAATCCTCGGCGGCGTCGAGGTACGCACGCCGTCCGGACCGGCGACGGAATCGTTGACGATCATCGCCCGCAGTGCCCTTGCATTCGCGTCCCGCTGGCACCGGCGCCGTCTGCTGTGCATCGGTGTCGCGCTCGGTGGCCGCGTCGACAGCGCGACGGGCGCTGTGGATCACCCCGGCTGGAGTGGACGGCGGCACCGGTCGCCTCGATCGTCGGTGACGCCCTCGGGCTGCCGGTGTCGGTGTCCAACCACGTCGAGGCGATGGCCGGTTCGGAGTTGCTGCTGACGCCGACCGCGTCGCCCGTTTCCGGGACGAGCCTGTACTTCTACGCGCGAGAGACGGCAGGCGTCGCGCTGACCATCGACGGCCGCGTACATACTCCGAACACCGGACCGGGATCGATCGCGCACCTGCCGACCGGCTCGGATGCGTTGTGCGACTGCGGGCGTCGCGGTTGCCTCGAAGCCACGGTGAGTGACCGAGCTGTGCTGGCCGAGGCCGTCTCCCGCGGCGCCGTCG
>NZ_JBAWFH010000581.1:0-6742 GCF_049591685.1 Rhodococcus sp. (in: high G+C Gram-positive bacteria) | reverse complement strand
TCATCAGGGTGCCTCGATTCCGACGGCGTACTACACGGGTGAGACGTTCAAGGTCGCTCCCCGCGATCCAATCGAGACGGTGCTGCACGTCGACCGCTGGTAGGCAACATTCGGTGCTGATTGGGCGGGGCGAAGCTGCAGCGGGGCGATAGCTTCGGCGCTGGTGGTTTCACGACGACCACCTTGCGTTTTTTCCTGCTGGGTCAGAACAGCGTGAGTGCGGCGTGGGTCCCTTCTCGCGCTTCGCGAACCCGGGCGCTCCATCGCTGCACGAGCCACATTTCGATCAGTTCGGTGCTGGTGCCGATGTCGCCTGCCCACCTGGTGAGCAGTTCGACGTATCGGTCGTAGCGCTTGCGGGTGAATCCGGTGACGGCGGGGTCTTCGAGCCAACCTTCATGGATGAGGGTGGAGACGCCGTATTGGTCGATCAGTTGCGCGCGTCCGCCCGAGACGGAGGCTCCGACGGCCCACAGGAATGTGGCCATCAGCGACACCCCAACGCCAGGGGTGTCGGGCCAACCCGACCATGAGCCGCTGGGCTGGTAGGGCAAGGACCGGGTGCGCACGCAGCCGTCGAGGACGGCGAGGGTCTTGGCGAACGGGTCCTCGTCGGGTGGGTTGAGATGAGGGTTGCTGACATCAGGGAATCGCCGCGTCGATCTGCGGTGCACGTGACTTCCCTGCCACGCGGCGCAGAGGAAGAGCAGCCCGAGTGACCCCTGATCTCCGTCGATGAGCTCGGAGTCGATGCGAAGGTCGTTGCGCTGCAGGGTAGCTCTGCCGTCGGTGACGAGCTCGCCGTCCAGGTTGCGTCCACACAGGCGGATGGTGTGGCCCGCCCGGTCGAGGTGGTTGTTCCACCAGTCGAGGTCCACCACGACGCCGTCGTCGAGTACGTGAAGATCGAATGCGCGGAGCTGGCACCACTGCACGCACGCCGCGGGTGGCGCGAAGCCCTCGTCGAGTGACATACCGCCATCTTGGCATCAGGTACCGACACTGCTCTGGTCGGAAGCGGAACGTTGTCGAGGACATGGTGCGCAAGCCGCGCCGGGCTGAAGAGCTCACTGCTGCGGGCACGATCCACGAGGAGGCGGCGAACCGTTCCGGTGACTAGCTGAAATGTGTGCCCTCGGCCAGCACCGTGTCGTCACGGAGAGATTCGGCGAGCTTCCCAAGTCGGTTGGTGAGCCGGACGAAGCCGTCCGGGTGTAGTTCGAGCGCACTGCCGTGGCGGCGTGCCGCCTCGTGGAAGACCGGAGCGAGAGGCAAGTACTTGTTGCGTAGCCGAGTTCGCTTGTCGACGTCGGCCAGAGCGCTCAGGCTGCCGGCGTTGTCGATGAAGTCCGAAACCTTCACCAGCTCGACGTACGCGGTGTTCTTCTGCTCTCTGGTGAGCCCGGCGCGGTCCGGTCCCCGTTCATCAGCTCGACGAGACGTTCGGGTTGGTCTTCGACGGTGTCGTGCAGGGCAGTTGCTGAGAGGACGTCTGTGTCCTCGCAGCCGAATCGGATGAGACGCAGCGTGTTTCGAAGAGGATGCGTGATGTACGGTTCTGTGTTTCCGTTCTGCCCGGGCCGCGTCTGACCTCGATGAGCAAGGGACGCGAGTCCGATCGCGCCCTGGACGTCTTCGTCGTGGCTGATCTCGTAGCTGATCGATTGCTTCAGCATCGCGGCGTCCATTTCGTGGAGCCTCAGCTTGCGAAACTCGTAGGCGACGATGTTGATGATTCCGAAACCAGTCATAGGTGTCCTCCAACGATGTGCGGGGAGAGATGGGCGGCCTGGTGGCGCGGCCCGATAGCTACACCGTCGCGGAGGGGTCCGACGGGAATGCAACAGCGGGGGACGATTTTCGCACCCAATGACGCGGGCCGGTCGAACGAACTCAGAGAAGCCGATGCCGAGCGAACTGTCGGTGTCGTATGGAACTCTGTGGTCTGGTTGGGGAACCGCTCGAATTGAGAAGGGGAGTGCCGGTGACCGGAACCGATGAGGCTGTGGACAGACCGCTTATGGACGTCGTGTTCGACGCCATCGACGCCGATAACGAACTGGCCGATGAAGCGAAGTATTTGGTCTTGGCTGCGCTCGAGGGGACCGATCAGCTCAGCGGCCAGCTCGACGGCGTCACCTTGGTGCAGACCCGCCGCGCAGCGCAGGCAGCGGTTGAGGAGCCCGTCGGTGCATTCTTGACGTCTATCGAGGTGGCCGGTTTCCGCGGCATCGGTCCGAAGTCCGAGCTGAAGCTCCATCCCGCGCCCGGCATCACCATCGTCAGCGGACGTAACGGGTCCGGCAAGTCCAGTTTCGCCGAGGCACTCGAGTTCGCCGTCACCGGCAAGAGCTACCGGTGGGAGAACAAGGCCAAGCTGTGGAAGGACACCTGGCGGAACCTGCACGACGACTCGCAGTGCAAGGTTCGCGTCGGCCTCACCATCGAGGGCTCCGAGCCCACGGTCGTCGGCGTCGACTGGAAACCCGATGCATCCCTCACCGACAACTCGACGTGGACACAGGTCGGCAAGACCAAACGAACTCCCGGCACCGACGGGCTCGGCTGGAAGTCGGCCGTCGAGCTGCACCGCCCGATCCTGTCGTACGACGAAATCGGCGGCCTCATCGAAGACAGTCCCTCCACGCTGTACGACGCGCTCGCCAAGCTGCTCGGCCTCGACGAGATCGCCGACGCCGAAAAGCGGCTCGCAGCAGCGCTGAAGGACGCGAAAGTGCCGCGCCTGCAAGCGAAAGACGAGCTGACGCAGCTCAAGCGCATCGTCGACGAGTCGACCGACGACCGCGCCCAGTCGGCTGGAACGTTGCTCAAGAAACGGTCCCCGGACGTTACGGCGGTACAGGCGCTCGCGACGGGCTCTGCGACGACGCAGTCGTCCGCGCTGTCCGGCCTTCGAGCCATCGTCGGCCTGGCGATTCCGCTGGAGGATCAGGTCGACGCCGTCGTCGCAGCATTGCGCGCAGCGGCGACGAGCACGATCGACCTCGCCACCGACGCCCTCGCGATTGTCGAACGCCGCAACGCTCTGCTCACCTCTGCCCTCGAACTGCACGCCGACACCGGCACTACCGACTGCCCCGTCTGCGAAACCGGGACCCTCGACGACACCTGGGCCGAGCACGCGCGGACGCGTATCTCCGACGAGGACGACAAGCTCGCGCACTTCAAGCAGGCCCGACGCGATTTCGAGGACGCCCGGCGCGCTGCACTGGCACTGATGCACGACCTGGCCGACGCCAACGCGGTCGACGGCGTCAACCTTCCGTCGCTGGAGTCGTATCAGGAATCCGTCGACAAGGCGCGTTCTGCGCCGGACGTGATCACCGAGCTCGCGGACCACCTCAGCGCGACGTTTCCGGCTGTCGTCGCATCCGGTGGGCAGCTGCGGAACGAGGCGGCGGATGCTATCGAGGCCCGGGAAGACACGTGGGCGCCGATCGCATTGCGCTTGGCGTCATGGGTACAGATGGAGCAGGCAGCCGCGAAGACAGACGCGATCGTGACCCACCTCGACGCAGCCAAGAAGTGGATTACGGCCCACGCCATCGACTTACGCAATCAACGACTGGAACCGATTGCCGACCAAGCGCGGGAGATCTGGGCGGAGCTGCGTCAAGAGAGCAACGTCGACATCGGCGCGATCAATCTCGAAGGCACCAACACTCGGCGCAAGGCCGTCCTGAGGGGCACGGTCGACGGCGTTCCATCCGAGGCCCTGTCGGTGATGAGTCAGGGGGAGTTGCATGCGCTCGCGTTGGCGTTGTTCATTCCGCGGGCGACGACGCCGAACAGTCCGTTCCGCTTCATCGTGCTCGACGATCCAATTCAGGCGATGGACCCGGCGAAGATCGACGGGTTCATCCGGGTGCTGTCGACGCTGGCCGAAACCCGTCAGGTCGTTGTCTTTTCGCACGACGACAGACTTTCTACCGCAATCCGGCAGATGGCCGTCGATGCGCGGTTGCTCGAGGTAACGCGAGAGACGGGGTCGCGTATACACCTCAAGGAAACTTTGAATCAGGCGAAGCGCTATGTCGACGACGCCTACGCGCTGGTGCGGGACGAGGCTGTGCCAGACGACGTCAAACGACGTGTCGCGCCGGGCCTGTTCCGGTTGGCGTTGGAATCGGCTGCCCAACAGCTGTTCTACGCCACCCAGCATCGGGAGGGCGCGAGTCGTGACGAAACCGAGCAGCGCTGGGGAGCAGTGCACAAGACGCGTGGCCGGCTGGCACTGGCCGTTCATGGCGATGCGGACAAGGATCTGGCGGGGTGGTTGAGCTACCGCCCGGAGCGACGGTCGACGCTATACCTGAGTAACGCGGGTGTTCATGGTGACGCGGTTGCCGTCGACGTTTCTGCCGTGAACGACCTCGGCAGAATGGTCGACGGGATCCTCGCCTCGTGAGTGCGATTGGCTTGCGTAATGCTGAGCGGTTGCTCGACGGAAGTGTCGGTGCAGCAGGGAGTTCGGCGCGTTTGGCCGCATTTCTTGCGAGGCAATCGTTAGAAGATCTGGTCGACGAGCGCTGCAGGGCATTGGGTGCGGATGTTCCGAGTGCGAGCATGCGGTCCAAGTTAGTGATTCTGCGGGCACTGGACACGACCGAGCACGCCGACGCCGCCGCGATTGCCTGGAACCGACTGAGCAGCGTGTGCCACCACCATGCTTACGAGTTGGCACCAACTGTGGCAGAGGTGCGTCATCTGTGCGCCACAGTCGCCGTGCTACTGGAGGACAAGTGACTGGTGCCTCGCAAAACAAGGGTGTGAGCGGGCGTCGGGCTGAATTGTCGGTGCATCTGGTCGGTGCGACGGAGGGCATCCTGCCTGATTGGTTCGAATCCGAAGATGGGAATTCGGCTCTCGACTTGCTCGAGTACGCCGGGACGCTCGGATTGAGGTCTCTGCTCGAGCGTGACAAGGATTCGGCAAGAACCCGATCGCGATTTATCAGAGCGCGCTTCGCAAGCTCTTCTCACGTATTCCAACATGTTCAAGTCACCTTCGACATCGCCGGCGTCTCGAATTCTGCGGCCAGAAGCATGCAAACGCATCGAGATCTTGTTATAGGACTGCTGCGGCAACCGGGATTTCACCTTCCCGACGCCAGATTTGTGGCACCTCCCGGGCTTTCGGCTGAGGTGATAGCGATACTCGAGGCTGCGTTCGTACAGCAGATCGCCATGGTCTCGCGGCTGGTTTCGGACGCATACGGAGAACGGCTCGGTTCTCGAGAACGGCGGGAGCTGTACAAAGCCTTGCTCCCGAACATGATCGAGACGAAGATGGTGGTGTCGGGCGGGTTACTGAACTGGATCAAATTCATAGAGGCCCGTGACACGCCGGAGTCAGACGGAGAGTTGCGCGCACTGGCTCGAGAGATCCTTCGTCAACTGGCCGAGCGATACCCACCCATCTTCGACGCCGATGGCAGAGCGTTGTGGGATCAGCTTCCGTAAGCAACAAATCAAAGTTGGTTGCGAGACAGTGGGTTGTTTGCTGTGTTGGTTCACGTCCGCTGTCAGAACAACTTTGGGTCTGCGGAAACGAGTTCGTCTGCGTATCGGTAGTTGCATCCGATGTCGAGTGGCGAATCTGGATCCTGTTGGTCTCGGAACCAGGTGACGCAGGTTTCTGCGGCCAGGCGGCGGTCTTTGGTGAACATGTATCCGTCGGTGCAGTCGTCGAAGTGGTCCTGCAGGTACCACTTGTCGAGTGTGATTGCGGCGGTGGAGTAGTCGGCAAGCATGAGATGTCCGAGTTCCACGCGGGAGCGACGCACCATGAACACGTCATCCGCCATTACCTGTAGTTGTGCGCAGGGCACGTCGTCGTCCACTTCGGCGTCGTGCTCGCTCGGAATGAAGTCGTTCGGTCCGAGATCGATGATGAGCGCCACGGGTTGGCCGAGGAGCGACTCGGCAAGCCATTCGCGAATGTAGACCCATTGGTCGACGACGACGCGGGTGCCGTCCGGCGTCAGGAAGGCGGTGAGGATCGCGCCGGGTTCGATGGACGCTGCCCAGCCGCCCGTGGATTCGCCCAGCCCAAGGAGGTTGAAGTCGTCGTTCAGCTCGCGCCACAGTGTCCGCGGCAGCACAGGGCCGAGTTGTGTTTCACCGTCGTGTTCGACCTCGACCGACCACCCTGTGTAATGGTGGTTGAGGTCCGTGATGACGGCGTACCGATCCCCGTCGACCGTTGCTGCGAAATGCCAGTCGGGGCTCGACGCAGCCGGTGCCGGCGGTTGATCATTCGCGACATCGGTCTCGCCAGGGTTTCGCACGGTATGTCTCCTCGCTCGGGTTTTGCTCTCGACTGCAGTGTATTGGCGTGGTATGACAGATTTACGGTAGAAGTAACCCCAGGATCGGGCGACAGGGTCTTCCGGCTCGATCATCGGCTGTCGATCGAGTAAATGAAAAGCAAAGCATTGGGTTTCATGGACGGTTTGATCGGCAACGCGGGAAAAATTGACCCCGCCGCAGCTCATCAGGAGTACAGCCGGCTCCTCGGCAGCGGCGAGCAGATCAACGCGGCTTGTCGACTAGTGCGCGACGCGTTCCTGTTCACCAATCGCAGGCTGTTGATGATCGATAAACAGGGATTGACCGGCCGAAAAGTGTAGTAGCACAGTGTGCCTTACCGATCGATCACACATTTCGCCGTCGAGACGGCGGGTACGTTCGATCTCGACGCTGAACTCGAGATCTGGATC
>NZ_JBAWFH010000580.1:0-16501 GCF_049591685.1 Rhodococcus sp. (in: high G+C Gram-positive bacteria) | reverse complement strand
GATCCAGCGACCGGCGCGGTCAACGTCCCCATCTATGCCAGCTCGACGTTCGCTCAAGATGGCGTCGGCGGCATGCGCAACGGCTTCGAGTACGCCCGCACCGGCAACCCGACGCGGCGGCCGCTCGAAGCCAATCTCGCCGCCATCGAATCGGGCACGTACGGCCGGGCGTTCTCGTCGGGAATGGCCGCCACTGACGCCTTGCTGCGCTCCACGCTTCGGCCGGGCGACCACCTCGTCATCCCCAACGACGCGTACGGCGGTACGTTCCGACTCATCGACAAGGTCTTCACCCAGTGGGGAATCGAGTACTCCGTTGCCGCAGTGTCCGATGTAGACGCCGTGCGGGACGCTATTCGCCCCAACACCAAGCTGGTCTGGGTCGAGACTCCCACCAACCCGCTGCTCAACGTCGGTGACATCGCCGCGCTGGCAGAGGTCGCGCACGCGCGGAACGCGAAGCTCGTCGTCGACAACACGTTCGCGTCGCCCTACCTGCAGCAGCCGCTTCTGCTGGGCGCCGACGTCGTGCTGCACTCGACGACCAAGTACATCGGCGGGCATTCCGATGTCGTCGGCGGCGCGCTGATCACGGACGACGAGGAGTTGGACGCCGGGTTCGCGTTCCTCCAGAACGGCGCAGGCGGCGTCCCGGGGCCGTTCGATGCCTTCCTGACGCTCCGCGGCATCAAGACCCTCGCGTTGCGGATGGAACGCCATAGCGACAACGCGGAGAAGCTCGTCGAGCTGCTCGACGGCCACTCCGCGATTTCCAAGGTCATCTACCCCGGCCTGGCTTCACACCCGTCGCACCAGGTGGCGGCGAAGCAGATGCGCAGGTTCGGCGGCATGATCTCCGTGCGGCTCGCCGGTGGAAAGCAGGCGGCGCTCGACTTCTGCGCTCGCACCGAAATCTTCACGCTCGCCGAGTCGCTGGGCGGCGTCGAATCGCTGATCGAGCACCCGGGAGCGATGACGCACGCCTCGACGGCCGGTTCGCTGCTCGAGGTGCCGGACGACCTCGTGCGGCTGTCGGTCGGCATCGAGGACGGCGCCGATCTGATCGGCGACATCGAGCAGGCACTTGGTAGATAGCGCGTGATCGTCGGGCTGATCGACTCGGGGTTGGGCATGCTGCCCACCGCCGCGCGCCTGCGCGAGTTGCGCCCCGAGCTCGATCTGTTTCTGCTGATGGATCCCGACGACGCGCCGTGGGGTCCGAAGCCCGATGCTTGGGTGGTCGATCGAGTACTCATCACTGCCGATCGCGCGGTGGCGGCCGGCTCGGAAGTCATCGTTCTGCCGTGCAACACCGCGAGCGTGGTGGCATTGTCGGATCTTCGTGCTCACCTGGGCCCGTCGATTCCCGTCGTGGGCACGGTTCCGGCGATCAAACCGGCGGCCGAGGTCAGTGATCGCATCGCGATTTGGGCCACTGCTGCTACCACGGCCAGTGACTATCAAGCGCGGTTGATCGCGGAGTTCGCCGTGGGGCGCACCGTGACGCCGGTCGCCTGCCACGGTCTTGCGGACTCCATCGATCGCGGCGATGCGCGGGGGATTGCCGCGGCGATCGAGGCTGCTGTTGTCGCTACCCCGACGGATGTCGAGTCCGTGGTTCTCGGGTGTACCCACTACCCGCTGGTGGTCGACGAAATCAGCGCCGCGCTGCCGCGGGGAACTCGGATGTTCGACAGCGCAGATGCGGTCGCGCGTCAGACGCTGCGTCGCATCGACCAACTGGGCCGTCCTGCAACGGGCTCGGGGGCGGTGACCGTGTCGCTCAGTGGCAGGGATGGACGGCTACCGGAGAGCGCGTTGTCGCACGAGGAAGGTCGGCTGCTGGCGGGCGTGGACCAACCCGCTCGTCGGTAGGAGAGGCCGCGATGAAATAGTTCGCCCTGCCGTTGCTCCTCTCTAGGGTCTGCTGTCGCGACTCCCATATGGCACCATTCGTTCATCTGAACAAACGCTCAGATGAGTGCAGGAGTGGAACCAGCGGAGTGACGATGAGGCGCAGAGTGTCGACGATGGCTGCTGCGGTCGCCGCTGCCTGTGTGCTGGCGTCGTGCAGCGCACCGACCGGAGCTACCGGCGGGGACGACGGCATCGTTCTCGCCGACGGCTACGAACTCGGCGGGTACAACCCGATCGCAGGCTACGGCGCTGCGGGCGAGGCAAAGATGTACGACGGACTGCTGCAGCTGAACGTCGAGGGCACAGGTGGGCTTCCCGGTTTCGCCCCGGCTCTGGCGGCGGAACTCCCCACTGCGGACGCGAGTGCCACGGTGTGGACCGTGCCGTTGCGCGAGGGTGTGACGTTCTCCGACGGTTCCACGTTCGACGCCGCGGATGTCGTCGCCACCTACGAGGCCATTCTGGATCCGGCTTCGGCGTCGGAGGTGCGCACGTCGTTCGACATGATCACCGAGGTCGTTGCGCTAGATGCCCGGACGGTGCAATTTCGGCTCGCGTATCCGTATGCGGCACTTCCGACGAAACTGCTGATCGGGATGGTTCCCTCGGAGTCCGTGGCGACGCCCGGGCTTGCCACGGAGTCGACGTTGAACACCCGCCCGATCGGCACCGGGCCGTACGTTCTGGTCGATCTCTCGCCGGATCGCGCGGTATTCGAGGCCAACGAGGATTACTTCGGTGGGGCGCCCGAGGTCGAGAAGCTGACATTGCTATACGTCCCGGACGACAACACACGCGCGCAGCGGATGGCCGCGGGGGAGATCGACGGGACTTCGTTACCGCCGCTGTTGGCGCAGACTCTCGACGACCGCGACGGACTTTCGTTGACTGCCAACAGTTCTGCGGACTGGCGCGGAGTCTCGCTGCCGACCGGCAATCCGGTGGCCGGGGATCCGGCGGTACGCATGGCGCTGAACTTGGCTGTCGATCGGGATGCGTTGGTGGACAACGTACTCGGTGGTCACGGTCGCGCGGCGGTGACACCCATCCCCGAGGTGTTCGGCGACGCGCACGATCCGGCCGCTGGATTCCGTCATGACCCTGTGGAGGCGAAGCGCATCCTCGAGCGGGCGGGGTGGATCGAAGGCGTCGACGAAATACGCAGCAGGAACGGCGTCCGAGCCGAGTTCACGCTCATGTACAACTCGACGGATACGCTTCGGCGCGACCTCGCGCAGGCGTTCGCCTCCGATGCCCTGGCCGTCGGCGTGGAAGTGAACCTCGAAGCACTGTCGTGGGACCGCATCGATCCGCGTGTCTCGTTCGACGGGACACTTCTCGGGGGAGGTGCCGAGCCGTACGACCCGGACACGCAGACATTCGCCGCGCTTCACTCCAGCTTTCGCGAGCCGGGCGTCGGCGGCGTCTACGACAACGCGAGCGACTACTCGAACTCGGCCGTCGACGCTGCGCTGGACGTCGGGAGGCGGAGTCTGGACGTCGGTCGTCGGAACGACGCGTATCGCCAGGTTCAGCGGGCGTACATCGACGACCCCGGCTATGTGTTCCTGGTCTTTCTCGATCACACCTACGTGTCGGTCGATTCGCAGTGGTCGATGTCCGGCCCGATCCTGGAACCGCACACGCACGGGGTCACCTGGGGGCCGTGGTGGTCGCTGCAAACCTGGAAGCGGACGTCGTGACGGTTACCGGGGCGCCGCCCGGTGTGGAGGTAGTGGCGCCGCGGCGCATTCGGAAACATCGCCGGCGGGGGATTCTTCGGATGGCCGCGCGGCGTGTGCTGTTCGTGTTTCCCGTCTGTGCTCTGGTGTCTGCGGGGTTGTTCGCCGCGGCGGCGGCATCTCCGTTCGATCCGCTGGTCGCGTACCTGGGGGTCCGATACACCAGCACCAGCGATGCCGACAAGCAGGTCATCGCAGCCCAATTGGGGCTCGATCAGCCGTGGTACGTGACGTACCGGGATTGGTTGAGCACGGTTCTCGGCGGTGATCTGGGAATGTCGCGGTCGTTCGAACAGCCGGTTGCCCAAGTGCTTGTCGAACGAGTGCCGTGGACGCTGTTGTTGGCGGGAACGTCCTTGGTGAGCGCCGTCGCGCTCGCGCTGGTGCTCGGTGTTGCAGCAGGCATCCGCAGCGGCGGCACATTCGATCGGGTGATCACGGCCGTCTGCGTGGTGGTGCAGGGGCTTCCGCCGTTCGTACTGTCGCTTGGGGCGATCGCGGTGTTCGCACTCGGGTTCGGGTGGCTCCCGGTGGCCGGGCTCGCCGATGGCGGCGACGACCCCACCGTCTCGTCTGTTGCCCGTCACATGGTGTTACCCGCGGCAGTTCTGGCGGTGTCCCAGCTGCCCTGGCTGTTGCTCGCGGTGCGTGCATCCGTGTCGGCGGCCAGGGGAGAAGATTTCGTCGCGGGCGCGCTGGCACGGGGTATCCCGACGTCGACGGTGACGCGGCGGCACATCGTGCCCACGTCGCTCGCCCCGTTCGCCAATGTCGTGGGTGTTCGACTGCCGGAGCTCGTCGTGGGTGCGGTTGTGGTGGAAGAGGTGTTCTCCTGGCCAGGGATAGCCGGGGCGATCGTGTCGTCTGCGCGTGACCTGGACATGGCTCTGCTTGCGATCCTGACCGTGGGGACGACGTTCGCGGTCATGCTCGGCTCGTTGCTGGCCGACATGGTCGTCGCGCGCCTGGATCCGAGAGTGGCCACCGATGGGTGACCGAAAGATGATCGTCGCCGCGTCGGTTCTCGGTCTGCTCGCGCTGTATGCGGTCGGCGTTCCGTGGCTGGCGGGCGTCGACGATCGAGTCACGGACTTCGCCTCGGCGCGAGCGAACCCGTCGAGTTCACACTGGTTCGGCACCGATTCGGCCGGCCGAGACCTCTTCGTGCGCAGTGCCTCTGCCATCCGGACGTCGTTGCTCATCGCCGCGGCGTGCGCGTTCCTCGCGACGGTCATCGGTGTCGCCGTCGGTTCGGTCGCGGGTGTGTGGGGTGGCTGGGTCGACCGCATCGTCATGCGCAGCACCGACGCGATCAATGCGCTGCCGCACCTGCTACTCGGCATCGTGATCGTCGCGATGTTCCGCGGCAGTATCGCGGCGATCGTTCTGTCGATCGCGCTCACGCATTGGACGCAGGTGGCACGGATCGTTCGTTCGGAGATCCTCGGCCTGCGGTCGAGACCGTACATCGACGCCGCGATCGTCGCCGGCGCGGGCCGAACCCACGTGCTCGCTCGTCACGTCCTGCCTGCGATCGTGCCGCAGGCGTCGATTGCCGTCGTACTGTTGCTGCCTCATGCGATCTGGCACGAGTCGACCCTGTCCTTCCTCGGTTTCGGTCTCCCGCCTCACGAGCCGAGTCTCGGAACGCTGCTGTCGGAGGCGCGCGGCTCCCTCCTCCTCGGCGGGTGGTGGACGCTCGTGTTCCCCGCCGCGATATTACTGACCGCGACGGTTGCCGTGGCCGTCGCAGGATCCGCGCTTCGGGGCGCGGTGTCGGCGCCCGTTCCGCCGAAGTTGGCGCTGTGAGCGCGCTGTCCATCGAGGGTCTGACCGTCCGTATTCCGCTGCCGGGCGGGTCGGTGGTGCACGCGGCTTCCGGTGTCTCTCTGTCGGTCGCCGCGGGCAGTGTCACCGCGCTGGTCGGTGAATCCGGTTGCGGCAAATCCATTGTGGCGTCGGCGGTTCTCGCGATGCTTCCGCCGCGGACACGCGTATCGGGGTCTGTTTCGGTGCGGACTGCAGACCGCACCGTCGACGTCTTCACCGACTCGTCGTTCCGCGGGCGGGATGTGGCGTTGATTCCACAGTCGGCATCGTCGTATCTGACGCCGGTGCGGACGGCTCGGTCCCAACTGGCCGAGACCGCCCGCGCGTTGGGGTCGTCGCGGCGGCCCGACGACCTCGCGCGGCGAGTGGGGCTCGACCCCGTTCATCTGGATTGCTATCCGCACGAGTTGTCGGGGGGGATGGCGCAACGGGTCGCGATCGCCGCGGCGCTGGTCGGTGACCCGGCGGTGATCGTCGCGGACGAGCCGACCGCCAATCTCGACCGTGAGCTCACCGATCGCGTTCTGGGTCTACTCCGCCGGTCGGCCGACGACGGCGCTGCGGTATTGCTCATCACCCACGATGTGTCCTCACTGATTCGCTCCGGTATTGCCGACACCGTTGCCGTCATGTACGCCTCGCGCATCATGGAGACGGGCCCCGCAGCGCTGGTGCTCGACGATCCGCTGCACGACTACACCCGAGACCTGCTCAACGCGTTGCCCTCTCGTGGCCTGCATCCGATTCCGGGGATCCCGCCGCAGCTGACAGACCTCCCGGGCGACTGTGTCTATTATCTGCGCAGGCCGGAGTCGGTGCAGTCGGGCGGGCGTACCGAACTGGTGACGGCGGGGAGTCGGTCGTATCGAACGCGGGTGAGCCCGTGAGTCTCGATGCCACGCGCGTCACCGTCGGATATCCGGGTACTGGCGATGTCCTGCACCGGACCTCGCTCTCGGTTCCCGCGGGCGCTCTGGTGGGTCTGGCCGGCCCCTCCGGGTCCGGCAAGTCGACCATGGCGCGCGTGCTTGCTCTTCTGATGCAGCCGCGCGAGGGAACGGTGACGATCGACGGGACGGTGGTGCGCGGGGCAGGCTTCGCGGTGCCGTCCGAGGTGCGCAGACAGGTCGCGCTGCTGTTTCAGTCGCCGCGGGAAGCCACGGACCCGAGGATGACGCTGCGCGCGATCATCGAACAGCCGGCCGTGATCGCGCGGCGGGCCGGCGGGGTAGGGGGCGGCGGGGTAGTGGGCGGCGGGGTCGGGGGTGTCGGGGTTAAGGGCCTCACGGTCGAGGACGTGGCCGAACGGGTGGGTCTGACGCCGGACCTGTTGACCCGGCGTCCGCATGAGGTGAGCGATGGTCAGTTGCAGCGCGCGTGCATTGCCCGCGCCCTGGTGCAACGACCCAGATATCTGGTGTGCGACGAGGCGACGGCGATGCTCGATGCCGCCTCCACCGCCGGGGTCGTGCGGTTGATTCGCGACGAGGCGGCCGCTGCAGGGATGGGCGTATTGCTGATCAGTCATGACGTCGAGTTGCTCGAGGCCGTCGGTGCGTACGGTCAGAATTCGATGCGCACGTTGTCGGACACCGGCTTCGCCTGACAACCGAGGATCATGCCGTCTGCGAGGTCTTCGTCGTCGAGGATCTCCGAGTTTTCCATGGTTACCTCGCCGTCGACCATCGTGCATGCGCAGGAGCCGCATTCGCCTTCGCGGCAGGAGTAGGGCACATCCAGCCCTTCGGCGGACATCACGTCGACGAGGGTCTGTTTGCGGGGCCACGCCAGCGTGTGGGTTTCGCCGTCCAGGGTGACGACGACCGTTGCGGCCGTCGCGGTGTCCTCGTCGGTGAGTGCGACGTCCGGGGTAACGGCGAAGGGGTCACCGGAGAGCGAAGTGAACACCTCGGCGTGCACGCGGTCGCGCGGGAATCCGCTCGTCGCCAAGGCCTTGTGGACGGCGTCCATGAACGGGCCCGGCCCGCAGAGAAAGGCAGTATGGCGGCGATACGGGGCTGTGAGAGCGGCCAATTGATCGTTTGTCGGCAGGCCCTGTACCGACTCCAACCAGTGATGGACGACCAGGCGCCGGGGGTATTCCGCTGCCAACGCGGCTAACTCGGTGGAAAAGATCACCGAGTCCTCGTTCCGGTTGGCGTAGAACAGCACCACCTGTCCGACGCCGCCGGACAGGGCGGACTTGAGGATCGACATGACGGGGGTGATGCCCGACCCCGCTGCGAGCAGCAGGAAATCGTCGTCGAGTTCGGCCGGGGTGAACGTTCCGGACGGTGGCAGCACCTCGATGGTGTCGCCAACCGCAACGTTGTCGCAGACCCAGTTGGAGCCGTACCCGTCCGAGGTGCGTTTGACCGTGACTTTCGGAGGCTCGTCGCGGTGGGGTGAGCTCGCGAGCGAATAGCACCGGGCGACGGAGCCGGTTCGTTCGCTGGGGATGCGAAGCGTCAGAAATTGGCCCGGCCGGTAGCGGAACGTCTCGGGTGCTGCGAACACGATCGACCGGGCATCGGATGTTTCGTCGATGACGTCGGCCACGGTGAGCAGCACCGATCGCGAGCCGTGCGGCACCTCGGTCATCGGCAGTGTCCTCTCGCTGAATTGGAACGTGTTCTAGTTTACCCATCACCGCCGGGTCCTGTCGATCAACCCGGCCGTGTCGTGCAGGACCGGGCCTGCCCGTTCGGACGGTTCGGTGCGCGCGAAAGCAGGGTTCCCGCTCGAACCCGTTCACATCGGAAGGGTCACCGCGCAAAGTCGTGGTCAGTGAGACGCCGATCACAGCCGACGTTCACGCCACTTACCCACCGAGGAGACACCCATGGCCATCGAGCTCAACCAGATCTGGGACTTTCCCATCAAGGAATTCCACCCGTTCCCGCGCGCCCTTCTCGGGGTCGGCGCCCACGACATCATCGGCGTCGAAGCGAAGAATCTCGGCTTCAAGCGCTCGCTGCTGATCACCACGGGTCTGCGCGGCTCGGGGATCATCGAGGAACTTATCGGCAAGATCGAATACCAGGGCGTCGAAGTGGTGCTCTTCGACAAGGTCGAGTCCAATCCCAAGGACTACAACGTCATGGACGCCGCTGCCCTCTATCAGAAGGAGAAGTGCGACAGCATCATCTCCGTCGGCGGTGGATCGAGCCACGACGCCGCCAAGGGTGCCCGCATCGTCATCGCCCACGACGGACGCAACATCAACGAGTTCGAGGGATTCGCGAAGAGCACCAACAAGGAGAACCCGCCGCATATCGCGGTATCCACCACTGCGGGAACGGGTTCGGAGACCTCGTGGGCATACGTGATCACCGATACCTCCGACATGGACAAGCCGCACAAGTGGGTGGCGTTCGACGAAGCATCCATCGTCACCGTCGCGATCGATGACCCACTGCTGTATTACACCTGCCCGCAGCACTTCACAGCATTCTGCGGGTTCGACGTCCTGGCGCACGGTAGCGAGCCGTTCGTCTCCCGACTGGATTTCGCGCCGTCGCTCGGCAACGCGCTCTACTCCGTCGAACTGGTCGCGAAGAACCTGCGGGAAGCAGTGTACGAACCGCGCAACCTGAAGGCCCGAGAGGGAATGATGAACGCGCAGTACATCGCCGGGCAGGCCTTCAACTCCGGCGGCCTCGGAATCGTTCACTCGATCTCACACGCCGTCAGCGCATTCTTCGACAGCCACCACGGTCTCAACAACGCCATCGCACTCCCGCGAGTGTGGGAGTACAACCTGCCTGCCCGGTACGAACGGTACGCGCAGCTCGCAGGGGCCCTCGGCGTCGAGACTCGCAACCTCACCACCGTGCAGGCGGCCGACGCTGCAGTCGAGGCCGCGATTCGCCTCGCGAAGGACGTTGGCATCCCCGACAATTTCGGGCAGGTCCGCATCGATTCGTACGACAAGAATCAGATGAACACCGGCAAGTACGAAGGCCGGGGCGAAGTGCTGACGGGTGACGACAAAACAGTTCTGAAGATCTCCGAACACATTCAGGACGACTGGTGCACGCCGGGCAACCCGCGCGAGGTGACGGTGGGCTCGATGATCCCCGTCGTCGGACACGCTTTCAACGACTCGTACTGAGAAACGGCTACGCCCGGGTGGGCGGAAATCTCTGAACAGCAAACATTTCCGCCCACGTGGGTCGAGTTGTCCGAGGAGGACCACCATGACCATCCTGACGACCGTGGACGATGTCGACTCCCGGTTCACTCGCTTCGCCGACGCGGCACAGTTGCAGGCCGCGCTGAGCGAGGAGGACTACATCGCCGACGACGACCTTGCCACGGTCGTGCACCTGGCAACCGTGTTGGACCGGCCTTTGCTCCTGGAAGGCCCGGCCGGAGTCGGCAAGACCGAACTGGCGAAGGCGCTCGCAGCGGCCAGCGGACGCAAACTCGTTCGGCTGCAGTGCTACGAGGGCCTCGACGACAATCGGGCCCTGTACGAGTGGGACTATGCCAAACAGCTACTGCACGTGCAGATGATGCGAGACCGCATCAGTGCACTCACCGAACACGTGACCGATATCGACGAAGCGTCGGCATTGCTCGCCGCCCGGGATTTCGGCCTGTACTCAGAAGCCTTCCTCGCCGTTCGTCCGTTGCTCGAGTCCGTGTTGTCGGTGGAACCTGTGGTTCTCCTCGTGGACGAGGTCGATCGGACCGAGGAGTCGATGGAGGCCCTGCTGCTCGAAGTTCTTGCCGAGAAGCAGGTGACGATTCCGGAGGTCGGCACGTTCACCGCACGGTCCGATCCCTGGGTTGTTCTGACTTCCAACGACACCCGAGAACTGTCTTCGGCGCTCAAGCGTCGGTGCCTGCACTTCCATCTCGACTACCCGACGGCAACGAGGGAGCGAGAGATCGTCACCGCCCGGGCGCCGGAGGTGAGCCAGGAGGTGGCGTCGTCCGTCGTCGCGCTGGCCGCCGAACTGCGCGAACTTCCGCTGCGCAAGAGTCCGTCGATCTCCGAGGTGATCGACGCTGCCCGAATCGCATCCGTTCTCGGGCATACGGCCGAAACGAAGAAATACCTCTTGGCTGCGCTGGTGAAGTACTCGTCGGACATGGAGATCGCACTGCAAGGGGCGCCGCAGGCGCAACCGGGGTCCGGAGACCGAACAGCCACGGTGGCTTCTCGACCGGCAAACACCACGACCGCTGCTTTCCGCGGACACGGGGGCCGCGACAAGGGCGGTATCGGAGTCCGCAGATGATCGCGCCTGTCGCACCGACGCTGATTCTGGACGTGGTGGCTGCTGCGTTCGGGCGGTTGCTGCGACAGCGCGGCGTCGCGGCGTCGCCCGCCGAAGTGATCGAGGTTCGACGGGTCCTGGAGCTCATCGGTGCGCGCGACCGTGGCGTACTGCGTGCAGCGCTGCGAGCGTCGACTGCCAAATATGCGCACGAGCAACGCGGTTTCGACGCCGCGTTCGACGCCCTGTTCGCGGAGACGCACGGGACTACCACGGACGAGGGCGAGCGGAGACCGTCGAACGCCCAGGTGGCGGGCGGGCTACCGGACCAGCTCGAGGTCGGCGCAGACCAGGACACCGGGAAGTACGCGGAATACAACGAGCGGGCGGCGGACGTCGGAGAAATGTTCGACACTCCGGAAGCCGACAAGGGCTTCAACCCGCACAAGGACGACGACGACTTCTCGATGGTGTCCGCGGACAACGAGTTGTCCGTGGATACAGAGGGCAACGTCGGGCGCCGCGGAGTCACCTACACCCTCGACCTCGAACGCTCCGGATCGCAGGCGGCGGGGGAACTCGCGACGTCCACCGCCGGCGTCGTCGCCGGCACGATCAGTTGGGACGACCCGGCGAGCATCATGGCGTGGTTCGACTCCTACGACCCCCGAAAGATGTACGGGGACAACGTCGATCCCGGGCCGATGTCCGAGACGCAGTTGGACAGGCTTGCGGCTGCCGTCGAGGCATTCGTACAGGCACTGGGTGAGGTTGCGGGCGGACAATGCGACCCGCCCGAGGATTTCGCGCCGACTGCGACGCCGGATCGTCACGCGGAGATCGAACGCGCGACGCACGAGGTGCTCAGGAGGATGCGCGGTAAGCCGAAGCCGCGTCCGCGAGAGCGCGGAGCCGGCCCACTGGACATGCGTCGAACGGTGCGGGCGAGCCTGCGCACAGATGGTATTCCGTTTCATCTCGTGACGCGTACACCGGTGCCCGATCGAGTTCGCTTGCTGATCCTCGCCGACGTGTCGTTGTCGGTGCGCCCGATCACCGCGTTCACACTGCGCCTCGCTCAATCGATGCATCGACGGGCGCACCGGTGCACGGTGTTGGGTTTCGTCGACTCGCCTGTCGATGTCACGACAACCCTGCTCGCGAGCTCGGGGGACGGTGCGCTCGCCGCGGTGTTGGCGGACGCTCGACTCGACCTCGAGGCGAGCAGTGATTACGGACGGACCTTCGACGAGTTGCTCGAGCGGCACGGCGACGTCCTCGACAAGAGAACGGCGGTCATCGTGGTCGGCGACGGCCGCTGCAACGGTCAGCCTCCCGGTGTGGAGTCGCTGCAGGGAATTCGCGACAGGGTTCACCGTCTGGCCTGGATCACGCCGGAGGATCGTCGCTACTGGGCACAGGCGTCCTGCTCGATGACCGAGTACGAGACGGTATGCGACCACGTCGTCGTCGCCAGGGATGGTGCGCAGCTGACCGCGCAGGCTGCCCAGTTGGGGCACGCCCTGTCGTAACCTGCCCGATCGGGCAGGTGGTCGCCTCTCCTGCGGCCGGTGGGCGTTCGGCGGCGCACCTTCTATGGTTGTAACGTGCATCACATGGCATTGTCGTTGTTCGCGGTCGTTTCACAGAGTCAGTCGTTCGACGCAGCGCGACGCTAGGCAGGGCAGAGGCGAGAAGACATGATGGAATCGGCAGCCACGGTGACGACGGCAGCCACCGGTCGGGCAATCGATGACTTCCATACGCACCGGAGTGCGGTGGAGACGCCGCGAGTGCTGAAGTTTCACGCTCCGGAGATAGTGTTCGGACAGGACTCGCTGGGCGAGGTCGCACACGCGGCACTGCGGCTCGGCGCCCGTCGGCCCATGGTCATCACCGACGCCGGGTTGATCGAGACGGGGTGGGTCGCGCAGCTGCTTCTGCTCCTCGAAGCGCAGGGGCTGGTACCGACCACGTGGAGCGGGCTCACGCCGAACCCCAAGGATGTCGAGGTCGCGCAGGGCCACACTGCCTACCAGGAATCAGGTTGCGACGTTCTGGTCGCCATCGGCGGTGGTTCGGTGATGGACGCTGCAAAGGCGATCGCAGTGCTGGCAGGCAACGGTGGCTCGATTCTCGACTACGAGGGCGTCGACCGGGCAACCAGACCCATACCGCCGCTGGTCATGGTGCCCACCACGTCCGGGACGGGTGCCGACGTCTCACAGTTCTGCATCGTGACCGACACGGCACGCTCGACCAAGATCACCATCCTCGGCAGGTCGTTGGTCCCCGACATCACCGTCATCGACCCTCGACTCCTCACCACGATGCCCGAATGGCTCAATGCAGCAACGGGACTGGATGCGTTGACGCACGGTATCGAGGCGTTCGTCTCGCTCGGTCACAATCAGTTGACCGATCATCATGCGCTGCGCGCGGTCACCATGGTGACATCGCATCTGGCGCGCACGATGGACGCGCCCTCGGACATGTCCGCCAGGACGTCGATGGCCCAGGCCAGCCTCGAAGCCGGTCTGGCGTTCACCAACGCGATCCTGGGAGCAACGCACGCGATGAGCCATCAGGTCGGCGGGTTGCTCGACCTGCCGCATGGTGTCATCAACGGGGTTCTGCTTCCCCATGTCATTCGGTTCAATGCCGCCGCCGATCCGTTGCCGTACGTGGCCATCGCGACGAGTCTCGGATTGGACGAGGCACGGGGCTTTGCGGAGGATGCGGCGATGGCGGTGGCCGAACGCGTCGAACTTCTCGCGCGGCAGGTGGGAGTTCCCAAGGGCCTCGGCGACATCGGAGTCAGCGAAGAAGACATCGACATTCTCGCGACCAATGCGCTGCGCGATGCATGCATGTCCACCAACCCCCGGCAGGCGACCCATCGGGAGATGGCCGACCTGTTTCGAACGGCGATGTAACCGTGTCCGGCCCGGATCTGTCCCTACTGACCGGCCTGCGGTCGAGCAAGGGCACGTTCTACCCGCAGTACCGTGGTGCGGCCGAACGTACCGAACGAGTGGTGCACGCATTGGAGTCGATCTCCCGCGCACTCGTACGGACGGTGGACGGCCCGGAAACCCTCATCTGCGCGGTTGCAGAAGCCGCTCGAGCACACCTGAGCGCACAGTGGGTGGTGTTCGCTCTCGCGGACGGGGCGCTGGGAGAAGCCGGGCCGAGGCGTCTCGTACTCGGCCCGGATGCGACGCCGTTTCTCGTCGACAACGTCGAAGGCCCGCCGCTGCCGGACGATGTCGTCGACTGCCTCGAATCCATTCGTCTCGCCACTGCCGGTGACGGGCGTGAACCGGTGATCGATCCACACCACGCCTTCGTGCCGATCGCCCTCGACGGCGGTGTGGTCGGAGCGTTCGCGGCGTGGACGCCGGAACATCGTGTCCTCGACGCCACCGACTCCGCGGTACTCAGCATCCTGGCCAGCCAAACGGCGGTCGCACTACAGAATTCGGCGTTGTACCAGAGCCGTCGGGTGTTGCTCGAGCGCACGGAACAGGCATACGCCGAAGCGCACCGCACAGCAGCAGATCTGGCGGTGCGCAACGCCGAACTCGAAGCCACACAACGTCAACTGGGTGCGGCGCACCGACATCAAGTACTCGACGACGAACGTCACCGCATCGCTCGTGAACTGCACGACAGTGTGACGCAGGCGGTGCTGTCGGCTGGGATGCAGATCGAGGTGTGTCTGGGTGACATTCCGAGCGCCGAGCGCGGTGAGCGCCTCGATCTTGCGAAGGAGTTGACGCGGCGCGCGGTCGAACAACTGAGGTCGGCGATCTACGCGCTGCATCATTCCGGCGATGCGGATCGAACGTCGTTGCCCGAGATGCTCGAACAGCTGTCGGTGGTGCACATGCCGGACGAGTTGAGCGTGTCGTTCACAGTCGAGGGAACTCCTGTCGAGCTGGGCAGCGAGTGCGAGCACGGGTTGCTGCGTATCGCAGGAGAAGCGTTGTTCAACACGGCAGTACATGCGCGTGCGTCGAGGGCGATCTTGCGATTGGCGTACCGAGCCGATCACGTGCAGTTGTCCGTTGCCGACGACGGCAACGGTGATCCGGCGCATCTTCGGGTGATGTTGCGGATGGCCGAGAAGAACGACGTCGACGGTCGGCACCGAGGTCTCGCCAACATGGCGACACGCGCGCGCGAACACGGCGGCGTGCTCGAAATTCGCAGGGCACGAATAGGGGGTGTGCGTATCGCGGTGCGTATCCCCACAATCGGTATCTCCACAATCGGGAATGAGACGTAAGTGACCGTTGACACCGCCCTCGTACGAATAGTGCTCGTCGACGACCATGCGATCCTGCGAGACGGGCTCAAGTCGGTGCTCGAGCGACAGGCGGACCTGTCGGTCGTCGGCGAGGCATCCTCTCTCGACGAGGGTCTCGCGGTGGTGGACCGACTGGCACCGGACATCGTGCTGATGGATCTGAAGCTCTCCGCCGGTACCGATTACGAGGGGCTCGTACTGTGCGCGAAACTCTCGGTGGCACATCCGGGCATCGGCCTGCTCGTATTGACGACCTTCCTCGACGACAGGCTGGTCGTCGAGGCGGTGCACGCCGGTGCCCGGGGCTACGTCGTCAAGGACGTCGATACCACCGAGCTGGTGCGCGCGATCCGGGCGGTCTCGCGCGGGGAGAGCGCATTCGACTCGCGCAGCGCATCGGCCGTCGTTCGGTCTCTGGGCGGCCAGGGCGGGGCCGTCGAACGGCTGACCGGCCGAGAGCTCGAAGTGCTTCGGCTACTCGCAACGGGGTTGTCCAACAACGGCATCGGGACGCAGCTGTTCATCTCCGGAACGACCGTCAAGTTCCACGTCAGCAACATCATGCGAAAGCTTGGAGTGGGACGACGAGCCGAAGCCGTGTATGCCGCGAGCAAGCAGGGACTGATCTGATCAGACGACAGCTGCGGGCACCATCGAAGCATCGATGACCAACCATCCGCCACGGAACTCTTCGACCTCGAAGGGGCGGCCGACGCTACGGCCGAGGGCGGCCAATGTGGCTGTGTCGAAGGTGCGAATGTGCCCGTGGCAGGCCGTGGCCTCGGCTTCGAAGGGAACGGCAATGACGACACGCTCGCGCGCTATCCGTAGGGCCTCGTCGAGAATTCGCACACCCAGGTGCTCGTCGACGTGTTCGAGGAGATGAAGTGCGGTAACGGTGTCGGCCGAATTGTCGGGCACGGGTACTCCCGCTGCATCGGCGGTGATCACGTCGAGGGTGACACCCAGGTGTGGCGCGACCGTTCCGAGAAGGCGCATCGTCCCGGCAGACAGGTCGGTGGCGGTGACCCGATGGCCGCCCATGCCGAGCCGGAGAGGGAAGAATCCGAAGCACGATCCAAGATCGAGGACGGATCCGCGAACGAGGGATTCGGCACGTTCGTGTACCGGTGCGAATTCCGATGTACCGCGCAGTAAGTGGTCCAGAGAGTTTCGGTAGTAGGTGGTCCAGGCCTCGACCGGATCGTCGACGGTGGACCTCACCAGACCGACCATGACGAGTTCGAACTCGCGCTGTGACAGTTCGAGATCGGTGATCACCGGGACGAGGCTCTCGGCGATGTGGGAGGACGTCAGTGCGTGGCGCACCGTGAGCAGTCCGCCGGCTCGGTTGGCTACCAGAGCACCGACTGCGAAGTCGTCGGTCTGCTCGACGACGACGTGTTCGTGCGTCCATCGGCCGACCGGACCGGGAGCCAGGGCGTCGAGTTCGGTCATCTGTGTTCTTTCGG
>NZ_JBAWFH010000579.1:0-12983 GCF_049591685.1 Rhodococcus sp. (in: high G+C Gram-positive bacteria) | reverse complement strand
GCCCGCCTCCAGGCCGTGCGAGGCAAGATGCTGGATCAAAATTTGACGGCCCTGATCGTCACGGACCCGTCCAACCTCTACTACCTCCTGGGATACAACGCTCTCTCGTTCTATACCCCACAGATGCTCTACGTTCCGCTCGAAGGCGAGCTGTACTTCTTCGCCCGCGAAATGGATGCGAACGGTGCTTTCCGGACGGCCTGGCTACCGCGAGAGAACACGTTCGGCTACCCCGAGAACTTCGTGCAGCGCAAAGACACTCACCCGTTCGTCTGGGTCGCCCAAAAGCTACGTGAACTCGGCGTCGTCAACAATTTCTCGCACGGCCAGGTCGGCTTGGAAATGGACTCCTACTACTTCAGCCCCAAAGCGTTCGAAGCACTGGTCAAACAACTCCCCGAATACCGCTTCACCGACTCGTACGAGCTGATCAACTGGGTGCGCGTGATCAAGTCACCGGCCGAGATCGACTTGATGCGGGGTGCAGCGCAGGTCTGCGAGGCCGCAATGGGCGCCGCCTACGACGCCATCGTCGTCGGCGGACGGCAATGCGACGCAGCCGCCGCCATCATGAACGCGCAGATCAAAGGAACCCCCGAGTTCGGTGGCGACCACCCGGCCATCGTTCCGATGCTCCCGACCGGTGCCGGAGCAGACACGCCACACCTGACCTGGTCCGACCAAGTATTCATCGCCGGGGAGACCACCGTCGTGGAACTGACCGGAGTGTTCCGCCGATATCACATACCAATGGCACGCACGATCGTTCTCGGCAAGCCGACCAAACGCCTCGACTATCTCGCACAATCGACTGGGGCCGCCCTGAACAACGTCCTCGCCGCTGTGCGGCCCGGCGTCACCACCACCGAGCTGGCGCAGATCTGGAACGTCAGCCTGGCACAGCACGGTCTGCACAAACCCTCCCGCATCGGATACTCGATCGGCATCGCCTACGCCCCCGACTGGGGCGAGCGAACCGTGAGCATCCGTACCGACGACGACACGGTGCTCGCCGAGAACATGACCTTCCACATCATCGGTGGAATGTGGATGGACGACTACGGGTACGAAGTATCCGAAGCCGTTCGCGTCACCGACCGCGGTGTCGAAACCTTCACCGACTACCCGCGCCGACTGCTGACCAAGGAGTGAATTATGACCGCCACCATACGAAATCGTTCCGCAGGCTCCACTCCTAACCCGCCGGGGCATTCCGCAGGCTCCACTCCTAACCCACCGGGTCATTCCGCAGGTGCCCTCCCATGGGCCCTTCGCACCGACAAGCTGGTCGGATCGGTGATCGATTCGTCGACATCGCTTCTCGCCGCGCAGAAACACGACATCGTCCGATTCGCGATGGGCTCCCCGGCTGCAGAAACCGTTCCCGCTGCGGCCTTCTCGGACATCGCGTCGACCGTGATGACGTCGGACGCCATGGACTATGCAGCGACAGAGGGTGACCCGAGGCTGCTCGATTCACTCGTCGGCTACTTGGACTCGGTGGGAGAAGGTACGTCACCGGACCGCCTCGTCATCACCTCGGGCGGCATGCAGGGGCTCGACCTGGCATGCAAGCTGTTCGTCGATCCGGGGGACCTGGTCATCGTCGAAAGCCCGACCTACACGAACGGGACCGCGACGGTGTTGAGCTACGGCGGCGACGTGCTGGAGGCACCCATGGACGCCGACGGACTCGTAGTCGAGGCGCTTCCCGAACTCGTCGAGCGAGCGGGTCGCCTACCGAAGATGATCTACGTCATTCCCAACTTTCAAAACCCCTCCGGCACAACGATGTCTCTGGCCCGTCGGACTCTCCTCCTCGAACTCGCGCATCGCTGGGGTGCCGTCATCCTCGACGATGACCCGTACGGTCTCCTTCGGTTCGAGGGCGAGCACATCCCGAGCTTCCAGGCGTTGAGCCCGGGCGATCCACTCGTCTTTTCGGTACGGACCTTCTCCAAGATGATCGCCCCAGGGCTGCGGGTCGGATGGGTCGACGCCGCCCCCGAAGCTCGACAACTGTTGATCAATGCCAAGCAGGCAATGGATACGTGCACCAACCTTCCCGCCCAACGCATGATCGCCGAGTTCATCGACCGCGGGCACCTGCACACCCATCTGACCTCGCTGAGCGCTGTGTATCGGCCCCGAAAGTTGGCAATGCAGAGGGCGTTGAACAGGTATTTCAGCGACCGCGTGTCGTCTACGGATCCCGAGGGCGGGTTCTTCCTGTGGGCAACGCTGAGAGGTGACGCGGCCGCTGTATCGACCCAGGATCTGTTCGAGGTCGCGCTCGCTGAGGGCGTCGCATACATTCCCGGTCCCGCGCTTTCCGTCGGCGGGAAGTTTCACGATTCGCTTCGGCTGTGTTTTGCCTCGTCCACGCCGGAACGCATCGACGAGGGTGTCCGGAGACTGGCCGTCGCAGTGGAGAAGTCCATGTCGTCCTTGTCGAGCGATCCGACACGGTGACGGAGCTCGAACAACGCCTCCTCGACGCGATCGATGCGAACGATATCGTCGCTTTGGCGTCCGCGTTGATCGACGCCGGCGGAGAGAACCCCGGCGACACCGAAGAATCCGTCGCGTATGTGCTCGCGGAACATTGTCGCGCACTGGGATTCGAGGTCGAAGTCGACGAAGTGGCGCCCGGCCGACCCAACGTCTCGGTCACCATCGGCGGATCCGCCGATCCCGGGGTGCTGTTCGTCGGTCACTCCGACGTCGTACCCGCAGGAGGCGGGTGGACGACGGATCCGTTCGGCGCAGTCGTCCGCGACGGCCGGTTGTACGGCCGCGGAGCATGCGACATGAAGGGCGGTCTGGCTGCTGTCGTCGTGGCGATGGCGGCGTTGAAGCGCTGCGGCGCTGCAGATTCCGCACCGGTGACGCTCGTGTGTCTGGTGGACGAGGAAGACACCGGGCTGGGAATCCGCGCCTTTGTCGCAGCACCGCAGTCACGTGAATACGCGCACTGCGTCGTGGCCGAGCCGACCGATCTCGTCGCGATCACCGGGTGCAGGGGAGCGGCCAACCTGGAGATGACGATCGCCGGTCGTTCGGCACACGCCGGTCGACCCCAGAACGGACGCAATGCCATCTCCGCAGCGGCGCGTGCCATCGTCTCGATCGAAGAATCAGCGCTCGAACTAGGTCGGCGTCCGCACTCACAGTTGGGCCCCGCAACGTGGAATGTCGGCACCGTCGCGGGCGGAACCGGTACGTCGATGGTTCCCGACGGTTGCACCGTCACCGTGGATCGGCGGTTGCTGCCCGGCGAGAACGCATACGAGATCGCGGCGCGACTGCAGAGAGACGTAAGCGCGGTCGTGTCGGAGGACGGCATCGACATCTCGGTCGGCGTGCTGATGGAGATGCCGGGTTTCGTCACGGACGACGACGCAGGCGTGGTGTCGGCTGCCGTCGCCGCGGTGACGGACGTGGTGGGATTCAAGGGAACGGACGTGTGGACAGCGTCGTGCGACGGGGGTTTTGTCGTGCGGGACCTGGGTATCCCCGCGGTCGTGCTCGGCCCAGGAGAAATCGAAACCGAGGCTCACCAGCCGAACGAATCGGTGTCGGTGCAGCAATTGTGCGACAGCGCAAGGGCGTACGCGCTGATGGCGTCGAGAATGACTGCGCTACCAGGACTTCTACCCCGCGATCGGGGGTCGAAGAACAAGCCAGGACTGCATTCCGTAGGGTGAAACGCTGCGAAGTACCAGCCCGACGCTCCACGCATTTTCTCGAAAGCGAAAGGTTTTGGACCGTGACACAGTCGAACGAAGGCCGCTCGGATCAGGCCACCACAGGTTATCCGCCCAATGCGGCAGAATTGAACGCCGAAGAGAAGAAAATCCTCCACCGAGCCATCGGTGGATCCGCTCTCGGCAACGCGGTCGAGTGGTTCGACTACGCCGTGTACGGCTACCTCGCGGTTTACATCGCGGCCAACTTCTTTCCCTCCGAGGACGGCGGGGCGAGCCTTCTGTCGACGTTCGCCGTGCTGGCGGCGTCCTTCATCATCAGACCCATCGGCGGAATCGTGCTCGGACCGTTGGGTGACCGAATCGGACGCCAGAAGGTACTCGTCCTGACGGTCACGATGATGTCCGTTGCAACAGCGGCAATCGGCATTCTTCCGACGTTCGACACGATCGGCATCCTGGCGCCCATTCTTCTGCTCGTCTGCCGCCTGGTGCAGGGGTTCTCCACGGGCGGTGAGTACGGCGGCGCGGCGGTGTTCATGGCCGAATACGCGCCCGACAGACGACGCGGATTCTTCGGCTCTTTCCTCGAATTCGGCACGCTCGCAGGCACCGTTGCCGGCGCGACGCTGTGCACGCTGCTCAACGTCGGTCTCGGCGACGACACCATGGAGGCGTGGGGCTGGCGCATTCCTTTCCTGCTGACTCTCCCGCTGGGCATCGTCGCGCTGTGGCTGCGTACTCGCCTGGAGGACTCCCCGGTCTTCGCGGAGGCGAAGGCCGAGGGCGACACGGTCTCGGAGGGCTCCTCCGGTGGGGCTATCCAGTCGCTGAAATCGACTATGACCTACTGGCAACGAATCCTCATCCTGATGGGCTTCGTCCTGCTGCTCAACATCGCTTACTACACCGTGCTGACGTTCCTGCCGTCCTACCTCAGCGACACTCTCGGACACAGCACGACTCAATCGAACTTCACCCTCGTGGTCATCATGTTGATCATGATGGCGATCATCAATCCGATCGGCGCCCTGTCCGACCGAGTCGGCAGGAAGCCGCTGCTCCTCGCGGCGTGTGTCGGTTACTTCGTGTTCAGCGTTCCGCTGTTCCTGCTGATCATCAACACCGGGGTCGTCGGGCAGGCCGTCGGTTTGCTCGGCCTCGGCGTTCTCCTCGTGATCATGTGTTCCTGCGTGTCGTCGACGTTGCCCGCCCTGTTCCCGACCCAGGTTCGCTACGGCGCCTTCGCGATCGGCTACAACGTCTCGACGTCGCTGTTCGGTGGTACCGCGCCGTTGATCCTGACGTTCCTGATCGACCGGACCGGATCGAACCTGATCCCGGGTTGGTACATGATGCTTGCTGCGGCGATCGCGTTCGTTCCCATCCTGCTGATGCCCGAGACAGCCGGTCGTTCTCTTCGCGGTACCCAGTGCCCCGGTGACAACGACGCCGAGGTCGTGGCATCCGGCGTCGAACTCGTCGGGTACAAAAAGTAGTGACCGTGGAGGCCAGGCCGGTTGTCGTCGTGCTGCATGCCGACAACCTGCCCGAGGGCATCGAATCGGTGTCCGCGGCGGCGGAGGTTCGCTTCGCCACCGCAGACACACTCGCTGACGCCGTCCCCGGTGCCGACGTGCTGTTCCTGTGGGACTTCTTCTCGCCGGCCGTCCGCGAAGTGTGGGATCGATGCGATGCGCTGAATTGGGTCCATATCGCTGCAGCGGGCGTCGATTCACTGATGTTCGACGAACTCGTCGGTTCGAACGTCGTGGTAACCAACTCACGGGGCATCTTCGACAGACCCATCGCGGAGTTCGTTCTCGCGCAGATACTGGCATTCGCGAAAGACTCCTCGACGTCGGCTGCGCTACAACGTCGCCGAGAGTGGAAGCATCGGGAGACAGAACGTATCGACGCGGCACACGCGATGGTCGTCGGAACCGGTGCTATCGGACGCGAGATCGCCCGACTGCTGACCGCGGTGGGAATGACGGTGTCCGGGGCGGGGCGAACTGCTCGCACCGGCGACGCAGACTTCGGGGTCGTGCACGCCAGTTCGAGTCTCGCGCACGTCGTCGGTGACGTCGACTACCTTGTGCTCGTGGCGCCGTTGACCGACACCACCCGCCACCTCGTCGACGCCGATGTACTCGCCGCAGCCAAGCCAGGGATTCGCGTCGTCAACGTCGGCCGAGGGGAGCTACTCGACACCGATGCCCTCCTGCGGTACATGAGCACAGGTCACGTGGCCGGTGCCGCTCTCGACGTTTTCGAAGAGGAACCGCTTCCGCACGACAGCCCCGTATGGACCACGGACAATCTGGTCGTCACCCCACACATGAGCGGCGATGCCGCAGGATGGCGTCTGCGGCTGGCAGAACTGTTCATTGACAACTTTCACCGATACGCCGCAGGAAACGAGCTGCACAATGTCGTCGACAAGAAGCTCGGGTTCGTTCCTACCTAGCTGATCGAAGCGCCCTCGCCGAGCGAATGCCTTCGGCAGGGGCGCTTGCGATCGTGATGTCTCGATCGTGATGTTCAGTAGGCGCGCTCGTACTGCGGAGCGAGCGCCGGCAGCATCTCTGCACCGAGTTCGCAGGCTGCGCGCCGAGGCCAATACGGGTCGCGCAACAGCTCGCGGGCGAGCAGCACGGCCTGGGCCTCACCCGAGGACACGATGTCCTCGGCCTGTTTGGGCTCGGTGATCAGTCCAACCGCAGCGGCGGGAATGGACGTCTCGTTCTGGATGCGCTTCGCGAACGGAACCTGGTAGCCCGGCTCGACGGGAATTCTGGCTCGGACATTGCCGCCCGTGGACACGTCGATCATGTCGACGCCGTGATCCTGCAGCAGCTGAACCAGTGCGACGGTCTGGTCTCCGGTCCAACTGGGCGCCTCCAATCCGCCTGTCTCCTCGTCCAGCCAGTCGGTTGCCGACAATCTGACGAACAGGGGGAGCTCCGACGGCCACACTGCGCGGACCGCGTCGACGATGTCGATCAGGAGCTTGGTCCGGCCGGCGAAGTCGCCGCCGTACTCGTCGGTGCGCTGGTTGCTTGCTGCCGAGAGGAATTGGTGGACCAGGTAGCCGTGCGCAGCGTGGATCTCAGCGACCTTGAAGCCGGCCGTGAGCGCTCGCTGTGCCGCTGCGACGAAGTTGTCGACGATGCGGGCGATCTCTGCCTTCGTCGCCTCGCGAGGAGTGGAATAGTCGCCGAACGGGACGGCACTGGGTCCGATTGTCTCCCACCCCGACGGTTCGTCCGCCGGGATGGACTTCCCGCCGCGCCAGGGCGCGGTCGTCGACGCCTTCCGGCCTGCATGCGCGAGCTGAATACCCGGTATCGAGCCGTGCCCTTCGATCTCTCCGACGATGGCAGCGAATGCCCGGGTCTGTGTGTCGTTCCAAATTCCGAGGTCGGCGGGACTGATTCGGCCCTCCGGGCTCACCGCCGTCGCCTCGGTCAAGATCAATCCCGCTCCGCCGATCGCCCTGCTCACCAGATGTGTGCGGTGCCAGTCGTTGGGCACTCCGATGCTGTCGCCATCCGTGTCCGCCGAGTACTGGCACATCGGCGCCATCCACACTCTGTTCGGGATCGTGACTTCACGCAGTGTCAGGGGTTCGAACAAGGCACTCAAAGGGGTTCCCTCCGTCGCTCGAGAAATCGGCGATCCGCCTCTGCGGTCGCAACTCGCGTAACCGTCGCCGCGGCGCTGCCATTCCCGGGCAAAGCAGAACAGTCGGGCGCTTTGGTTAGTGTGTATTCATGTCCGTTCACGCAGCGCCGACTGCAGCATCCTCTACGTCCCTGTCCGCCGGTGTGGCGCCGGATCGAACAGGTGAACGCGAGAAGGTTCACGCCGCCGCCGAGCGCGCGCGCGTCGCCTCTCGGGCACTGGCCCTGCTGACGACGGCCGAGAAGGATACTGCCCTGCATGCGGCTGCCGACGCTGTGCTCGCCGCCGCGCCCCAGGTGATCGCCGCCAACACCGTCGATGTCGATGCAGCGCGTGCCGCAGGCACCGACGAAGGACTGCTCGACCGGCTCCGGCTCACCGAGGCTCGCGTCGACGGCATCGCTGCGGGGCTGCGTCAGGTTGCAGGTCTGCCCGATCCGATCGGCGAGGTCATCCGTGGTTCCACGCTCCCGAACGGCCTCGAGCTCCGTCAGCTGCGTGTTCCCCTCGGTGTGGTCGGAATGGTGTACGAGGCGCGGCCCAATGTCACCGTCGACGCTTTCGGGCTGGCCTTCAAGTCGGGCAACGCCGCGCTACTGCGCGGTTCCTCGTCCGCAGCGCGGTCCAACGCGGCACTGGTCGAGGTCATCCGCGCGTCACTCGCGGCGGGCGGAGTCCCCGTCGACGCCGTGCAGTTGCTCTCGAGCGCTGATCGCTCGTCCGTCACGCATCTGATTCAAGCGCGCGGTCTGGTGGACGTCGTCATCCCACGTGGGGGAGCCGGGCTCATCTCTGCTGTCGTGCGCGACGCCACCGTGCCGACCATCGAGACCGGCGTGGGCAACTGCCACATCTACATTCACTCCGCGGCTGACCTCGAGATGGCCGAGCGCATCGTGCTCAACTCCAAGACGCGTCGCGTTAGTGTGTGCAATGCCGCCGAGACGGTACTGGTCGACGCCGCCATTGCGGAGGCCGCCGTGCCGAAGCTGTTGCAGGCCTTTCGAACCCACAGCGTGGTCGTACACGGTGACCTACCCGGCCTCGTACCTGCCACCGACAAGGATTGGGCCGAGGAATACCTCTCGCTCGACGTCGCACTCAAGGTGGTCGAGGGAATCGACGCCGCCATCGCGCACATCGACACGTACGGCACGGGCCACACCGAAGCCATCGTGACAGCGGATCTGTCGGCCGCGCGCACGTTCACCACCCGAGTGGACGCGGCCGCAGTAATGGTCAACGCATCGACGGCGTTCACGGACGGTGAGCAGTTCGGTTTCGGAGCGGAGATCGGGATCTCGACGCAGAAGCTGCACGCTCGTGGTCCGATGGGGCTACCCGAACTCACCTCCACCAAGTGGACAGTGTGGGGCGAAGGCCACACCCGGCCGGTCTGACGAACACCGGCGCACCCAGCGGCACACATCGTCAACACGACCAGGGAGTACACGTGGATCGAGCACTACCGACCTCACCACCGTTGTTCGGGAGTGTCGACGACGTCGTCTCCAGACTCGGCGAGACCGGGTACATCGCCGACAAGGCAACAGCGACATCGGTGTTTCTTGCCGATCGACTCGGTAAGCCGTTGCTCATCGAAGGCCCGGCCGGCGTCGGCAAGACCGAGCTCGCCCGTGCTGTCGCGCAGAGCACCGGGGCCGAACTGGTGCGGCTCCAGTGCTACGAGGGCGTGGACGAAGCGCGGGCGCTGTACGAGTGGAACCACGCAAAGCAAATTCTCCGCATTCAGTCGAGCTCCGCGGGGCACCAGGACTGGGACGAGACGAAACTCGACGTTTTTTCCGAGGAATTCCTTCTGGCGCGGCCGCTTCTGCAGGCCATCCGCCGAGAAGATCCCACCGTCCTGCTCATCGACGAGACGGACAAAGCCGATGTCGAGATCGAGGGGCTGCTACTCGAAGTCCTCAGCGACTTCGCAGTCACCATTCCCGAACTCGGCACCATTACCGCAACTCGCAAGCCCTTCGTGGTCCTGACGTCGAACGCCACTCGCGAGCTGTCCGAGGCCCTCAAACGTCGGTGCCTCTTCCTGCACCTCGACTTTCCCGACGCCGACCTCGAGCTGCGCATCCTTGCCAGCCGAGTACCGGAGCTCCCGGAAGCGATCGCCGAGCAGATGGTGCGCACTATCCGCGTGATGCGCGCGATGCAGCTGAAAAAACTGCCCTCCGTCGCGGAAACCATCGACTGGGGCCGGACCCTGCTGGCTCTCGGCATGGACACCCTCGACGACGAAGCGGTTCGCTCGACCCTGGGAGTGGTGCTCAAGAACCAGTCCGATCAGCACAAAGTCGCGGCCGAACTCCGGTTGAACTGACATGTACGCCCCGCACGGTCTACCCGGCCACCTCGTCGACTTCGTCGAAGCGCTACGCAAGCGCGGAATCGCGGTCGGGCCGTCGGAAACCGTCGACGCCGGGCGTGTGCTGTCGGTACTGGACTTCCTCGACCGCGAGGCAGTACGAGAAGGACTGGCGTGCTCGCTGCTGCGTCGGTCGACACACCGCGAAACGTTCGATGCGCTCTTCGACCTGTGGTTCCCCGCCGCGACAGGACAGCGTGACCCCGGGGGAATCGACACCGCGCTACCCCGGACCCCCGACGGCGAGGTGGACTACACGGCGCTGCGCGAACTGATCACCGAACTGCTCGTCGACGCCGGCCCGGACGCGCTCGAACTGACCCAGATGCTGGCTGCCCAGATGGTCGAAGAACTGGGGCAGTACAAATCCGCCAACGGTCCGTCGTTCTCGGCGTATCAGGCTCTCCGCGACGTCGCACCGGACACCTTGCTGAGCAAAATCCTCGACGGACTCCTGGGGAACGCAGAAACAGGCTCGAACCGGTCGTCGGGAAACTACGAGGACGAGGTCGCCAAACGAACGTCCGCACAACGCATCGCGGACCTGCGATCGATGGTCGACAGAGAGACGCGGCGCCGCTCCGCCGAAAAGCTCGGCCGCGAACGCGTCGCAAGTTACGGCGTGCCGAAGCTCGCCGAAGAAGTCGACTTCCTCCGCGCCTCGGACACCGAAATGGTCGCACTGCGACGCAGCGTCGCACCTCTCGCCCGACTCCTCGCCAGCCGGCTTGCCGCACGCCGAGCCCGCAGCAGGGCAGGGACCATCGACCTACGCCGCACCCTGCGCAAATCCATGTCGACCGGCGGTGTGCCCATAGACCTGGTGCAACGCAAACCCCGGCGCGCGCGACCCGAACTCGTCGTGCTCTGCGACGTCTCCGGGTCGGTGGCAGGATTCAGTCACTTTACTCTGCTCCTGGTCCACGCACTCCGCGAACAGTTTTCACGAGTGCGCATCTTCGCCTTCATCGACTCCACCGACGAAGTGACGCAGTACTTCGACTCACGCTCCGACCTCGGAGCCGCAATGTCGCACATCATGCGCGACGCCGACCTCATCACCTACGACGGGCACTCCGACTACGGCAACGCCTTCCACACCTTCGACGACAAGTACGCCCACGCCGTCACCTCGCGAACCTCCGTGCTGATCCTCGGCGACGCCCGCACCAATTACCGCGACCCCAAACTGCCCGCCCTAGCCCGCACCGTCGCAGTCGCCAAACATGCCTACTGGCTCAACCCCGAGCCGAGAGCACAATGGGGCTCCGGCGACTCCGCAGCCAACACCTACAGCGACGTCATCGGCATGTACGAGTGCCGCACCACCGCGCAACTCGGTGATTTCGTCTCCCGCCTACTGCCGGTATGAACCCCACCGACCGCCTGCTGGGTCATTCCGCAGGCTCCACTCCCAGCCCTTTGGGTCATTCCGCAGGCTCCACTCCCGCACACGCGAAGTAAGCTCCTCAATCGTGCAGCAACAACCCGAGGCAGTCCGCAGGCTGGGCGTGATGGGCGGAACCTTCGATCCGATCCACCACGGCCACCTCGTCGCGGCCAGCGAGGTCGCCAACAGTTTCGGGCTCGACGAGGTCATCTTCGTACCGACTGGCATGCCGTGGCAGAAGGAAGGCAAGGTCGTCAGCCCGGCCGAGGACCGTTACCTCATGACGGTCATCGCCACGGCGTCGAATCCACGGTTCTCCGTCAGTCGCGTCGACGTCGACCGTGAGAAGCGGACGTACACGGTCGATACGCTGCGCGACCTGCGCGCGCAGCACCCGACTGCGGAGCTGTACTTCATCACCGGAGCAGACGCGCTGGAGAACATTCTCACCTGGCAGAATTGGGAAGAACTGTTCGAACTGGCCAAGTTCGTCGGCGTCTCGCGGCCTGGTTTCGAACTCGGTGTCGAGCATCTCGCAGACCACCTCCAGGATCTGCCTCAGGATGCGTTGACACTGATCGAAATACCCGCGCTCGCGATCTCGTCCACCGAGTGCAGGCTCCGGGCCAGCGAAAACAGGCCCGTCTGGTACCTCGTGCCCGACGGCGTCGTTCAGTACATATCGAAGAGAAACCTGTACCGCCCAACCGGCGAACAACGCCTCGACGGCTCCGTCACGATGTCGGAGCCGGCGCCACAGAAGAAGACCATCGCCGACTAGCTCCCGACCGCCTCCGACGCCGATGCGGTGGACGATGCACAGGGTTGAAAATTCGGCGAGCTCGACACAACGGAAGAGAACACAGTGACTGCAACAGACCAGGCCACCTCGATCGCGAAGATGGCGGCACTCGCCGCCGACGACAAGCTCGCGACCGACGTCGTGGTGCTCGACGTGTCGGAGCAGTTGGTCATCACCGACTGCTTCGTCATCGCGTCTGCGCCCAACGAGCGTCAGGTCAACGCCATCGTCGAGAACATCGAAGAGAAGCTGCGTGAAGCGGGGCACAAGCCCGTCCGTAAGGAAGGCACTCGCGAGGGGCGCTGGGCGCTTCTCGACTACATCGACGTCGTCGTCCACGTCCAGCACAACGACGAGCGCAACTTCTACGCTCTCGAGCGGCTGTGGAAGGACTGCCCCAGCATCGAGGTTCCCGGGCTCGGCGAGCGCCCCGATGCCGGCGCCGACGCGGAACCGGAGCAGTGACCGCGACAGTCAAGCGCCAGCTGATCCTGTTGCGCCACGGCCAGACCGAGTACAACGCGACGGACAGGATGCAGGGCCAGCTCGACACCGATCTCACCGAGCTGGGGCGCACCCAGGCGAAAACCGCGGCGGCCGAGTTGGCGTCGCGTGCGCCGCTGCGCATCGTTTCCTCCGACCTGCGCCGGGCCTTCGACACGGCTGCTGCATTGGGTGATGCCTGCGACTTGCCGGTCGAGGTCGACGTTCGGCTACGCGAGACGCACCTGGGAGAGTGGCAAGGGCTGACGCACCTCGATGTCGACGAGGTCGCCCCAGGTGCGCGTGCAGCGTGGCGCGCCGACGCGACGTTGGCGCCGCCGTCGGGGGAGAGCCGTGTCGACGTCGCGCGCCGCAGTGTCCCGGTAGTGCGAGAGCTCGTCGCCGAGCATCCGGAGTGGGGAGCGGACGGGGGCAACGCTCCCGTCGTGCTCGTTGCCCACGGTGGACTCATCGCGGCGCTCACAGCAGCGCTGCTCGACCTGCCGGTCGACCGCTGGCCCGTCCTCG
>NZ_JBAWFH010000578.1:0-11821 GCF_049591685.1 Rhodococcus sp. (in: high G+C Gram-positive bacteria) | reverse complement strand
CATCCAGTTCGTCGGAATTATCGTCGGCACTTTCTCGTCCATCTTCTTCGCAACTCCGCTGCTGGTGACGCTGAAGGAGAAGTGGGGGCCGGTGGCGGTGCACACGAAGAAAGTTCTCGCCAAGCGCGCCGAAGCTGCGAACCGAGTCGGTAGGGCCGAGCTGGTCACCGCAGGCGCCGGAACCGATGCGAGCGCTCCCGTCACTCCTCGGGTCGGCTCGAGGCCGACGGGGAAGCGCGCCAAGAAGAGGCGCTGATGACTGCGCGAGTCATCAGAGTTCGGACTGCGGCAGCCGTGGTGGCTGCCGTAGTGTCCGCCGGCGCCCTCGCCGGGTGCACCGCCGAGGAAGACCAGGTGCCGTCGATCGGCTACGCCATCGACAACACGCTCACCACGTACAACGCGCAGACCGTCGACGGAGCTGCATCCGGAGCGAGGCAGGCCTTTCCTCGCGTACAAACCGGGTTCAGCTATCTCGGACCTGAAGGGGAGGCCCTCTCCGACAACGATGTCGGCGGAGTCCGAGTTGTGCCGGGAGACGTTCTGACGGTCGCGTACACCATCGCCCCGCAGGCCACGTACTCCGACGGTGTGCCCATGACCTGCGACGACATCGTCCTGACCTGGGCTGCGAACAGTGGCCGGTTCGCCTCGAGCGAGAACGACCTGCAGCTGTTCGACGCTGCGTCCAGCGCCGGGTACTCGGACATCGAACGGGTGGACTGCGTGGCCGGCAGCAAGGAGGCGGTGGTCACCTACCGGCCGGGCCGCGCCTACGAGGGTTGGCGCAGCCTCTTCGGGGCGACCGAACTCCTGCCCGCGCACGTCGCGGCCAGGGTTGTCGGGATGCCGAACGTCGTCGATCCGATTGCTGCCGGCGATCTGGATGCGATCGGACGAATTGCCGATTTCTGGAATACCGGGTGGACGCTGACCCCAGGGTCCGTCAACGTCGCGTTGCTGCCGTCGAACGGTCCGTACCGGGTCGATTCGTACACCCAGGAGACCGGTCTGGTGCTCGTCGCAAACGAGCGATGGTGGGGCGTTCCGCCCGCGACCGAACGCATTGTAGTCCGGCCGAAGGGAACTGATCTGCAGGCCCAGGCCGACGCGGGCGATCTCGAAGTTGTCGATCACGGCAGCGGCAGCGACCTTCCCGCCGAGGGATTCGATACCACGCCGTACCCATCACACGGAGTCGAGCAGTTGACGTTTGCAACGAACGGCACGTTGGCGTCCTCGGCCGCCCGGCGAGCGCTGGCCCTGTGCGTACCGCGCGAGCAATTGTTCGACACCGCGGGTCACCCCGGATTCGACAAGACGACCGGAATCGGATCTGCGGTTGTCGATTCGCGGCTCGTTCAACCGAACACGCTGTTGTATGCGCCGGTGGCGGCGACGGCCGAGGGTCGGTACCGCCAAGCGGACGCCGCTGCTGCACAGGCCGAACTGGCGGGCGGTGACGTCGCCGCACCGGCCGTACGCGTCGGATATCTCGGACCCGATCCGCGACGGGCCGAAATCGTCGCCGACATCGCCGCAGCGTGCGCCCCCGCAGGCATCGTCGTCGAGGACGCGAGCTCGGCCGACTTCGGACCTACTGCATTGCGCTCGGGTTCGGTGGACGTCGTACTCGGCTCCACCGCATCGGCGTCCGGTGCAGCCGGGGCCGTGTCGGACGAGTCCGCGCGGTACAGCTTGCACAGTGGTGTGGGCAGCAACGTCGGTGGCTACGCCAACGGCCGCGTCGACGCCATCGTCGATCAACTGGCCGTCGAAACCGTCGACGCCAGTGCCCTCGCGGTCGCGACGGAAGGCGAGCGCATTCTGTGGAACGAGCTGCCGACGCTGCCGCTGTTCAATCAGCCACGCACCCTCGCGGTGGCCGACGGGATGAGCAATGTCGTGGTCAATCCGACTGCCTCGGGTGCGGGGTGGAACATGGATCGGTGGATACTTCTGCGGTGAGCAACTCGACTTCGCAGCACCCGGCCGACCCAACCGCAGCGGCCGCCACGAACATTGACCGTCTCGTGCGGTGGGCGGACGACTTCCCGGTCGCAGGAGTGCGATTCGCGGATCTGACGCCGGTGTTCGCCGACGGGGAGGGCTTGGCCACCACGGTGGCTGCGCTCGCCGCCGCGGGCTCGGACGCCGACCTCGTCGCCGGCATCGACGCTCGTGGATTCCTGCTCGGGGCGGGCGTGGCGCTGACACTCGGATGCGGTGTTCTAGCCGTCCGCAAGGCGGGCAAGCTACCGCCGCCGGTGGTTTCCCAGAAATACCAACTCGAATACGGTTCTGCCGAGCTCGAGATCCCGGAAGACATCGACATCGCGGGTCGGCGAGTGCTCGTCGTGGACGATGTCCTCGCCACCGGCGGGACGATAGCCGCCACCGTCGAGCTGGTCCGTTCTCGCGGAGCCCATGTCGTCGGAGCTGCCGTTGTCCTGGAGATCTCGGCCCTCGGCGGACGCAACAGGTGCGGGGGTTACCCGCTCACCTGCCTCCGCCAGGTATGAGGACTAAAGTCGGTTCCTACTGCGTTCCAGTTCCGCACGCGGGCCGTTCCGTGGCTCGTTCCGGCGGACCGGAACGCGGACAACGTGGCAGGAGGCGAACACAGTGACCCGATATGTCGACCAACCCTTGCCAGAACCGCCCGCGTCGAATGCAGATGCGGTGACCCCACCGGTGCCCGCGCCCGAACCGACGCAGCCCGTGACCGGCCGAGGCGCTGCGCCGGTGGTACCGAGTTCCGCATCCAGGCGGGTGCGTGCACGGTTGGCCCGCCGCATCACGGCGGGACGTAACACCGCCGTCAAGCCGGTCCTCGAACCGCTCGTCAGCCTCCATCGTGAGCTGTATCCGAAGGCGGATCTCGCGCTGTTGCAGCGCGCATACGACGTCGCCGACGAGCGTCACGCCACCCAGATGCGCAAGTCCGGCGACCCGTACATCACACATCCCCTCGCCGTCGCAAGCATTCTCGCCGAGCTCGGCATGGACACCACGACGCTGGTTGCGGCCCTGCTGCACGACACCGTGGAGGACACGGGTTATTCGCTGGCGCAGCTCACCGAAGAATTCGGTGATGAGGTCGCGCACCTCGTCGACGGTGTCACAAAACTCGACAAGGTCGCACTCGGAACGGCAGCCGAGGGCGAGACCATCCGGAAGATGATCATCGCGATGGCGCGCGACCCGCGGGTGCTCGTCATCAAGGTGGCAGACCGGCTGCACAACATGCGGACCATGCGATTCCTGCCCCCGGAGAAGCAGGCCCGCAAAGCCAAGGAAACGCTCGAGGTCATCGCACCGCTCGCTCACCGCCTGGGTATGGCAACGGTCAAGTGGGAACTCGAAGATCTCGCGTTCGCCATCCTGCACCCGAAGAAGTACGACGAGATCGTCCGCTTGGTCGCCGACAGAGCTCCGTCCCGCGACACCTACCTCGAAAAGGTGCGCGCCGAGATCAACGCGTCCCTCTCCGCATCGCGTATCAGTGCCGCCGTCGAGGGAAGGCCGAAGCACTACTGGTCGATCTACCAGAAGATGATCGTCAAAGGACGCGACTTCGACGACATTCACGACCTCGTCGGCGTCCGAATCCTGTGCGACGAAATTCGCGATTGTTACGCCGCCGTCGGCGTCGTGCACTCGCTGTGGCAACCGATGGCGGGCCGTTTCAAGGATTACATCGCGCAGCCGCGCTACGGCGTCTACCAGTCGCTGCACACCACCGTTGTCGGCCTGGAGGGCAAGCCGCTCGAGGTGCAGATCCGTACTCGGGACATGCACCGCACGGCGGAGTTCGGTATCGCCGCTCATTGGCGATACAAGGAAACCCGCGGCAAGCACGGAGGCGACAACGCCGAAGTCGATGACATGGCGTGGATGCGTCAGCTGCTCGACTGGCAGCGGGAAGCCGCCGACCCGGGCGAGTTCCTCGAATCCCTGCGCTACGACCTCGCGGTCAAGGAAATCTTCGTGTTCACCCCGAAGGGTGACGTGGTGACCCTGCCTGCGGGTTCGTGTCCCGTCGACTTCGCGTACGCCGTGCACACCGAGGTGGGGCATCGGTGCATCGGTGCCCGCGTCAACGGCAGGCTCGTCGCACTGGAACGAACGCTGGACAACGGCGAGGTGGTCGAGGTGTTCACCTCCAAGGCCGTCACGGCGGGACCCAGCCGGGACTGGCAGGGCTTCGTGGTGTCTCCGCGCGCGAAGACCAAGATCCGCCAGTGGTTCGCAAAGGAACGTCGCGAAGAAGCCCTCGAAGCGGGCAAGGACGCGATCGCCAAGGAGGTTCGCCGCGGCGGTTTGCCGCTGCAGCGGTTGATGAACGCCGAGTCGATGTCGGCCATCGCGCACGAACTGCGCTACGTCGACGTTTCGGCGCTGTACACAGCGGTGGGCGAGAGTCACGTGTCGGCCCAGCACGTCGTACAGCGGTTGGTCGCCCACCTGGGCGGCGTGGGAGACGTCGAGGAAGAACTCGCCGAGCGGTCCACCCCGTCGACCATTCCGACCCGTCCCCGTCAGGTCGGAGACGCCGGTGTTCTCGTAACCGGAACGGAAGGCGTCGTTGCCAAGTTGGCCAAATGCTGCACGCCGGTGCCCGGCGACGAGATTCTCGGATTCGTCACCCGCGGTGGCTCGGTGAGCGTGCACCGGACCGACTGCACGAACGCGAAATCCCTCGGCGAGCAATCCGAGCGGTTCATCGATGTCGAATGGGCGCCGTCGGCGTCATCGGTGTTCCTCGTAGCCATCCAAATCGAGGCACTGGACAGGCATCGGCTGCTGTCTGACGTCACGAAGGCGTTGGCCGACGAAAAGGTCAACATCCTTTCGGCGTCGGTGGCGACTTCGGGCGACCGCGTGGCGATCAGCAAGTTCACGTTCGAGATGGGCGACCCGAAGCATCTGGGTCATGTACTGAACGTGGTGCGCAACGTCGAAGGCGTCTACGACGTCTACCGCCTGACGTCGGCAGCATGACGCTCGCAGCCGGTCCGAGTGGCGTTCCACTCGGACCGGCTGCGTGTGTGATCAGGCGTGTGTGATCAGGCGTGTGTGACTAGGAGCTGACGGTCTCGATCGTCACGGATGCTTTGGGGGCACCGTCCTCGCCGGCTGTGGCCACGCCCTGCTCGGCCACGGCGTCGAGCGTCGCCAGGCCTTCTTCGGAGATCGTGCCGAACACCGTGTATTGCGGTGGGAGAACGGAATCCGCGTAGACAAGGAAGAACTGGCTACCGTTGGTGTCCGGTCCGGCATTGGCCATGGCTATGGTTCCGCGCGGGTAGACGACGGGGCTGGACACTGCAGGGTCTCCCGCTGGGTACGCCGTGGTGGGGTACTCGTTTGCATACTCGTAGCCGGGACCGCGATTGCCGTTGCCGGAGGGATCTCCGCACTGCAGAACCTGCAGCCCCTGACTGGTCGTCAGACGGTGGCAGGGTGAGTCGTCGTAGAAGCCCTGCGAGGCGAGAGAGACGAAGCTGTTGACCGTGCACGGTGCCTCGGCGCGGTCGAGCGTCAGCCCGATCGGTCCCTGATTCGTGGTCATCGCGACTGGAACGGTGCCGACCGTCGACACCTCGTCGGTGGCAGGAGGGCTGTTCTCCCTTATGGCCGGTGTCGCCTGCGGATACGAGCACGTGGTTGTCGACGCGGCGGGTGCAGGGACGGGCGGGAGAACGCCGAATCGGCTCATGTCCAGGGGCGCCGAGGCGGTGCTGCTCGACGCACTGGTGGTCGACGCCGCGGCCGACGTGGAGTCGGGCGCAGCGCTGTCCGACGAGTCCGAGGAACAGCCCGCGACGAGCACTGCTGCTGCTCCGACCGCGACGAGCAAAGATGCGGAACGAATCACAGGTCGGTCACCAAGCCGGTGATATCGACAGGAAGTGCAGGCTTGCCGTCCGATGCGCCGCCTTCCGCGCCCGCTGCAGCAACCTTGTCCAGCGTTTCGAGGCCGGTCTCGTCGATCGTGCCGAACACCGTGTAGGCAGGTGGCAGGGTCGAATCGCCATAGACCAGGAAGAACTGACTTCCATTGGTGCCTGGGCCTGCGTTTGCCATCGCAATGGTGCCGCGGGGGTAGGAGATCGGTTCGCTCGCAGCCGGATCTGCCTCGGCGTACTGGTCTGCCGGGAATTCGTCGGCGAACTCGTACCCCGGGCCGCCCATGCCCGTCCCGGCGGGGTCGCCGCACTGCAGAACCTGCAGACCCGATCCGGTGGTCAGCCGGTGGCAGGTGGTGCCGTCGAAGTATCCCTGGTTGGCCAGCGACACGAAGCTGTTGACGGTGCACGGCGACTGCGGGTTGTTCAGCGTCAGCCCAATGTTGCCCTGCGTCGTTTCCATGCTGTAGCTCAGTGGCTCGTCGGACGTCGGCACGCCATCGGTACGCGGAGGCGTGTTCTCCTTCGCGGCGGGTTGCGCCGAGGCCGGGTACGCGCAGTCGACTGTCTCGGGCAGGGGCTCGGCGCGTCCGTCGGCGATCAGCGTGTCGCCGTTCGGAGTCGCGGACGCGTTGGCGGCGGACGCGGTGTTCTCCGTGTCGTCACCGCCGCGGGTGAGTGCGAACACGACCGCGACGGCTCCCACGACGGCCACGACAGCGAGTACGGACCCCGCGATCGTCAGCTGCTTGCGCTTCTTGGCGCGCTCGGCCCGACGTTCGAGCTGCCGTTCCAACTTGCGCTTGGCCGCTTCGCGTCTTTGCTCGTTGCTGGGCAATTGACGTGTCCTCCTGCTTGTCCACTTGTCGACTGCCGTCTCGGCGACCCTGGGTCGACACGATTCGGCTGCTCCCGGCCGGTGACCGGCCGTCAGTGAGTGTGCCATTACATCCTGAGAACCGTCCTACGGGCATGACCGATTTCGTTGAAGGCACGGGCAACGCGCAGGTGAACAGGGTGCAACTAGGCTGTGCGGGACCTGCCCGTACCGATATAGGAGCGTCAGCTGTGCTCGTCACCGGATTCCCGGCGGGAATGTTCCAGACCAATTGCTACGTGCTCGCCCACGACGGTTCCCCCGAATGTGTGGTGGTCGACCCAGGCCAGGACGCGACGGAGCCCCTGCTGCAGTTTTTGAACGAGTCGGACACCACGCCGGTCGCGGTACTCCTGACGCACGGTCACCTCGATCACACCTGGTCGGTCCAGCCGGTGTGCGAGAAGTTCGGCATCCCGGCATACATTCACGCCGACGATCGGTTCATGCTGTCCGATCCGCTGCGCGGAACCGGGCCCACACTTGCTGCTCTGCTCGGCGACAAGGAGTTCGCCGAGCCGGGCGAGGTCCGCGAGCTGATCCACGGTTCGACGCTCGAACTCGCCGGAATCACGTTCGGCGTCGTGCACACGCCCGGCCACACTCAGGGATCGGTGGTGTTCACCGTCGACGTCGACACCCCGGACGGCACCCTGTCCGTCGCACTGACCGGCGACACGTTGTTCGCGGGGTCGATCGGTCGTACGGATCTGCCCGGTGGCGATCATGATCAGCTCCTGCGATCGATCGAGCGGTCCCTGCTGCCGCTCGCGGACGACACCGTCATCCTGCCCGGACACGGAGGGCAGAGCTCGATCGGCCAGGAGCGAGCAGCCAATCCGTTTCTCGTTGGACTCCCAGGCCCTGAACAAGGAAAACTGTGACCGTGAGCAAGCCGACGACATTCTCTGCGCCCAAGGGCATTCCCGATTACGTACCACCGAATTCCGCGGAGTTCGTTGCTGTTCGCGAGGCGCTGCTGACCGCGGCGCGCAATGCCGGGTACGGCCATATCGAACTGCCCGTGTTCGAGGACACCGGCTTGTTCGCCCGCGGAGTCGGGGAGTCCACCGATGTCGTGAGCAAAGAGATGTACACCTTCGCCGATCGGGGTGACCGCTCGGTGACGTTGCGGCCGGAAGGAACTGCCGGTGTGATGCGCGCCGTCATCGAGCACGGTCTGGATCGAGGTGCGCTGCCGGTCAAGCTCGCCTACGCCGGGCCGTTCTTCCGGTACGAACGTCCGCAGGCCGGACGCTACCGCCAGCTGCAGCAGGTCGGAGTCGAGGCCATCGGTATCGACGACCCCGCGCTGGACGCCGAGATCATTGCGGTTGCCGACGCTGGATTCAGGAGCCTCGGGCTCAGCGAGTTCAGACTGGAAATCACGTCCCTGGGCGACGAGACATGTCGGCCGCAATACCGAGAGCTGTTGCAGAAGTTCCTGTTCGCGCTTCCGCTCGATGCCGACACGCGCACCCGTGCCGAACTCAATCCGCTGCGTGTCCTCGACGACAAGCGGCCCGAAGTTCGTGCGATGACCGCCGACGCTCCTCTCATGCTCGATCACCTTTCCGACACGGCGAAAGCGCATTTCGACGAGGTGCTCCGTCATCTCGACGCGCTCGACGTGCCGTACGTGGTGAACCCGCGCATGGTTCGCGGACTCGACTACTACACGAAGACCACGTTCGAATTCGTGCACGACGGTCTCGGCGCTCAGTCGGGTATCGGTGGCGGCGGACGCTACGACGGACTGATGGCACAACTCGGCGGACAGGAACTGTCCGGTATCGGTTTCGGCCTCGGCGTCGACAGGACCATGCTGGCGCTGGCCGCCGAAGGCAAGACCGCTGGTTCGACGGCGCGATGTGAAGTGTTCGGTGTGCCGCTCGGGGCGGACGCCAAAGCAGAGATCGTCGCAATCGCGGGCCGGTTGCGCAGTAGAGGCATTCGCGTCGACATGGCGTACGGAAACCGCGGCGCCAAGGGTGCCATGAAAGCAGCGGACCGTTCGGGTGCGCGCTACGCACTCGTGTTGGGCGACAAGGAACTCGCCGACGGAACAATTGTGGTCAAGGAACTGGCGACGGGAGAGCAGCGCGACGTCGCCCTGTCCGACGTCGTTCGGCACGTGGAGACCGGCCTTGCCGACTGACGGGCGCGCCGGAGATTCGGTCGCGCTGGATTTGGTGCCTGCCGAACTTGTCGCACCTCGACTGAGGAAGCTCGCTCTGGGCGCGATCGTCGTCGGATGCGTCATGGCACTGATCGCCGGCATCTTCCTACCGCTGGTGGTGGCCGTCGCACTCGGACTGGTGGTCGCCGTCCCGACTGCAGCGGCCGCGTGGTTGGGCTCGCGGCGCCGAATCTGGATCGCCGACAACGTCATTCACGCCCGCGGTGGGATCCGAACCACGAAGCTGTCGGTACCGGCCCTGGTGACGGCGGAGGTGCAGGTCAGGACCGCGCGCATCGACCAGGTATCGCTCCGGCTGTACGACGGCACCGCGAGGGTCACCATCGCGCTCGCCCTGTACACCCAGGGTGGGGGCCGCGAACTGCCCATCCTCTCGCTCCGAAAACTCGCCGACGCGCTGTGGACGAGCGAGCTGGTGCCCGCGGCGGCAATAGCGTCGGTGCTCGTGGACCAACTCAAGGCCGAGGCGCGCGACGCCGGCCTCGGCGAGCGGCCGCTGTATCGGGCTGTCGAGTCGGTCAAGTCGGCGGGAAGAACACCGCTCGCAACCCTGACCGACCGAGAGGTCGCCGAGCTGACGTCCTAGGTGACCAGGAAGGCGTCGAGCACGATGGACTCTGCGGAACGCGAACCCGACGTGACGACAAGGGCGCGATTGAGGTACGTGAACTGGGCCACCGACGTCGACACTTCGAGGGTCCCCCGAAAGTAGTAGCTGCCCGGGTCGATTTCCTCGGTGCCGCTCAATGATTCGATGACCTCTGCGGGCCCGAACTGGAATCCGCGGTACTTCAACGACAAATACCCTCCTGCGGTCAGTTCGAGGGTCAGGTCGGCGTCGATCTCGGTGCAGCCGTCTGCGCGTGTGGTTTCGACGATCGAGGTGGATCCGGTAAGTGTTCCCTCGATGTCCGGGCCCGGTGCCGCACCGCCGAGGACTGGAATCACCACGCGTGAACCGAGGGGAACTGCGCCGACGTCGATCGAGACGCCCAGACTGATACCGAGCCGAAGGATCGGCTCGAGGGTGGGCGAGATGGGTGCAGTCACGTGCGCAACGCTCCTCTTGGGGGATGGACTCTGTGTGAGTGGACTGGATGATTCCGACTCGCCTACACGCTATCGGTTGCGCCCACGAGGCCGGCATCGCCGTCACGGAGGCGCGAATTGTGCACTGCCCGTGGTGGGTTTGCGCCGGGCGTCCACCTTGACATGACGTAGAACAGATGTTCGACTGTGTGCATGCGATGGGCCGGTCAGACACTCGACGCCGTGGACGAGGGAACGCTGCCCGGCCTCGAACGCTCGGGCCTGGTGCGGCGCGTGCAGACGCCCGAGTTCGAGGGCATCACCTTCCACGAGGTGCTGTGCAAGAGCGCGCTCAACAAAGTCCCCGGTGAGAGTGCGATGCCGTTCGCCTGGACCATCAATCCGTCCCGCGGGTGCTCGCATGCGTGCCGCTACTGTTTCGCCCGTCCCACCCACGAGTACCTCGACCTGGATGCGGGCAACGACTTCGACACGCAGATCGTCGTCAAGACCAACATTGCAGCGGTTCTGCGCAAAGAGTTGGCCCGCAGGTCATGGAAACGCGAACCTGTTGCTCTCGGTACCAACACCGATCCGTATCAACGAGCAGAGGGCCGCTATCGACTCATGCCGGGCATCATTCGAGCGCTGGCAGAATCCGGCACTCCGTTCTCCATCCTCACCAAGGGCACTCTGCTGCGGCGTGATCTTCCCCTTCTCACGCTCGCGGCACAGCAGGTGGACGTACACATCAGCATCAGCCTCGCCATTCACGATGCAGACCTTCAGAAGCAACTCGAACCGGGTACGCCGAGTCCGCGTGCCCGTCTCGACTTGATTCGCGCTGTGCGAGACGCAGGGTTGCCGTGCAGTGTCCTCGTTGCCCCCGTCATCCCTTTCCTCACCGACGGGGCGAGGCAGCTCGACGGTTTGTTCGGCGCTCTGGCAGAGGCGGGTGCGTCGACGGTCTCCGCGATGCCCATGCATCTCCGTTCGTCCACCAAGGACTGGTTCATGACGTGGCTGACCGACAACCATCCTGCACTCGTCCGGCGCTACCGTCAGCTCTACGGCCAAGGTGCCTACGTCACCCCGGAGTACAAGGCATGGTTACGCGGCAGGATCGACCCGCTACTCGAACAGCATGGATTCGGGGTGGGGGAGACCAGGTCGTTGCCCGTCAATACGCCTGCTGAGCCGATCGATGTTGCGGCGCAACGCGGTCCCGCGTTGACGTTGTTCTGAAGGCAGCTACCGCGAAAATGCCGGTGGGCTGTCGAGATTGCGTGCCGAGAAGGTGTCGCACGCCCCGACCTGTCCGGTTCGGTACCCAGTGAGAAACCACGACTGACGCTGCTCGGACGATCCGTGTGTCCATCCCTCGGGGTTGACGCGTCCGCTCGAGGCCTCCTGAATCCGGTCGTCGCCCACCGAGGATGCCGCGGACAGGGCGTCGCGAATATCGGTGTCGGTCAACGGTTCCAGGAACGGTTCCCCGGTGTTCGGGTCGGGGATCACTGCTGCATGGTGAGCCCACATTCCGGCGTAGCAATCGGCTTGGAGTTCGACGCGCACCGCGCCGGACTCGGGGCCCTGCGGATCGGCCTGGGCGCGGCCGATGTCGCCCAACTGATTCTGGATGTGGTGGCCCACCTCGTGAGCGACGACATACTCCTGGGCGAGTTGCCCGCCACTGGATCCGTACTGGTCGACGAGCACCTGGAAGAAGCTGGTGTCGAAGTAGGCGGTGGAGTCGGCGGGGCAGTAGAACGGACCGACGGCGCTGGTGGCGTCGCCGCACCC
>NZ_JBAWFH010000577.1:0-1633 GCF_049591685.1 Rhodococcus sp. (in: high G+C Gram-positive bacteria) | reverse complement strand
ATTCCCGCACACTGTGCACGAGCTCTGCGAGATCTTCGGGCTTGAAGTGCGTACGCGGCTGCCGCGGGTTGGGAACGATGGCGTGAGGATCGATGTGGGCGAGGCGGGCACCCGGAACCGCAACGAGGTCGTCGGTCGCAACGGGCGCGTCGCTCGCCTCGTCGCCATTCGACCTGACCGATGTTTCACGTGAAACATCCTCCGTGGCCACCGCGCGGGGAAAGAATACGTCCGACGGACGATCGTCCGACGCTTCGCTGGTGGGAATGAGTGCGCCGATTCCGCGGCCCAATCCTGTGCGCTTTGCCATCAGGCGCGCCCTTCTGTCGGTGACACGTTGTTGCGTCGAATGATCTCGATGGCCGCCTCGCGATAGGCGACGGCGCCAGCAGATTGCCCATCGTAGGCGATCACGGTCTGCCCGAAGCTCGGCGCCTCGGAGACACGCACGGATCTAGGGATGACGGTGTCGAGCACCTGCTGTGAGAAGTGTTCGCGCACCTCGTCAGCAACCTGATGCGCGAGCCGCGTGCGCGCATCGAACATCGTCAAGATGATCGTCGACAGATGCAGGCTCGGATTCAGGTGCTTCTGGATCATCCGCACGGTGCTGAGAAGCTGGCTGAGGCCTTCGAGTGCGTAATACTCGCACTGAATGGGGATCATCAGCTCGGATGCCGCAGTGAACGCATTGATTGTCAGCAATCCCAGCGACGGGGGACAGTCGATGAGAACGAAGTCCATCGAGTTCTGCGGCGACGCGAGATACTCCTCGAGCGCCGTGCGCAAGCGATGCTCGCGCGCCACTTGCGACACCAGCTCGATCTCCGCGCCGGCGAGATGGATGGTGCTCGGCGCGCAGAACAGATTCGGCGACTCGGGACTTGTCTGGATGATGTCTGCGATCGGAAACTCGTCGATGAGCACGTCGTAGATGCTGGGGATGTCCGCCGTGTGCGGCACTCCGAGGGCGGTTGAGGCGTTCCCCTGCGGATCGAGATCGATCACCAGAACCCGCGCGCCGACGCTCGCGAGCGCTGCGGCGATATTCACTGACGTCGTCGTCTTTCCGACGCCGCCCTTCTGGTTCGACACCGTCAGAACTCGCGTCTCCCCAGAAAGAGTGACGTCAGCGGACTCGAGCACCTTGCGACGCGCGGTGAGGTTAGCCAACTCACGTGCGAGGGGAGTGTCGTCGAGCGAGAACGGCTCTGCGGTCTCCGACTCGTCGGCGTGTGTCACGTGAAAACACTTCTCTCTGTCGAGCCAGCAACAACGCGTTCTACTCTACCCGGCACCCTCGACACCCTCGTCCGCGGGTTTCCGGTCGATCGCAACGTTTCACGTGAAACATCCTTCGGCGGAGTGGGTCAGCATGGGAACAGGCCGTTTCACGTGAAACATCTTTGCCGGCCTCAACCGCCGCGACGTTGGGCCAATCCCGTCCTCAATGTTTCACGTGAAACATCTCCCGACAGGGCGGTCACTACCGCACGGTCGCGCGAATGACCCGGGATGGCTCGTCGAGAACGCCCTCACCGACGACTTCCACGCGGGCATCGGTGATCTTGAACTTGCGGAGCGCCTTCTCGGCGGCGCTGATCTCATTCTCGGCGTTCGCGCCCTTGAGCAC
>NZ_JBAWFH010000576.1:0-6682 GCF_049591685.1 Rhodococcus sp. (in: high G+C Gram-positive bacteria) | reverse complement strand
AAGCTGCAGCACCGGCGCAGGTTGCAACGTGCGCGGTTGAGTGGAAGGTGCGCCAACAGTCTCGTGCGGCCACTTCGAACGGTTCCCGCGCATTATCCTCGCCACGTAGACACCGTAAACACTTCTTGTGCAATCGAACTGCGTCGGACACGCTCGAAACACACTGCCAAACAGCATTTTTGGGATTCGGCCACATCGGAAAAGTCTGGAGTTCGCCAAACCTGTTGAAAGCTGGACTTTGTCATCGTTCGTTGCGCCATCGAACTCGTCGCGATCTGCTCTGGCGGTCCAGGTGTCGGTCTGGTTGTATTCACTCATCGTTTCGGGGGGACACGATGATCGGCCGGCGTTGTCGCACGCTCCGGTTGCGCATTCCCGAGGCACGCATCGTCAGGCCGTCGTCGTTGGGGGTAAATCATGGTCGAGATTGCAGTCGTCGGTATCGGTTGCCGGTTCCCGGGTGGGGTTCACGATCCCCGGAGCTTCTGGGACTTCATGGTGGCGAAGGGCGACGGCATCGTCGACATCCCGGAGGACCGCTGGAACGCCGACCGCTTCTACGACCCGGATCCAGACGCCCCCGGCCGCATGTACACCCGTAAAGGCGGGTTCCTGACGCAGTCGCTGTGGGATTTCGATCCGGAGTTCTTCGGCATTTCCCCACGTGAGGCCGCAGTGACTGATCCGCAGCAGCGATTGTTGCTCGAAGTCGCGTGGGAAGCCCTCGACGATGCCGGGCATGCGGGCCGCGTCGCCGGGCAGCCAATCGGCGTGTACGTCGGCGGGTTCACGAACGACTCGGCCGGTCTCCGTTCGTCTCAGCAGGGCCGGCCGTACATCAACGCGCACAGCGCGACGAGCTCGTCGCACACGTTGCTGTCCAACCGCATTTCATACGCCTTGGACCTGGTCGGCCCGTCGATGACCATCGATACCGCCTGTTCTTCGTCGCTCGTCGCCGTGCACGAAGCCGTCCGTGCCCTGGATCGGGGCGAGTGCGACATGGCCCTCGTCGGGGGATCCAACGTGATGATCCGCCCCGAGACCTTCATTTCCATGTGCAAGGGCAGGTTCCTGGCGTTCGACGGGCGTTCCAAATCTTTCGACGCCGCCGCGGACGGATATGGACGCGGCGAGGGCGCGGGCATGGTGCTGTTACGTCCGCTCGCCGACGCCGTCCGGGACGGCGACAGGATCTATTCGGTCATTCGCGGCTCGGGCGTCAATCAGGACGGTCGGACCATTGCCATCCCCGTACCCAACCCCGTGTCGCAGCGGGTCCTGGCCGAACGGGTGTGTGCCGAGGCCGGTATCGCGCCCAGCAGCGTCGGCTACGTCGAGGCGCACGGGACCGGCACATCCGTCGGTGACCCGTTGGAGATCGAAGCGCTCGGTGCGGCATACGGTGCGGTCACCGGGCGGGACAATCCGCTGGTCGTCGGTTCGATCAAGGCGTCGATCGGCCATACCGAGGCCGCAGCCGGGATCGCGAGCCTCATCAAGAGTGCCCTGTCGATCCATCACCGCACCATCGTCCCGCAGGCGTGGCTCGACACCCTCAACCCCGCCATCCCGTTCGACGAACTCGGGATTCGCATCCCCACGGAGGTCGAGGCGTTCGCAGGCGTTCAGGACCGGCCGATCGTCGCGATCAACGGGTTCGGCTACGGCGGAACCAACGCACACGTCGTTATGGATGCCGCTCCGCGGTCCGCTCCCACGGCCGAGCCACCGGCGGTGCTCGGGATCTTTCCCCTCTCCGCGAGGACAGACGCGGCCGCCAGAGCACTTGCCTCTTCGCTCGCCGACACTCTCGACGCACAGCTGAGCGGGCTTTCGCCCGAGGAAGCCGACCTCACCGCACGCCGATTCACCGCCGCCGCGTGGACGCGGCGGGCCCATCACCCTGCCCGCGCGACGGTCGCGTTCACCGATGCCCCAGACCTCACGGCGCAGCTGCGGGCCTTCGCGGAGGGAACGGGCAACACCCGCCACGTCGTCGACGCAGCGGGCACCAGGCCCGTCTTCGTCTTCAGTGGAATGGGGCCGCAATGGTGGGGTATGGCCCGCGGCCTGCTGCACGCAGGTGGCGAGTTCGCGCGCACGGCGGGCATCGTGGACGACGCTTTCATCGAGATAGCCGGCTGGTCGATCATCGAAGAACTGTGCCGCGACGAGGAACATTCGCGTGTCACGAACACCGAAATCGCTCAGCCCGCCAACTTTCTCGTGCAGGTGTCGCTCGTCGCCGAACTGCGGGCGCTCGGGGTCGAGCCGGCGGCGGTTGTCGGACACAGCGTCGGCGAGGTCAGCGCTGCCTATTGCAGTGGCGCGCTGAGTCTGCGCGACGCCCTGCTCGTCAGTTGCCATCGAGCTCGGCTGCAGGCCACCACGGCAGGTAGCGGATCGATGCTCGCGGTCGGGCTGTCCGAAGCGGACGCCGTAGCGCGACTGTCGGACGCCGCCGACGACATGGCCGCGCATGTGTCGGTCGCTGCCGTCAACAGTCCGACTTCGGTGACGCTCGCGGGCGACGCCGCCCACCTGACTCGACTGGCCGAGACGCTCGCCGCGGACGGCATCTTCGCCAAACGTCTTCAGGTCGAGGTGCCCTACCACAGCCACCTGATGGACCCGATCCTCGCGGACGTTGCCGAGGCACTGAAAACCCTCGACCCCCAGGTTCCCCGGCACCCGCTGTATTCGACGGTGACCGCGCGGGCAGTCACGGGCGCGGAGTGGGACGCGAGCTACTGGTGCGACAACGTTCGCCAACCGGTCCGATTCGCGGAGACTGTCACCGCAATGGTCACCCAGGGTCACCACATCTTCCTGGAGATCGGCCCACATCCGGTTCTATCTGGCAACATTCGCGAAATTCTGGTTCGCACAGGAGAATCGGGCACAACCGTCGGGACGCTCTCGCGTAAGCAGGAAGACGCCGTCTCCCTTTCGGACACCGTGTCGGAACTGTACGTAGCGGGATCTTTCGACGGTCGCATCCTCGCGGGTGCCGAAGCGCTCGCGGCACCACACGTGCCACTGCCCGCCTACCCGTGGCAGAAGACTCGGGTGTGGAACGAGGACGACGAGTCCGTCGCCGACCGGTTCGGATCGAACACCGTCTACCCGATGCTGGGTGACCGAACGTCCGCAGCAGCGCCGGAATGGGAGGTCGAGCTGGCCGTCGCCCAGTTGCCGTGGCTACGCGACCACGTCGTCGACGGGCTGGTGCTGCTGCCCGGCGCGGCCTACCTCGACGCCGCACTCAGCGCGGCAGCTGTGCGCACCGGCCGTCAGGAGGTCGGCCTGGAGCACGTCGAGTTCGTGGCACCGCTCGTCATCGACCCCCACGACGTTCCTGTACTTCAGATTGCCGTGGAGAACAGCACCCGCCGCTTCGTCATCCGCTCCCGCTCGGCCACCGCGGCCGTGTGGACCGTCAACGCCACGGGGCGGCTTGTAGAGGGGCACTTCGAAGCCCCGTTCGTCGACTCTCGAATCGACGAGTCTGTCGACACTCACGAGGTCACCGGCGCAGACCTCTACCCGCTACTGCATGCCGCGGGTCTGCACTACGGCCCCGCATTCCAGGGCATCGAGACCGCGCGCATCGGCCCCGACGTCGTCGTTGCAACCGTCAACGCATCGATCGTCACGTCTGCAACTACCACGGCTGCGACCATCACGGCTACGACCGACAGGGCTGGTCACCTCGTCCACCCTGCCGTTCTCGATACCGCATTGCAGTGCGTCGCAGCACTGTCGTCGCCCACCGGCGCCGCCGGTGCCGTCGTTCCGTTCTCGGTGCGGTCGGTAAAGCGGTTCGGGCCGCTGCCGGAGCACCCGACCGTGGTCGTACGGCGCACAGGCACCGAGCCACTACGTGCGGACATCGCGATCACCGACGACGAGGGTCGGGCGGTCGTCACCCTCGGTGGTGTCGAGTTCCGGCCCATCGCCCCTGCGCAGTCGGTTCACAACCGGTTGTCGAAGGTGTTCTACGAACCGGTCTGGGAACTGTGCGACAACCGCGATCCCGTTGCAATCGCCAACGAAGCTGCCCGGGATTTCGCGCTCGTGGTGCTTCTCGGTGATCCGACCTCCAACGCACGGCACAGAGCCGAGGCGATCGCCGCGTCCAGACCGAACTCGGTTGTCGTCGAAGCCGGCAGTTCGAGCGTCGTCGAGCTCGTGGCCGCACTACGCCAGGGACTGAAGGCAGAAGGTGTCGACCGGGCGACAGTGGTTGCCGTGGCCGGTTCGTTCGCCGACCCAGCGAGTGCAGTCGGGTCACTGCTCGTCGCCGCGAGAACGGTGCACGTTTCCATCTACGGCGACGAGAACGGTCCGTCGGCGACGCCGGGCGCGGTGTCGGCGGTGGTCGTGACCGAACGAGCTTTTTGCATGCCCGGTGACGAGGCCGGGGCGGACCTCGCCCACGCGGCGCTCGTCGGCGCCCGGCGATCGCTCCGCAACGAGCAGTCCCCCGCGGCGTGGCGGCTAATCGACAGCGAGCCGGACACCGCATTGCCCGAGCTGGTCACCGAGACCTTCGCGTTCGGTCAGTTCGCAAACGACGTCGTGGACGAGGTCGCGCTCCGACAGGGCTCTCGATGGGTGGTCACCCTCCGCACGAATCTGAACGAGCACCTCGCGGTGCGCGATCAACCGACGGTGCTGCGGGACCCGGAACAATCGTTCGCCATCGAAAAGCCGGCGACGAAGCTGTTGTCCGATCTGGCTTTTCGCGCTCACGATCGGCGGGCGCCCGGCCCCGGTGAGATCGAGGTGCGAATGGACGCCATCGGTCTCAACTACAAGGACCCGCTGAAGGTCATGGGCGTGCTGACCGACAAGGAACTCGCAGGAACGTACTTTGGCACCACGCTCGGGCTGGAGGGTGCGGGCGTCGTGGTTCGGGTCGGCCCGGACGTCACGGACATCTCACCCGGCGACCGAATGGGCGTCTGTGCACGAGACATGATGCGCCGCTACGTCACCGTCGGGAGCGACGAGGGCGGCACGATGAAGATTCCGGACGACTGGGAGGCCGGATGGTGCTCGTCGATACTTCCGTTCCTGTGTGCGGAGTACGGATTGGTGCATCTCGCCGGGGTTCGACCGGGTGACACCGTTCTGATCCACGGCGCTGCGGCAGGCATGGGTCTCGCCGCGGTCCAGGTCGCCCGGATACTGGGCGCCCGAGTGATCGCCACTGCCGGCGACGACGAACGCCGAGCCGTCGCCCGCGAGGCAGGAGCGCACGAGGTGCTCGCGTCGAGGTCTCTCGACTACACGGAGCAAATCATGACGTTGACCGATGGACGCGGGGTCGACGTGGTGTTCAACTCGTCGCCGGGCGAGATCATGGCTCAAAACCTGCACTGTGCAGCAGAATTCGCACGCATCATCGAAATCGGAAAGGCCGACATCTACTTCGGCGGCGTCATGGATCTGAAGCCGTTCGACCGCAACCTCACTTTTCACGCGGTGGACATGGACCGCATGTTCGAACACAAACCAGCACTGGCCCGCCAGGTCACCCGCGAGGTGCTGGACAAGATGTCGTCGGGGCAGTACCAGCACCTCCCGTACACGAGTTACACCCTGGCGCAGGTCGGCGACGCGTTCGACTCCGTCATCCGGTCCTCGCACACGGGCCGTGTCGTCCTGGACCTCACCGAAGAACTGCCCGTCGTACGGCCCGGCATTCCGACCGTCGACATCGATCCGGGCGCCGCCTACGTCATCACCGGTGGATTCGGCGCCTTCGGAAGTGCCGTCGCTCGCTGGCTGGTGGACGAAGGAGCGCGACACCTGGTTCTGGTCGGAAGAAACGGCCCGAGCACAGACCGCGCAGTCGCTACGCTCGCGAAGTTCGCCGCCGCGGGGGTCACCGTCACGCAGGCACTGTTCGACATCTCCGACTACGACGCAGTATCCGATTGTCTCCGCGCGACCGTCGAGCGAGGCACCCGCGTCGCCGGGATCTTCCACACCGCGGGCATCGTCGACAACTACGCCATCAACGACATCACCGACGAGTCGCTACGCAGCATCTTCCTGCCAAAGGTCACCGGCGCCGTGCATCTCGATCGCGCACTGGACGAACTGGGCATCGAGACGGACATTTTCGTCATGTTCTCCTCGATGAGCAGCCTCACGGGAGGTGCACCGCAGGTGTCGTACTCCGCCGCCAATTCTGTTCTCGACGCGTTGGCGTGGACGAGGCGGCAACGCGGGCAAGCCGCGTTCACCGTCAGCTGGGGCTCGATGTCCGGCGGCGGCATGGCAGAGGCGAAGCAGGAGGTCGTGCGTTACCTCGACATGCTCGGTTTCAAGAACATCGACATGGACGAGGCAACCACGTTCTTGCGCGAGTGCCTCACATTGAACCTGCCACACGTCGCGCTCGTAGGAATCGACTGGGAGCAGTGGGGAGTCGCAAATCCCGCCTCGGCCACCATCCCGCGGTTCGCCGCACACATCGCCGCGGCCAGTACCGGAGGATCAGGTTTCTCCGCGCTGCAGGCCGAGGTTCTAGCGCTCCCCGAAGACCAGCGCGCCGACGTGTTGACCTTCGTTCTCGCGGAGCAACTGGCACTGGTCATGGGTGTCGACGCCGAATCGGTCGACGTGCAGACGCCCTTGCCGGAGCTCGGGCTGGACTCGCTGATGG
>NZ_JBAWFH010000575.1:0-2667 GCF_049591685.1 Rhodococcus sp. (in: high G+C Gram-positive bacteria) | reverse complement strand
CTCATACCTCGCGGGTGAGTTGTGCTTGTCTCGTCGGGGCTCGGGTATCAACCATGAGCCGTTGCGGTCACGAAGCAGTTTCGTAGTTCAGCAAATCGCGATCGAGGCATCGAACTTTTGCGCGCCCGCGCGTGCGCGATCAATCAGACTTCGAGGAGAACCGTGTACCTACATACAGAGCAGTTGATCAACGAAATTGCAGTCGACGAGCCCGATCCCGCTGCCGCGAACGCGCTGCAAGAAGGTTTGGGCGGACAATTCGGCGAGATGCGCACCATGATGCAGTACCTGTTCCAGTCGATGAACTTCCGCGGCGACCCGGCGTCGAAGCCTTACAAGGACTTGCTTCAGGGAGTCGGCACCGAGGAAATCAGCCACGTCGAACTGATCGGCACGACCATCTCACGGCTGCTGGATGGTTCGCCCGAATACAACGGTAAGAAAACTGACCCCGTCGACAAGCCTGGCGAGAAGGGCGCAACGCCGCTCAAGATCGCGCTCGACACCAGCAACATTCACCACTACCTCGTCGGCGCACAGGGAGCGTTGCCGGTGGATGCGGCAGGAAACCCGTGGTCGGGTTCGTATGTCTACAACAGTGGCAACCTGGTGCTGGACCTGCTGTACAACCTGATGCTGGAATCCACTGGCCGCCTGCAGAAGTGCCGGATCTACGAAATGACCGACAACAAAACGGCCCGCTCGACCATCTCGTACCTGATCGTCCGCGATCAGGCCCACGAGAACGCATTCGCCAAGGCGTTGGAGAGCCTGGGCGTGAACTGGGGTTCGGTGCTGCCCATCCCGAAGACCAACGCCGAACGGTTCCCCGAGGTCAAGAAGCTGATCGATCAGGGGTTGCAGAGTGTGCAGTACACCTTCAGCGCCGACGATCAGAGTCAGGCGGCCAAGCTGTACCGCGGGGCCTCCCCGTCGAATGACGGCACAGAGCTGTCGACGGCGATCATGCCCGAGGGCTTCCCGATGACCATCGCACCGGAACGTCGCGAAGAGTTCTCCCCAGGTCTCGACAAGGACCTGCTGGCACTCATCCAGGCCACCGCCGAGGTCGAAATCGCTGCGGCCAACGACCCGAAGGTCAAGTAACCCCACATAGGTGACCGAATATCCGACGCGTGCGGCACGATCTTCGCGCATCGGAAAAGCCCAAAGTGTGGCGGCCCCCGATCTGCATCGGGCGCCGTCACATTCGGTGTTTGGTGGTCAGTAGGCCCAGGTGGGTCAGCCGACAGTCGCGGTCTCTACTGCACCCCCGCGTAGCCGCGCGATCTCGACCCGCGAATTCACGACCTCCTCACTGTCGAGGCCCTTGCTTGTGGCCAGGTCGGCGCAAGGATCGAGCGCTGCCCGGACCACATGTCGCCGTCGTTGCGCTCTGCGCGGTCTTTGCTCGCCTTCACATACTGCCGCGTCTGACGCCATCCACCCGCGGCGGTGACTTCGTCGTCGGTGAGGACGCCGGATTCGACCTCCGGGGCGAGCACGTCTCTCAGGAAATGCGATTCTCTTGCACGAGAATCGGGACGAGGATCAAAACAAGGCCGCGGCCGACGCGCCTGGGCTGAGCCGGAGTACCGATGAGGTAGATCAACCCGGCGCAGAACAGTGCGGTGAACAGCGGGTGCGAGACGATGTCTGAAAAAGTGCGGGTCGCGATCGATCCGAGGAGCCCGTCGGTCTGGTGGGCGCCGAAGCCCTGGGTTGCGCGTGTTGAACGAAACTTGCACGCCGGTCAGGCCCCCGTCGGTGACGATGGTCTGGCGAGCACCCGAAATTGCGAGGAACGAGCTGCCGTTGGTCGCGGACCCGACCGCATCGATCTGTGTCAACAGCTCGTCGGGGGTGCCGTCGAAGGAGTCGGCGGCAACGGCGAAGTTGACGCTGCTGCGCGTCAACCCGACCTCGGGAACCGAATCGATGGCGCCACGTCCACCCACCCGAAAGCCGGTGTCGATGTTCCATTCGGCGGCAGGCACGAACGACACCGTCTCCGTAACGGCCAATCGGTCGCCGGCGACAGTGGGATTCTCGCTCTTCACGGCGGAATCGATAGCAGGGACCGCGATCACCCAGAGCGCCCAGACCGCGCGAATGGCCAGAGCGTGCGGAAAGACGCGGGCGTCCAGGCCGATAAATCGACTGTCTGCCGGGGGGCGGCGGTGAGAGTGGTGTTGTCAGCTCGACTGCGGGGCGACCGAGGAACGCAATATCCCGAGCGGAGTCGGCGCGAGCACGCGCGTCAGATCGGCGAGAGCCACAGGGGTGTCGACCAACTCGGCCCACGGGTACAGCTCGCTCGTCGCGTTGAGGAACGCCACCGCCTGGGCGAGGTGCCGCGGCTCGTAGTTGTGTACGCCCGTGATGGTGAGCCAGTTCCGCACAACACGCTCTGGGTCCAGCGAGATCGGCGGGCCTGGAGTGACCGTCCCGGCGAGGACAAGCCGCCCACCGGTATCGAGCCGCCCGAGAGCGGACTGCACAGCCGGCGCCGCGCCGGTGAAATCGACGGCGATGTCCGTGGGTGCACCGTCGTCGTCGACCGCGCCGAATGCGTGGGACAACCTCTGCCGCAGGGGGTCTCGATCGAAGACGCGGACGCTTGCAGCGCCGCGCGCCGCCGACGCGGCCGCCGCGGTGACACCGAGC
>NZ_JBAWFH010000574.1:0-3390 GCF_049591685.1 Rhodococcus sp. (in: high G+C Gram-positive bacteria) | reverse complement strand
GTCTGGGACCACGCGACTCCCGCGTTGCCAGACTTCGCACCGATTCGGCTTGTCGGAGATGCGTTGGTCATTCATCCGTGGGCTACTGCTGGCAAGGGTGGTGCGCGCGGCGGATTCTGGTACGAAGTGCAGGGCGTCGAGCCTCTCGACGGAACCGGTGGTGCTGCTCCGAAGAAGACGGGGGCGGCGGCGTGATAGCCCTTCAAGGACGACCCACGCGCAAGCTCGATCGAGTCGAGCGGTGATGCTCGCGTTCTGGGTGGCACTTGTAGTTGCCGTGGTGGTCTACGTCCACCTGAGTGCTGGAATCGACTCGACCGTCGATGACGCTGAACAGCGGGTTTGTGACCGGTTGCGACCAGAGCAGGAAGTGCTTCTGCAACCGCTGCTAGAAGCGTCTCGGTCGTCCGTCGAGTGGATCGATTTTTGGAATCGCGTGGGTCTGGTGCACGTCGATCCTCAGGATGGGGTGATCGATTGCCCCACTCCCTCAGACGCGTTCTCCACCCTCTCAGGCGGTGCGATCGCAGTCGTCAGCCTCGTACGGGGCCAGACGCACGATAGCTACGCCCGTAAGGCAAGTGAATTGGCAGTCATGCTTGCAGCTCCGCGAGGTGTTCGGATTATTGCGATCGACCCTGTCCACGTAGGTATCGAGATTCTCAGTCCCACTGACCCGTTGGGTGTTCACCGCGAGATCGCTACGCCGGATCGGATGGAAGACTTCATGTTGCCAATTGGGGTCACTGATACCGGACATGCGCTGTTCGACCTTCGCGAGCGTAGCGGCTGGTTGATTGCGGGTGCCCCAGGCTCCGGAAAGTCGGGCTCCCTACAAGCCATCATGGCAACACTCTGTGCATCGTCGTCAGTTGAGCTTGCTGTAGTCGACGGCAAAGGCGGTAGCGAATGGGACTGGCTGCGCAACAGGGCATTCAGATTCGATTCACAGGAGTCGAGTTTGGAAGACATCCGGTTGTCGATCGAGCACGTTCACTCGATCATGTTGCATCGGCTCCAAACTATTCGCGAGAGGGTGGGTAGATCCAACGTTTGGGGTGCGGGTTCGACACCAACAGAGGCTTTTCCGTTGGTCGTCACTTTCATCGACGAGTGCCAGTTCTTGTTCGACCAGAAGATGTCGATCGGAGCTGCAGAGAAGAAGTCCCGCGAAGTGATCATCGCAATGGTCACAGATCTCGTTCGGCGCGGTCGATCCGTCGGTCATCTGACGGTGCTTGTCACCCAAAAGCCAACTACCGACTCCATCCCCAGTGCAATCCGCGAAAACTGCGGTTTCCGAATGTGTTTCGCAGTGTCGACCGACGATGCAGGCGTGGCAGCTCTGGGTGATTCGATCAGGTCGTCGCAGACTGTGCCGTGGCAGCTGCGGCTACCAACCGATCGAGGGGTTTGCGTCACCGACCTCGGCGCGAACGGCTTCGCTCGGGTCCGATGCTCGTTCATGTCCGAGGAACATGCGAGTGCCTCGATTGGATCGAAGAAGGCTCGCGATCCACAGCTCATATCTACTTCGAACTAGGGAGATTCAGCGAATGCACCAAGGAGAGAACGTATTCCAGCCTGATCGCTGGCCCGTTACTATCCGCGTCGACGCAGCTCGTACAGCGGAGCAAGCTCGGTCGAAGGCACGCCGGACCGCACTCGCGTTGGCCGCAGTTGCGTTCTTCGCGGTACTGGTGCTGACAGCATGCGGCGGCCACAGTGACGCGAGCCGAAACGCGTCTACGCCGTTCGACGCAACTGCACCATCCGATATCGAAGCCCAGACAGGTGCTACAACGGCTCCACCTCGTCCGACGGGAACATTCTGGCAGCGCGGTTACTGCTGGTTCAACCAGGGTGATGGCCGCGGAATCCGTGACTTGGACGGCGGCCCTCTGGCTCTGATGCTGATCTACAACGGCGAGTACCCGACAACCGCTCAGTGCCCATCGGGTTAGTCGATGGGGAGCGAGGTTCGCGTCAAGATCAAATGCGACCGATGCGGGACACCACTGGGCTCGGTTCACCCACCAGCTCCACCAGTTCCAGTCATCTGCTCGAACTGTCGAAACGCCCACAAGAGAAGGAGTGCGAAATCAAAACACCCGCAGATTCGGTGTCGACCGGAGGACCCCGCCCCAACGGTGACTGGACCGACAACCCGTTGTTGACTGCGCAGGAAGTTAGCCACATCACGTCGATACCGGTCAGCACGCTGCATGACCTTGCAGTGCGGAGAGAGGCGTACCCGTCTCTTCCCAGCGACGGCCCGGTTCACGTCAGGCTCGGCCCGAGACGGAGGCGTTGGTTGCTGTCGGACGTGTCCGACTTCTTGAACTCGCGCCGTGTGACGGGTTAGCGCGTGTCCATCACGAAGAAGCAGACGACCAAGGGCACAAGGTGGGTTGTCGAGTGGAGGTTGCCAGGCCGAGTGAAGCGACGTCGAACGTTCCAGACTGAGCGTGAGGCGCGGCTGTTTCAGGCTGAGCAGCTCACCGCTCACAGCAAGGGCGTCTACTTTGACCCTCGACGCGGAAACTCCATCACACTGGCCCACGCGTACACCTCGTGGCTTGCGACGCGGCAGGACCTGACTCCGAAGGTGCGACGCGGCTATGAGGACTGTTGGCGGCTTTCGGTGTCGACGTTCGCCAGTTGGCCGGTCAGCAAGTTGGACCGAGGCAGCATTCAAGACTTCGTGAACGCCATGACCGACGTCGGCCCTCGCACTCAGCGGTGGCGACACAGCGTCCTCAAGATGGTTCTCGATCACGCAGTCAGCGAGGGATGGATCGCCAAGAACCCCGCAGCAAAGACGATCTTCCCGCCACTAGTAGACCAGCAGCATGTGTACCTCACCCCCACCGAAGTAGACGCTCTAGCAGGGCTCTGTGGAACTCAGGGCGATGTCGTGACGATCTTGGCCTACACAGGTATGCGCTTCGGCGAGCTGATGGGCCTCAACGTTGAGGACGTCGATCTTGACGCTCGGAGGATTCGAGTCCGGCGATCGATCACTCAGGTGGGAGGCAAGCTGGTTGTCGGTGCTCCCAAATCCAAAGCAGGCAAGAGGTCGATTCCGATCCCCCGCAAACTCGATCCGATCTTGGAGACACGAATCGGTGGGCGTCCGCGAACACAACCGGCGATAGCGTCGCCGAAGGGCTTTCGACTGGGTAGAGAAAACTGGGTCCGATCCGTGTCGTGGCGGGCTCGAACCGTCGAAATTGGTCGACCAACACTCCGAATCCACGATCTACGTCATACCTACGCCAGCCTCGCTCGTTCGGCTGGGGCCGATCTACGACTGCTGCAGAAGACGATGGGCCACGCGTCGATCACAGTGACGGCACATACGTATGCAGATCTGTATGACGGCGAACT
>NZ_JBAWFH010000573.1:0-22442 GCF_049591685.1 Rhodococcus sp. (in: high G+C Gram-positive bacteria) | reverse complement strand
ATGGCCGAGACGGCGATGCCGACGATGATGAGCCGGAAACCCTGCACGCCGCCGCGCCATGCCAGCAGGTAGACGACGAAGGCGGTCAGCAGTCCGCCGATCAACGACGCTGCCGCGACGACGCTGTAGTTGCGAGTGTTGACCACGAGCATCACCACCACGACCGCCGTGTAGGACCCGGCGTCGAATCCGATGATGTCGGGGCTGCCCAACGGATTTCGGGTCAACGACTGGAAGATGGCTCCACCGATGCCCAGAAGCGCACCGAGGACCAGCGCTGCGAGGATCACCGGCAACCGCCACTCGAGCACGATCATTCGGCGAAACTCCTCGCCCCCACCGCCGAACAGGATGTCGAGCGCCTCCCCGAAACCGATCGGGTACTGCCCCATCCCCAACGTGGCTGTCGCCAGCACCACGGACAAGACTCCCAGAGCTGCGCACACGACGAGCGCGCGGACTTGGAACCGTCCGGTGAAGTGTTTCGTCCGTGCAGTGACGGCAGGGTAGCCGTAGTCGATCTCCGACTTCGTCGTCTCGGCCTCGATCGTCACAGTCCACTCGCTTTCCGGCGCCGCACCAGGACGATGAGGACCGGGGCACCGATCACCGCACACATGACGCCTGCCTCGATCTCGCCCGGTCGTCCGAGTACGCGCCCGATCACGTCCGCGAGCAGGACCATGATCGGACCTGCGATCAGTGAATACGCGAAGATCCATCGCTGGTTCGGTCCGACGAACCAGCGCACGATGTGCGGGATCATCAGTCCGACGAACGCCAGTCCACCGGTGAGCGCCGTGGCGCCACCTGCCAGGAGCGTCATGGCGACCAGACCGACGATCCGAACTTGCATCACCTTGACCCCGAGGGACGACGCGAGGTCGTCTCCGAGGGCGACCGCGTCGAGCTGTCTGCTGATCGCGACCGCGAGCACGAAGCCGAGCACCAGGAACGGCAACACCGTCCGCATCTGCTCCAGCGACGTCGCCGCCGTCGACCCGACGCCCCACCGCCTGATCCGCTCGAACGTGTCGGGGTCGATCAACTGCATGAACGTCGTGATGCCGTGCAGCACCGCACCGAGGGCGACGCCCGCCAGGATCAGCCGCACCGGCGATGCGGTACCGCCCCCGGCCGCCCCGATGAAGAACACGAGCACCGTGGCCGCCGCCGCACCGACGAATGCGAACCAGATGTACCCGGAGATCGACGCCACCCCGAAGACCGCGACGCCCAGGGTGACGGCGAAGATCGCACCCGCGTTCACCCCGAGAAGTCCGGAGTCCGCCAACGGGTTTCGAGTCAATGCCTGAATCAGCGCGCCTGCCACGGCGAACGCCGCGCCCGCGACGATCCCGATCACGGTGCGCGGCATACGCAGCGTCCAGACGATGCTGGACGCCTCCGAGTTGTCCCTGTCCCACAGGACTCGCCACACCTCGCCCAGCGGTAACGGATTCGAGCCGAACATGAAGCTGATCAGGACGGCACCCGCCAGGAGCGCGAGGAAGACCACGAGTCCGAGAGCTCGCCGACCGGAACTCGCCCGACCGGCTTCGGTATCCGGAAGCGTCGCGTCGACGGCAGGTGCACTCACCGGTATCGGCCTTCCGTGGGTCTTCTCGGCCGGGCCTCGATCGCTACCCGGCTGCCGGACGAGGCGTCCGACCGAGGGAGCCTATCAGGCTAGGCTGGCCTCACTAAGGCGGCAATCGACGGAGGAACAGTGGCGCGCAGCACCAGGACGAACGACGTCCACCCCATCAGCACCCGCGCTCTGGAGGTCCTTCGCGTCGAGGACGTCACACCCGGAATGCGACGGGTGACCCTCGGCGGCGAGCAACTCCGCGCCTTTCGCTCCGCCAGTGGATATCCGGTGGCCGAATTCCGATCCTCGGGTTTCGACGACAATCTCAAGATCGTGTTCTGCCATCCGGATCTGGACGAACCGCTCGTTCCCACGCAGGGGGACGGCGCTCTCGCGTGGCCGCGCGATCCACGATCGATCACCCGCACGTACACGATCAGAGGCTGGGACCCGGTCGCCGGTGAGGCCGACATCGACTTCGTCAGGCATGGCAGTGGACCGGCCACCAGCTGGGCCTACCGGGTGACACCGGGCGAACGAGTGCACGTGGCGGGTCCCAAGATGTCGAGGAGCTACCCCGAGGGTGTCGACTGGGCGCTGATCGCCGGAGACGAGACCGCGTTGCCTGCGATCGGGAGATGGATCGAGGAAAGTCCGGCCGGTCTGCGGGCACAGGTTTTCGTCGAGGTAGCCGAGCCCGCGCATCGGCAGGATCTGCCCGTCCGCGACGGGATCACGGTGACGTGGCTGAGCCGCGACGGCGCACCTGCCGGTTCGACGCCTCTGCTCTTCGACGCGATCCGCGCAGCGCAGTGGTGGGACGGATCCGTATTCGTCTGGGTCGCAGGAGAAGCGACGTCCCTCACCCCGATTCGCCGATGGTTGCGTGAGAACAGGAACGTACCGAAGGACCATCTCGATGTGGTCGGCTACTGGCGCCGAAGCGCGGACGAGCCGGATGTCGCCGAGTCGGAACCGTCCGAGCACGACGATCTTCACGACCGACTGGACCTGTTGCCTCCGTTCGCCGTTCGTGTCGGCGTCACCGTCGGACTGTTCGACGCTCTCGAACGAGGCCCACTGACGATCCCGGCCATGGCGGCCGCCACGCAGACCCACGAGCAGGGGCTGGGCAAGCTGGTGCGCTACCTCGCCGCGGCCGGCGCTCTGGAACCGGGCCACGGCGACACCTACCGGCTCACCGCTGCCGGACTCGAACTCACCGACGAGTGGCACGCGACCGAATTCGACTTGGGAGGCATCCCCGCTCGCCGCGAGCTCGGAGTACTCGCACTGCTCGCCGCGGTCCGAACGGGCACGGGCGACTACGAGTCCTGGTTCGGTACCTCGTTCCGCGAACTCCTTCGATCCGAACCGGCAGCACTCGAAGCCGACGAGGACGAAGCCGACGTCATCGCCGACACTCTGGCCAAATCCGAGTTGTTCTCCGACGTACGCACACTGGTGATCGCCGGCCGCGGAGCCGGGCGCTTCGCGGGTGCCTTCGTCGACGCCCGAGCGGACGTCACCGTCACCGTTGCCGGACACCCGAGCGAACTCGCCGGAATCCGCCGTCTGCAGGGTGATCGGGCTCGCGTGGTTCTCGAACCGTCCAGCATGCTCGAGACCCGCTCGGATTCACCGGACGGCGTGCTGCTGGCGAACCTACTCGACCTGATGCCCGACGAGGACGCGGTCCACGTACTCGACCGTGCAGGCCGCAGCGTCGGTGCCGGCGGGTCCGTCTTCGTCTTCGCGGCACCGCTCGAACACGCCACCGCCGAGGACTACGAGTACGAAGACGATCTGCTCCACTTCGCGCTCACCGGTGGTGGAACCAGAACCAACGCCGAGTACGACGACCTGTTCGGACGCGCCGGTCTGCGCGTGCTGGAACGCGTGACGATCGGCTGGGGAGAAGTGGTGTTCCGGCTCGCGCCGAACTACTGATTCTGCAGTGTCTTCAGCACCGTCAGCCAGTGCTCTATCCGTTGGTCCTCGGCGAGCGCGATGAAGTCCACCTCCGGCAACCCCGCCTGCCGCCACTGTTGCACGAGGGCCATGATGCGGACCGAGTCCATACCCTGGTCTCGCAGATCCACGTCGCGTTCGAGCTCGGCCACGTCGACGTAGAGGATCTCCGCGATATCGGTCAGTGCTTGTTCCTCGGTAACGATCATCGTCCTTCTTCCTGGGAAGTCGCCGTGGTGGTCACCATGGCGCGGTCGGTCACGAGATGACGGCTCAGCGCAGGCAGCCATTCTCGTCGGGGGCGGGCATCGTCGAGCATTCCCGAATGTGTCGAATCGACATCGACGACAACGAGTTCCGGGACGAACTCGCGCCACATCTCGGCCACCCGACCGGAGTGCCCGACGGGCTTGCCTGCGCTGGCGGTGACCAGGAGCATCGGCCCGTCGAATCGACCTCGAGTAGGTTGTCTCTGCATGAATTCAGCCCGCATTCCCGCCGTCGCCCACGTACGTTTCTGGGTGGGACTGAGCGTGTCGATCTCCCCGGGCGACATGTTGCCGATGCCCTCTTCCCGGCGCGCGAATCGGGCCATGAACTCGTCCTGCACGTCGGTGTCGTGCACCATGTCGTAGGCCGAGACACCCTCGGGCATGATTTCGTCGTCGTCACGCAGCGATCCGTCGAGCAGCCTTCCGTCGACGGTGGGAACGGCATCGAGGATCGTCAACGTGGCGACGTCGTGACCTCGGTCGACCAACCGTCGGACGACGCCGAGAGCCAGGTGTCCGCCGTAGGACCAACCCAGGATGTCGTACGGCCCGTCGGGCTGTCGAGCGAGGACGGCATCGACGTAGACGTCGCACAGGGCATCGAAACCGTCTGCGACGACAAGACTTCCGCCGTGGACGGGATCCTGCATGCCCACCACGGCCCACTCGGACGGCACGCCGTCGAGCAGCTGCGAGTAGATGGTCGCGAACCCGTTGTACTCGTGAATACAGAACAGCGTTCTGCCGCTCGTACCAGGACGCAACGGCACCGTGATCGCCTCCGACGGCGGCACCTCGCGCGAATCCTCCTCCAACAGCCGCGCGATCTCGCCGATCGTCTGCCGGGCGAAGATGTCCTTCACCCGGAGGTCGCGACCGGTGTCTCGATGCAAGCGTGCGATCAGACGCATCGCGATCAGTGAGTTCCCGCCCGACTCGAAGAAGTTCGCGGTGGTCGAAATCCGTTCCAGTCCCAACAGATCCGCTACCGCAGCCTCGACGAGAAGTTCTTCGGCGGTGTCGGGGGCGACGTGGACGTCGTCCGCACCCACGATCTCGGGAAGCGCACGCGCATCGACCTTTCCGTTGACCGTGAGCGGAATCGACTCGACCGCTGCGAGTCGCCGGTTGTGGACTTCGGAGGTGAGACCGGCCGAGGCCGTCGATCCCGCAGGGCGATTCGTTGCGCACCCTTCTGCGCTCGACCTCGACAACGCTGCAGCACAGGCCCTCTCGATGATCGACGTGGGCACAGGGCATTCGGCGGCGGTGGTCGCGTGGGCCGACGGCGCCGGTGTCGCGGTCGTGCTGGCAGTCCACTCGACTGTCGCAGATCGACGCTCGGTCCACCGGATGGCACGCTGTCTGATCGGGGCCGACGACACCGAGAATCCGTTATCGCCGCTGGCCCCAGCCCTCGACGCCATCGAGAACGACGGGCAGGGACTCGATGCCGATCACGTCGAGGACTGGGTGGTCGCGTCCGAACGTCCGACGACACACAATGATTCGATGTGGACGTCCGATGGCCGAATCGACTTCGAGATCGACCTCGACGGAGATGTCGAGGCGGTAATCGATGGTGCCCTCCGCGAAATCACGAGCGGAGGATCCGAGAATCTGCGCGTCGATCTCGAGGTGGACATGCTCACCGGGGACACCACTGCGGGGATACCCGTCGGGCCGTTCACGGCGACATGGCCGTCACGGGCCCGGCTCGCCGCGGCGGACGTGGACCCGCGAGAATTCCCACTTCTTCGGTTCCACAACAGCACCGGTCGTAGAGCGCTCCGGCGGATGGAACATTCCGATGTTCTGGTCACTCGAACCTACGGCCTCGTCGCGTCCGGAGAACGCGAAGGCGTCGAGGCCGAGTACCGCTGTGTGGTGCGCTATCGAATCGAGTCGACGTCGGTGGCCGTGACGGTGATCGGCATGTCCGACGAGGCGGTGGCCGAGTTGCGCGACGCCCTCTCGTCGTCACTCGATCGAGCCCCGGTCTGCTGAGCGCGGTCGATACGACAACGACTGCGCCGCCGCCGGGTTGGACCCGGCGGCGGCGCAGTGGCTATCGATGATGCTCGAGCGGACTCAGGCAGCGGTGTTGGCTCCCAGACCGCTCAGCAGGGGTGTGAGCTCTTCACGCATGTAGTCGACGGCCGGCGGTGAGGCTTCGAGCACCGAGCCGTTGATCGGCTCGTTCGTCGTGTCGAAGAAGATCACCGATCCGGACTTGACCGCAGGCAGGTTCTGGAACAGCGGATCCTGCTCCAACCGAGCCCGGTCCTCGTCGGCGGCGAGACCGACGAAGAGTACGTCCGCCTGGAATTCGCGCATGTTCTCGTAGGAGATGCCGTTGGAGGACCAGCTGTTGTCCTGGTTCGCGGCCGGCTCGAGTCCGAAGTACTCGACGGCAGATCCGTTGGGCATGTTGAACACTGCGCCGTCTCGTAGGGAGACGTAGTTGTAGGTCTTGCCCTGCAACCCGGCCAATTCACCTTCCTTGAGCGGATCGAAGCTGGCGTTCAGGTCGTCGAGCGTCTTCTGCGCCTCTGCTTCCTTGCCGACCAACTTGCCGTATGCGAGCAGCAGATCGTTGGCCGGGCTGATGCCCTCCTGGGTGCCGACGAACGTGGGTGCGATGGCCTCGTAGTCGGGGTAGATGCCCTCGTCGACTTCGAACGAACCGGTGTTGAGGATGAGGTCCGGGTCGTGGCCTGCGATCAATTCGAGGCTCGTACCCGCGTCGGTCCAGATGTCCTCGAACTCCCCGGTGAACACACCGTCGAGCCAGGGGTAGTCCGCGGGGTCCGGTGCGTCCTCGCCGATCAGGATCGGCTGCTCGCCCAACGCGACCATGATGGCCGCTACCGTCGATCCGGTGGCCACGATCCGCTCGGGCTTGCTCTCCACCGTGACCGGTCCGTAGACCGATTCCGCCGTGGCCGGGAACGCACCGTCGCCCGTTGCGGCACCTGCCGTCGCGTCGGTCGATTCACCCGTGGATGAGCATCCTGCCAGCATCAACGCGGCCGACAGGCCGGCCACGATCAGCCGGTTCTTCTTGTACGTTTTCGAGGTCACTCGATTGCCTTCCGTGCCGCAGTGCGGCGTCCTCGCATCGGCACTCACCGACGCGCAAAGGTTTGCCTACGCTAATATGCCTGCTGTACGTTAATAACGGGCCAAAGCTCTCGTCAAGCCCAACTGCCCGAACCGAGTCGATAGGACACCCGAGGATGACCACGTCCGGACGAATCGACGGCGCAGCGAATCGCGCGGACCGGCAACCTGTTTCGCGGCAGCCGCGACTCGAAGCACGCGAGGTCACCCTCGGATACAGCGAGCGGGTCATCTCCGACGCGTTGTCCGTGGAGATCCCGGCCGAATCGTTCACGGTGATCATCGGCCCGAACGCCTGCGGAAAGTCGACCCTGCTTCGCGCCCTGTGTCGAGCGCTCAGCCCCAGCAGCGGACAAATTGTCCTGGACGGCAAGGACATCGACGCGTACAAGTCGAAGGACGTCGCACGGCGGATGGGGCTGTTGCCGCAGAGCCCCCTGGCACCCGACGGCATCCGCGTCGCCGACCTGGTCTCACGTGGACGCCACCCGTACCAGTCGCTGTTCCAGCAGTGGCGGCCCGACGACGAGCGAGCGGTTGCGCACGCCCTGGCGGCGACACGAGTGACCGAGCTGTCGGGTCGTTTCGTCGACGAGTTGTCGGGGGGACAGCGTCAGCGCGTGTGGTTGGCCATGTTGCTGGCCCAGGAGACACCGACGCTACTGCTGGACGAGCCCACCACCTTCCTCGACATCGCTCACCAGTTCCAACTCCTCGAGCTGCTCAAATCGCTTCACTCGCAACACAAGACGCTGGTCGCAGTTCTGCACGACCTCAACCAGGCGGCCCGATACGCCTCGCATCTGATCGTGATGAAGGACGGCCGCATCGTCACCACCGGAGCGCCCGCCGACGTCATCACTGCCGAACTGGTCGAGGAGGTGTTCGAGCTGCCCTGCATGGTCGCCCCCGACCCGATCACCGGCACACCCAACGTCTATCCCCTCGCGCCCGAGACCTCGAAGAGTCTCGAGCGGTGAGCCCGAACCCGAACTCGCCTGCCTGGAATCCACCCCGCCGTCTCCCGGTCTTCTTCGAGGTTCCCGCTGCTCCACCCAAGCAGCGCATCACCATTCGCGAGGACATGTCTCCCCTGGCACTCGCGGCGTCCATCGTCCGGTCCGCGGGGTGGCACGCTGTTCTGGGCTGCCTGCTCCTCGTCGTGTTCAACATCGCGACGACACTGGTCCCGCTCGCCCTCGGTGCGGCGATCGACCAGGGCATCGGCCCGGTCACCACCGGGATGCCTGCGGGCGACGCGGTCGGCGGGTTCGCGATCTGGGTGTCGGTCATCGCCGGTCTCTACGTGGTGATGAACCTGACCTACCGATTCGGCGGTCGAATCGGATGGTATTCGGTGCAGCGCGCTCAGTACGAGTTGTCCGCCCGTGTGGTCGAGCGGATCCTCGACGCCCGCGGCACGGCGGGCGGACCGCAGCTGCCCGGACGGTTGCTGTCGGTGGCCACATCCGACAGTGAACGCACTTGCGCCGCCTTGTACTTCGCGATCTACCCACTCGGAAATCTCGTCGCCATCGTGGTGGCTGCGGTCTCGCTGTTCGTCATCCACCCGATCCTCGGAATCACCGTCGTGGTCGGGGCACCACTGCTGCTCGTACTGATGGCCCTGGCGGCACGCCCGCTTCGGGCGCGCACCGAGCGCGAGCAAGAGGCCATCGCCGACGCGGCTGGCACCGCCGCCGATCTCGTCTCCGGCTACCGCGTCATCGCCGGGATCCACGCACAGCGCGCCGCCGCCGGCCACTATCGAGGAGTTTCTCGCGCCGCCTTGCGGGGCACGCTGGCGAGCAATACCGCCGAGGGTGCTCTCGTCGGCGTGAACGCAACCCTGACCGCCTTGTTCGCCGGGATCGTCACCGTCGTCGCGGCGCTGTTGACGTTCGACGGGTCCATCTCGGTCGGAGGACTCATCGCCGCTGCCGCGATGGCACAGATGCTGCTGGATCCGCTGAAGATCCTCATCGAGGAGGCAGCGACGCTGGGTGCGGAAGTTCTCGCCTCCGCGCGGCGAGTGCTGAATCTGCTGTTCACCGAACCGAATCCGGACGCACTCGGTGCCGCACCGGTCGCGCCGACGCCACACCTGCGCATCGACTCACCGACCGGAGACTCGATCGACATCCGTGCCGGTGAGTTCGTCGTGATCGATCCGACCGCAGTGGACGCCGACGTTCTGACAGCTGCCCTCACCATGACGGCCCGCGCCGGCACCGCACCGCACATCACTCTCGACGGTCGAGAACTGCGAGAGCACGATCCGACCGAGGTCCGCCGTACGATTCTCGTTGCACCCCATCGAGCGGACCTGCTCGAGGACACCGTGCTCGCCAACGTTCTCCACGACTCGGACGACGTCTCCCGCGCACGGGCGGCACTGGACTCGGCCTGCTGCGGCAGCCTCGAACACGAACTGCCACTCGGGTACGACACCGCCATCGGCGACGGCGGTCGGACGCTGTCCGGCGGACAGCGACAGCGAGTCGCGCTCGCGCGCGCCCTCTTTCGGGAACCACCGGTGCTGGTGCTGCACGATCCGACGAACTCGGTCGATTCGGCGACCGAGCACGATATCGCACACCGACTTCGCAGTGCCCGTTCCGGTTTCACCACTGTCGTCATCACCTCGTCGCCGGCGTTTCACGCGGTCGCCGAACGCAGCATCGGCCGCGACGAGGTGATGCAATCGTGAGCGCAGACCAGGCCCGTCTTCCGGTCGCCGACTGGCGGGAGATGCGCCGCGAGGTGGCCGATCTCGCGGCGGGACGGTGGTGGCGCATCGGCGGCATCCTGCTTCTGCTGTTGATCGCTGCGGCAGCAACTCTCGTACTACCCTTGACGATCGGCTGGATCGTCGACACGGTGACCGACCGAAGCGGTTTCGGAATCCCCACCGTGTTCTGGTGGCAATTGGGCGCCCTGGGCGGCGCTGCAGTAGTCGGCGGAATCGTCCAGTTCTCGGGGATCGTCGCACTCGGCCGCGTCATCGACACCATGGTTGCCGAGCTACGCGAGAAATTCATGGACTCCGCGTTCGACCTCCCGGAGCGAGAGATCGAACGCGTGGGCGTCGGCGACATCGTCACCCGCGCCGCGACCGATACCCGCAACATCTCCGACGACCTGCCCGGCATCCTGCCGACCGTCGCGTCGGCCGCATTCACCATCGCCCTGACCGGGGTCGGAACGGTGGTGATCGACTGGCGGTTCACCATCGCGTTCCTGCTGGCCGTGCCGCTCTATGCACGGGCACTGCAGTGGTATCTGCCCGCCGTACCGCCGGTCTACGCCGAACTACGATCGGCCGACAGTACTCGCGGCGAACGCGTACTCACCACGCTGACGGCACTTCCCACCGTCACCGCCTTCCGCGCAGGACCGCGTCGAGTCGATCGGATCCGCACTGCTACCTGGGAAGTGGCGCGGTGGGAGATGCGCGCTCGCATCATGCAGAACCGGTTCTTCGGACGCATCAACCTGGCCGAGGCCGTCGGACTACTGCTGGTCCTCGCGTGTGGTTTCGTCCTCGCAGCGCGGTACGGCACCACACTCGGCCAGATCACCTCGGCCTCGCTGCTCTTCCTGCAGATCACCGGACCGATCGCCGGGTTGATGTTCGTGATGGACGATCTGCAGTCTGCCGCTGCGTCACTCGCGCGGGTTGTCGGGGTGACGCGGACGACGGCAGATGTCGATACGCCTGAACTCGATCCAGCGAGCCGGCGCGGCGAAGGCCCTGTCGTCCGCGTCGAGAACGTCGAATTCTCCTACCGTCCAGGGCATCCGGTGCTCCTCGGAGTGAACCTCACCCTGGCGGCCGGTGAACATCTGGCGATCGTCGGCTCGAGCGGATCGGGGAAGACGACTCTGGCCCGTCTCGTCGCGGGTGTGCGCGAGCCGCTCGCCGGCGTCATCCACACCGAGGTGGATCGGACGCGCATTGCCTACCTCAACCAGGAGGGTCGCATCTTCGCGGCCACGCTTCGCGAGAACCTCCTGCTCGCCGCGCCCGACGCCGCCGACGATATCCTTCTCGACGCACTGAACACCGTCCGCGCGGACGAGGTGTTCGCCTCGCTACCCGACGGTCTCGACACCCTGCTCGGCGAAGAGGGCCATCGCCTCGACGCGGCCGATGCTCAGCTGATCTCGTTGGCGCGGTTGGTGCTTCACGATCCGTGCGTGGCCATTCTCGACGAAGCGACCGCAGAAGCGGACTCACGAAACGCCGCGGTTCTCGACGACGCCACGGTTCGAGCTTTGGACGGGCGCGCGGCGATCGTCATCGCGCATCGCCTCTCGCAGGCTCGCGCGTGTGATCGCATCATGGTGCTCGAGCACGGCGTGGTCGTCGAGGAGGCGACGCACGACGGCCTGGTCGCCTCGGGTGGCCGGTACGCAGACCTGTGGGCCGTGTACAGCGCGGGAAGAACCGGCGTCGAGCACGCCGTAGAGAATTCGAGTTAAGTAAGGCTAAGATAAATCTCGGCCGATAGGTCCACCGACAAGGCGCGTGTGTTGAAGACCTGCATAGCAACCGTGTCGCTCGGCGGGACGCTGGAAGAGAAGATCGACGGTATCGCGACAGCGGGCTTCGATGGTCTCGAGTTGCTCTGCACGGACGTGCACGCGTCGGCGCTGTCCCCGCGTGACATCGCCGATCGATGCGCAGCTCTCGGTCTGAAAATCGATCTGTACCAGCCGTTCCGGAGGGCCGAAGGGGTCACGCCCACCGAGTTTCCCGACGTCCTCGCTCGCTTCCATCGCGAACTCGACGTGATGGAGGCGCTCGGCGCGACATCGATTCTCGTCGTCTCCAACACCGACGACGACGCGAACAGCAGCCGGGACCTCTCGGCCACCCAGGTGGCCGCATTGGGTAGCGCTGCAGGCGAACACGGAGTCACGGTCATGTTCGAGGCATTGGCGTGGGGCACCCATATCAACCGCGTCGCACACGTGCGAGATGTACTCACGCGGGCAGACCATCCGAACGTGTTGCTGGCCGTGGACACGTTTCATCTGGTCGCGGGCGGAGAGGGTGCCGAGGCCGTCGCCGACCTCGAACCCGGTTCGGTCGGTCTGCTCCAGATCGCGGATGCCCCTTGGATGCCACTCGACCTACTCACGTGGAGTCGCAACTACAGATGCTTCCCCGGAGCAGGCGAATTCGACCTCGTCACTCCCGTTGCCTCCGTTCTGAATGCGGGCTACACCGGACCGGTATCGCTCGAGATCTTCAATCCCGGATACCGCGAGCGTCCCGCCGCAGAGGTTGCACGACACGGTGCGGAATCGCTCCGACGCCTGCTGGCCGACGTCGACACGCTGGCCACCTCCACCCTGCCCGCGTAACAGCACACGAGAGAAGGTCTTTTCAGCGATGTCGGTGACCGAGAATTCCGTCGTACAGAGTTCGATCCCCCCGGTCGAACCTTTCCTTCTGGACGGAGTCGTGCCATATCCGAAGGAGTTTGCTGAACAGTATCGGGCAGAGGGCATCTGGTTCGATCAGACGTTCTCGGAGTTCCTGTTCGACGCGATCGGGCGCTCCTCCGGCCGAATTGCCTTCAGCAGCGGCGATGCACACACGACCTACGCCGAGCTGGGTGAACGGGTTCTTCGGCTCGCTGCCGGATTGCAGCACGAGGGCATCGAACGGGGCGATCGGGTAGTGGTCCACCTGCCCAACATCGTCGAGTTCGTCTCGCTCGTCTTCGCGCTGTACGAGATCGGCGCCGTTCCGGTTCTGGCACCGGTGGCGTTGCGCAAACACGAGATCGAGTACATCGTCGACACCACCGGCGCTCGTGGATACATCACCACCGACTCGCACGACGGGTACGACCTCGCCGCACTTGCAGCCGAACTCGTTGAATCGTCGGCGTCGTTGCGGCACACCATCGTTGTCGCCCGCGACGGCGGCGGTGCCGACCTCGACCGACTGCTCGCGCGTGGTTCGGTGGAGCACACCCGGCGTTCGCTGCCGTCGGACGTTGCGTTTCTTGCGCTGTCGGGTGGAACGACGGGTCGGCCGAAGATCGTCGCGCACACCCACGAGACCTACCTGGCGTCGGTGCGCGCAGCGGTGAGTGTCGGGGGCGTCAGCGAATCGACCGTCCAGCTCATCGTGCTGCCCATGTCGCACAGCTTCGCCATGCGGTCGCCCGGATTCCTCGGTGTTCTCAGCGTCGGTGGGCGAGTTGTATTGACGCCGAACGGAAGTCCAGACGTCGCGTTCCCGCTCGTGGCGCAGCACGGTGTCACCCACGTCGCCCTGGTGCCGCCGCTCGCTCTCGCGTGGCTGAACTCGACCCTCAAAGACGAGCACGATCTGTCCTCCCTCGAGGTCGTCCAGGTCGGCGGCGCGAAGTTCGGGCGAAAATCCGCGATTCGGATACGCAGCGAACTGGGTGCCACCTTGCAGCAGAGTTTCGGAATGTCCGAAGGCCTGCACACATTCACCGGTCTGGACGAGGACGACGAGACGATCACCACCCGCCAGGGGCGACCGGCGACATCGGCCGACGAGATCAAGGTCGTCGACGACAACCACAACGAGGTGCCGCGTGGTACGTCCGGGAATCTGTGGACCCGGGGGCCGTCGACCATTCGCGGATATTTCCGCGCCCCCGAACACAATTCGAGCTTCACACCCGACGGGTACTACATCACCGGCGACATCGTGACCCAGGACGAGCGCGGATACCTGACGGTGACCGGACGGACGAAGGATCAGATCAACCGCGGCGGCGAGAAGATCGCACCGGCCGAGGTGGAAGACCTGCTGCTCGCCCACCCGGCAGTGCACGAGGTCTCCGTCGTCGGAATTCCCGACGACATGCTCGGCGAACGGATCAAGGCTTCGGTCCTCCCCCGCGACGGTGCCGACCTGAAAGAGCTGACACTGCCTCGGATTCGGCAGTTCCTTCGAGGCCGGGACCTCGCAGCGTTCAAGATGCCCGACGTCGTGGAGGTAGTCGACGCCTTCGAGCGAACTGCGGTGGGAAAGATCAGCAAGCGTTGATCGGCGGCTGCGCCGATCGATGGAGTCGTGTCCGGGGATCAGGTCACTCACCGATAACTGCAGCCTGGTCAAAGAAGGCAGAGAAGCATCGGTAGTCCGAGGGGCGGCTGGGCGGGTGCCATCGCCTCGCTCCAACCGATGTTCGCTGCACGTTCCATGGGCGTTTCGGCGAACGCCGGACCACCGAAGATCCACCTCGAAAGCTCGGGCGCGATCGGGAAGAACGGAGCCGACTCCCTATCGGATCAGTCGCAGCTGGAACGGCCGTGCTGTCGTGGGCGTTCGACATCGTGAGGACAACTTGGGGCTCGATCACGTTTCGGGGATCGAGACGCCGAACGCATCGACAGGCATCACCCGATACTTCATCGACACCGGGCGGCTCGAATAAGATGCCCGTGCCGCCGACATCTTCGAGGCGGGCCTCTCGATTCGTCCGAGTTGCAGCTCGACACGCACCCCCACGGAGTCAGTAGGTCCTTGACAGCGAACCAGCTGAATCAAGTAAATCCGTCCGCTCAGATCAATTCGATCGACGCACGCAGATCGCCGGCCTCCGGTGGATACACCTGGATTCCGCCTCATCGCCGAGTTCGACCGTGTAAGCATCGAGTAGTGACATCCTCGCGGCACGCACACAAAAGAGGCGGTTCCGAATACCTCCGAAACCGCCTCTGACCTGCATCTATCTGTGTCGGGCTGACAGGATTTGAACCTGCGACCACTTGACCCCCAGTCAAGTGCGCTACCAAGCTGCGCCACAGCCCGCCGCGCCCCGTAAGGCGCTCGATGAGATTACCCCAGCCCTACCTCTGATACGAAATCACCTGGTCAGAGGTAGGGCGGGTGGGCAATCAGCGGTTGTTGCCCTTACCCGGTCGTTCGCGCTTTTCACGGATCCGGACGGATACTCGGACGGGGCTGCCGTCGAAGCCGAATTCTTCGCGCAGGCGCCGCTCGATGAACCGGCGGTAGCCCGCTTCGAGGAAGCCTGTGGTGAAGAGGACGAACGTCGGTGGGCGCGTCGTCGCCTGGGTCGCGAACATAATGCGCGGCAAACGGCCTCCACGCATCGGAGGCGGCGTTGCGGCGACAACTTCCTTCAGCCAGTTGTTGAGGCGTCCGGTGGGGATGCGCTTGTCCCAAGACTCGAGAGCTGTCTCGAGAGCAGGAACGAGCTTCTGGACGGCTCGCCCGGTCTGCGCCGAGATGTTGACGCGCTGCGCCCACGGCACGCGCAGCAGATCGCGGTCGATCTCCTTCTCGAGCTGGAGGCGACGATCCTCGTCGACGAGGTCCCACTTGTTGAAGGCGAGGACCAGCGCGCGGCCGGCGTCGGCGACCATGCTGAGCACGCGCAGGTCCTGCTCCGAGATGACCTCGGACGCGTCGATTAGCAGAATCGCGACTTCGGCTGCCTCGATTGCCGACTTCGTGCGCAGTGACGCATAGAACTCGGCTCCGCTGGCATGACTGACGCGCTTGCGCAATCCGGCAGTATCGACGAATCGCCATGTCTTGCCGCCCAATTCGACGAGCGAGTCGACGGGGTCGACGGTGGTGCCCGCGACGTCGTGCACGACGGAGCGCTCGTCACCCGAAAGCTTGTTGATCAGCGATGACTTGCCGACGTTCGGCTTGCCTACCAACGCAACTCGCCGTGGCCCACCCGCGGGGATACCTTCACGAGGTGTCTCCGGAAGCGCTTCGAGCACACGATCCAAAAGATCGCCGGTACCGCGGCCGTGCGTTGCGGATACCGAATGTGGCTCACCGAGACCGAGCGACCAGAGAGCGGCAACTTCGGATTCGGTGCGGCCGTCGTCGACCTTGTTGGCCACCAACAACACTGGCGTCTTCGAGCGGCGAAGCACCCGTGCCACGGCTTCATCCGTCGTCGTGGAGCCCACGCGAGCGTCGACGACGAGCAGGATCGCGTCGGCGGTGCTCATCGCCAACTCGGCTTGCCGCGCAACCGACTGCTGCAAGCCCTTCGCGTCGGGCTCCCAACCACCGGTGTCCTGCACCATGAACCGACGGCCGGCCCAGTTCGCCTCGTACGACACGCGATCGCGAGTTACGCCGGGAACGTCCTCGACAACCGCTTCGCGGCGGCCGATGATGCGGTTGACGAGCGTCGACTTTCCGACGTTCGGCCGGCCGACGACAGCTAGGGTCGGTACGGCAACCGCGACCTCACCGTCGTCGCCCTCGGTCAGGTCGACAAGCTCCCACTCCCCCTCGTCGGACCATGTGCCGTCACCGGCTGTTTCGGCTCCGCTGAAGATTTCCTCGGTCACTGTTTCACTCCAGTTCTTTCGCGCACGATCTCGAGCAACGCAGCGATGACGCCGTCCATGCCCAAATCGCTCGTGTCCACGATCACGGAGTCCTCGGCAGGCCGCAACGGAGACACGGCGCGAGTGGAGTCCGCATGATCGCGGCGTTGGACGTCGGCGAGAACGGCGTCGTAATCGTCGCCCCGGCCTTCGTTGATGTTCTGCCTGTTACGACGGTCGGCGCGGGCCTCGGGCGATGCCGTCAGGAAAACTTTGACATCGGCGTCCTGAAGCACGACCGTTCCGATGTCGCGCCCTTCGACGACGATCCGAGGGGCAGAAGCAGCGATCTCGCGCTGCATCTGCACCAGGAGCTCACGTACTCGCGGGACAGCCGACACGGCCGAGACGGCCTTGGTGACGGCGTCCCCGCGGATCTCCGAAGAAACGTCCTCCCCTGCCATGGTGACCGCTTCGGCTTCGGGATCGGTGCCGATGTCCAGCGGAAGTGTCGCGACGATGTCGGCGACCTTGTCCGCGTCGGTCGGGTCGATCCCGGAACGCAACACCCACACCGTTGCGACGCGGTACATCGCGCCTGTGTCGAGGTAGCGGGCATCGAGCGCGGCCGCCAGCTTGCGTGAGACCGTCGACTTACCCGTTCCGGACGGCCCGTCCATCGCGATGACGAGTCCGGCCATCAGAGACCGACCGATTCGTAGAGCTTGCCGATTTCACCGCGACCGAGCACGCGAAGCGTTCCCGGACGTTGATCGCCCAGTGCGATGTTGCCGACGTCGGTACGCACGAGGCGACCGACCGGGTAGCCGACCTTCTCGAACAGGCGACGCACGATGTGCTTGCGACCCTCGTGCAAGGTGATTCGGACGAGCGACTTGCCTTCGCTGATATCGAGCAGCGAGAAGCCGTCCACCTTGACGGGTCCGTCGTCCAGGACGACTCCGGAACGCAACTGCTTACCGATTTCACGCGGGATCGCACCGTAGAGAGTGGCGAGGTAGGTCTTGGACACCTCGAACGACGGGTGCATCAGGCGGTGAGCAAGATCACCGTCATTGGTGAACAGCAACAGCCCCTCGGTGTCGGCGTCGAGGCGACCGACGTGAAACAGTCGCTGGCCGGCCTGCACCCGCTCGGAGACGATGTCGCCGACGCACGGACGACCGAGATCGTCCGACATCGTGCACTGCCAACCACGCGGCTTGTTCATCGCGAGATGAACGAGCTCTTCCTTGACGACGATGCGGGTGCCGTCGACGCGCACGATGGCCACGTCGGGATCGATGCGGATTCCTTGCTCGGTGACGATGCGACCGTCGACCTCGACGCGACCGTCCGCGATCAATTCCTCGGCTGCGCGGCGCGAGGCGACACCTGCTTGGGCGAGGACCTTCTGCAGGCGCACGCCTTCACCGCGTGGGACGTGGCGACGCTTGGAGTCGGGCTCGATGTACTGATGCTTCGCCGGCTTGGCGTTGTTGATTATCGTCGACGGAGCCTGCTTCTTCTGTGGCTTCGGCGGCTTCGGACGAGACGGCTTCTTGCGTGGCACCGCGTCGTTGCTGCGATCGTTGATACCGCTGTCCGCAGGCTTGTCTTCGAAGGATTTGCGCTGCTCAGCGCTTCTGCGGGGGTCTGGCTTACGGGGGTCTGCTTTACGCGGAGCGGCCGAGCGTGCCCCGGTGGGGCGACCGCCGGCGCGAGGCGAATCGCCCGAACGGCGACCGTCGCGCGGCTCCTCCGACCTGCCTGCTGTCGGCTTCCTGTTCGGAGCCTGTCGTTTGTTTCTGTCCGGTGTGCCATCACGGCGAGCGGGCTTGTTCACTTCTTTACCTATCAGTCGTCCGAGTCGAGCTCGGCTGCCGGATCGGGTTTCGATCCGCGGTTCTTGGTGGAGCGGGTAACTCTCGCGTCGGTATCCATGCTGTCACTGATCTCATCGATCAGGTCCACTCCCGGCAACAACGGTGCCAGCGGCGGCAGGTCCGTCAGTGAAGCCAGGCCGAGCCGTTCGAGGAACAGCTCGGTGGTGGAGTACATCGTGGCGTTCGATTCCGGGTCGACTCCAGCTTCCGAAATCAGACCGCGAGCGAGCAACGTGCGCATCACTCCGTCTACGTTGACTCCACGCACGGCGCTGACTCGCGCGCGGGTCAACGGTTGACGATATGCGATAACGGCAAGAGTCTCCAATGCCGCGCGTGTGAGTTTCGACCGAGCGCCGTCCAGAAGCAGCCTCTCGACGTACGGCGCGTACGCGGTGCGGGTGTAGAAACGCCAGCCGTCGCCGGCGTATCGGAGGTCGATCCCGCTACCTCGTTCGGTGAACCGCGCCGCCATTCGCTTCAGCGTCGCGTCGACACGACGGGCATCGCTGCCGACCGCCGACGCCAACTGCGCATTCGACGCAGGCGAATCGACGACCAGAAGGATGGCTTCGAGAGCAGACTCGAGGGTGCCGTCGTCGAGCTCCGAGTCGTCTTCTGCTGTCTCGATCAATTGCCCCTGCTCATCCATAGTCCACCGCCGCTACAACCACTTCGTCCGACTTCGCCTTGCCGGTCCAGCTCACCATCAGTTCTCCCAGCGGCTCGGGCTGATCGAAAGCAATTACCTGCTCGCGGAACAACTCCAACAACGCGAGAAACCGGGCAACTATTTCGACGGTGTGCTCGCACCCCTCGGTCAGGTCGGAGAACGGTGTCCACGCACCTTCCCCCTTGCTCTCGAGCCGTTCCAGAACCCATCTCGCCTGTTCGGGAACGGACACCGAATGTTGGTGGATGTGATCGAGACCGACCTTGGGGATCGGTTTCGGCCGGAAGGCCGCTGCCGCAATGTCGGCGAACCGGGCCGCGTCGACGCCGAGCAGCACCTCGGGAATCAGATCGGTATAGCGGTCCTCCACCGACACCGACCGTGGATACCGGCGAAGTGCCGCAGCTTCCAGTTCACCGAAGAGCTGCGCGACCTGCTTGTAGGCCCGGTATTGCAACAGGCGCGCAAACAATAGGTCGCGCACTTCCAGCAGCGCCAGATCCTCGGCATCCTCGACGTCTCCCGACGGCAACAGTCTGGCCGCCTTCAGATCGAGCAGAGTGGCAGCGACGACCAAGAACTCGGTCGTCTGATCGAGGCCCATCTCCTTGCCCAGAGTCTTGGTGAAGGAAATGAAGTCGTCGGTGACCGTGTGCAACGCTACCTCGGTGACGTCGAGCCGATGCTGACTGATGAGCGTCAGCAACAGGTCGAACGGCCCCTCGAAATTGAGCAGCCGCACGCGAAAGCGCGAAGGATCCTCGTCCTCGGGTACCTCGATCGGTGCATCGACGGCAATGGTGTCGGGCATCGATCTACGGGCCGGACCGGTAGATGACCTCTCGGGCAAGGGCCCGATAAGCCACCGCGCCGGACGACTTGGGCGCCCACGTGGTGATCGGCTCGCCTGCAACACTGGTTTCGGGGAACCGGACGGTGCGGGTGATGACCGTGTCGTACACGACGTCGCCGAAAACCTCGACGACTCTGGTCATGACCTCACGCGAATGCAGGGTGCGTGCGTCGAACATGGTCACGACGATCCCAGCCAACTTGAGCCGCGGGTTGAGCCGATCACGCACTTTTTCGACGGTGTCGTTGAGCAAAGCCAGACCTCGGAGGCTGAAGTATTCACATTCCATCGGAATGAGAACTTCGTCGGCGCAGGTGAGGGCGTTGACGGTGAGGAGTCCTAGGGAGGGCTGGCAGTCGATGAGCACGTAGTCGTACCGATCGAGGATCGGATGCAGCACACGTCCGAGCGTCTGCTCGCGACCCACCTCGGTGACCAGCTGTATTTCGGCTGCCGACAGGTCGATGTTGCTGGGCAGCAGGTCGAGATTTTCGACGCGGGTGCGCATCAGAACGTCGTCGGCGGAGATCTTCGGCTCGACGAGAAGGTTGTAGACCGTCAGATCCAACTCGTGGTGAGCGACGCCCAGTCCCGCCGACAGAGCGCCCTGCGGGTCCAGATCGACGAGCAGCACGCGCCGTCCATATGCAGCGAGCGAGGCACCGAGGTTGATGGTCGACGTCGTCTTGCCGACGCCACCCTTCTGGTTGCACATCGCGATGATCTTGGCCGGCCCATGGCTGGCCAAGGGCGTCGGGTCGGGCACTTCACGGGTCTTGCGACCGGTCGGTCCCAACTCGTCGGCGCCGACAGGCTTCGCCTTCGCTTCGCGGTGACTCTCAGGCTGACGGGTGTGAAACAAGGCGCCTTCGTTGTGCGGATGCTGCGGGGACAACCCGTCGGGTGTCGCGTCGTACGAGCGATACGACGTGTCCGGAGCAGTCGGAACCCGGTTCACCGTTGTCGGCTCACCCCATGTCCTCTGAGGGCCTGACTCCGCCGCTGGCGGCTGCGGTGTCGACACGTCTCCAGCGCTCCCCTGTCCGTTCGTACTCTGCAACGTCTTGTCAACGATTGCTGATCAACGCTACCGCGTGCGTTCTCGACAGCTTCGCCGGACACGCGCAAAACCGTTACCTGGCGCGCGGGTGCGCCTCCGCCCACACTTCACGCAACGTGTTGACGGTGACGAGGGTGTAGATCTGTGTGGTCGTGACGGACGCATGCCCCAGAAGCTCCTGGACGACGCGCACGTCGGCTCCCCCGTCGAGCAGATGCGTCGCGAACGAGTGGCGCAACGTGTGGGGCGAGACAGGCGTCGGGATCCCAGCGCGTTCGGCAGCCGAGTGCAATACCTGCCAGGCGCTCTGCCGCGAGAGCCTGCCACTGCGGGCGTTGAGGAACAACGCCGGCGTCGCCTTCGTCGCCAACGCGGGGCGGCCACGCACCAGATAGTTGTCGACGGCCTCGATCGCCGGACGGCCGACCGGAACCAGCCGCTGCTTGTCGCCCTTGCCGTGCAGTACGACCGAACGAGACTCGGTGTCGATGTCGTCGACATCGAGTCCGACGGCTTCGGAGATACGCGCCCCCGTGGAATACAGGAGTTCGAGGAGCGCCTTGTCGCGCAACCCGCGTGGTGCGTCGACTCCCTCGGTGGCGGCAGCGTCGAGTATGGCGATGACGTGATCGAGCGGTAACGATTTCGGTAGCCGGCGGCTCGGCGTCGGCGGCTTCACGGCGCTCGCCACGTCCAGCCGCGTCATACCTTCCGCCGCCGCGAACTTGTGCAATCCGCGGACCGCGATGAGCGTTCGGGCCGCGGAACTCGCTGCGAGAGGAGGGTATTCGTCGCCTCCGCGGCGCAGATCCATGACGAACTCGGTGACATCACCCTCGGTGACGCGATCGAGGTCGTCGATGGCATGAGCGTCGAGAAACGCCTCGTACCGCCGGAGATCGCGGCGGTACGAGGACAACGTGTTCTTGGCAGCGCCCCGCTCGACCTCGAGATGGTCGAGGTACGTCGAGATCTGCTGCGCCAGCACGGCGATTACGCGTGCGAATTCTTCCGACGCTCGAAGGTAGTCGGCAGATCCGGCCACGGAGCATCGGCGGGTCGTAGGCTCGTCGAACTTGCGCGTGATGCTGCCAACGCGAGAATGCCGGACACGGCAGACGCGTTGACGACCTCACCCGACAACGCTCGGGTGACGGCGTCGTCGAGAGAAACGAACTTCAGCACGATGTCGGCCTCCTCGTGCTCGGCTTCCGGCCGCTCCACTTCGGACAGGCCCTCTGCCAGAAAGATTCGGACGCTCTCGTCGGTGAACCCTGGTGACGGTGACACGTCGACGAGCACGGACCAGCGTTCGGCTGCAAGACCGGTCTCTTCTGCGAGTTCCCGTTTGGCGGCGTCGACGGGAGGTTCGTCGAGCTCGTCGAGCAGCCCGGCGGGCAACTCCCACAGTCGACGACCGACCGGGTGACGGTACTGCTCGATCATCGCGATCCGACCCTGATCGTCGAGTGCCACGATGCCCACTGCACCGTGGTGCTCGACGACCTCGCGCTCGGCAACACGGCCACCGGGCATCTGCACCTGGTCGAGACGAAGAGCAAGGATCGCGCCCTCGTACACCGTCTTCGTGCCGACAGTCGCGAATTCGTGGCGCGCGGCGTCGTTCGAATCCGTCATCCGATGCTCTCGGCCGTTGCTTCCGACACTGGGAACTCCGAAGCCCCAGGC
>NZ_JBAWFH010000572.1:0-2659 GCF_049591685.1 Rhodococcus sp. (in: high G+C Gram-positive bacteria) | reverse complement strand
GCATCACTGCTCGCGGTCGTTGCTCTCACGGCCCGTCTGCGCGAGGGCTGGGCGTTCGTGTTCACCACCTTCGCCATCATCGCGGTGGTTGTGCTGCTCTTCGGATCGCTGTTCCCCAACGTGATGCCGTCGACCACCGATCCGGCGTTCGACCTGACCATCGAGAACGCCTCGTCGAGTCCGTACACCCTGAAAGTGATGAGCTGGGCTGCTGCGTTCATGGCGCCGGTCGTCATCGGCTACCAGGCGTGGACGTACTGGGTGTTTCGCAAGCGAATCTCCACCTCGCACATCCCTGACTCGATCGGCCTGTCGCGGGGTCGCAGCTCATGACCACTGCCACGGAGCGGTCGAGAAGACCACCGATCGATCCGCGGCTGTGGCGGTACTCCCGCTCCGCGCGGCGCTATCTCGCTCTGACGGTCGCGACGGCACTCGTCGACACCGCAGCAGTCATCGTGTCCGCGGTGATGCTCGGAACCGTGCTCGCGGGCGTCATCACCACGGACGCGCGCACCATCGGCGAATGGGCGCCGCAACTGTGGACGCTGTTCGGCGCCATCGTCGTTCGCACCGCAGCGACATGGGTGCAATCCCGCTACGGCCACCGGGCCGCGTCGTCGGTGGTGGAGGAACTCGAGAACGAAGTGTTGGCCAACGCCGCACGGATGGACCCGCGGTACCTCGACGCCGAACGGGAGTCGGTGGCAACCGTCGTCACTCGGGCGCTCGGCGGACTCGTGCCATACCTGACGGGCTACGTTCCCTCGCTCGTCCTCGCGGGCACCTTGACGCCTGCGACGCTCGTCGTGATCGCCACGCAGGACATGACATCGGCGTTGATCGTGTTCTTCACGCTGCCGCTCATTCCGGTCTTCATGATCCTCATCGGTTTGCTCACGAAGGGCAGGGCCGCAGCCACTCTCGAATCGATGACGGTGCTCTCGGCTCAGCTGCTGGATCTTCTTGCCGGGCTGCCGACGCTGCGCGCGCTCGGTCGCGAACAGGGTCCGGCTGCTCGGGTTCGCGCGCTCGGCGAAGCCCATCGGACTGCGACGATGCGTGCCCTGAAGATCGCATTCCTGTCGTCGATGGTGCTCGAATTGCTCGCGACGCTGTGTGTCGCGCTCGTCGCGGTGAGCATCGGACTGCGACTCGTGTTCGGCGACATGGCACTCGAAGCCGGCATCATCGCGCTCGTGTTGGCGCCGGAAGTGTACGTACCGCTGCGCCGTGTCGGAGCTCAATTTCACGCAGCCGAAGACGGGGTGGCCGCCGCGGACAAGGCCTTCGCAGTATTGGATCGGCGGACGATGCCGACCCCGGGCTCGGCAATGGCGCGGGCCGACAGCGTGCGGATCGAACTGTCTTCGGTGTGCGTCGCCTCTCGAACGGGCTTCGCGCCGTACGGCCTCGACGCATGTTTCGAGCCGGGGACGGTGACGGTTCTCGCCGGCGACAACGGAGCTGGCAAGTCCACGGCACTGACCGTCCTGCTCGGTCTCAGCGTCGCCGACGAGGGAGCCGTCACCATCAACGGAACGGACCTCCGCGCCATCGACACCCGCACTTGGTGGCACCACGTGGCCTGGCTACCGCAACGTCCCGTGCTGCTGCCGGGAACCCTCCACGAAAACCTCGTGCTGACCGGAAGACGCCCCGAACCAGATACCCTCGACCGAGTCTGCGCAGCAACAGGATTCGACGAGGTGCTGCGCGAACTGCCGGACGGCTGGGACACCCGCGTCGGCAGCGGAGGCGTCGGCCTCTCGCTCGGCCAACTGCAACGGCTGGCGCTCACTCGGGTACTCACCTCGTCGGCTCCCGTGGTTCTTCTCGACGAACCGACCGCCCACCTCGACGGCGTCGCCGAACATCGGGTCCTGACGGCTGTCCGCGCACTCGCGGACGCCGGACGCACCGTCGTGGTCGTCGGTCACCGCCCCGCCGTCCTCGCCTGCGCCGACACCGTGATGGAAGTGGCTGCAGTGCGCTGCCGCGCCGGTGTGCCAAAAACGATGGTGGAACAGCACTTTGTGCGCACGGGTGGCGGAGGCGCACATGAGTGATCTCCTGCGTGCTCTGACCCTGCTCGAACTCCGGCCACGCCGAGTCGCGGTCGCCGTCGCCGCTGGAGTAGCAACTCTGGGCAGTGCACTGACGCTTGCAGCCGTGTCGGCATGGCTCATCACCCGGGCGTGGCAGATGCCCCCGGTGCTCGACCTGACGGTTGCCGTCGTGGCCGTCCGTGCACTGGGCATCTCCCGCGGAGTGTTCCGCTACCTCGAACGTCTCGCCACACATGACACCGCACTCCGCGGCATGGCGTCCGCGCGCACCCGGCTCTACGAACGCTTGGCGAACGCCGACAACGCGGCGCCGACCATGCTGCGCCGAGGCGACCTGATGGCCCGTGCAGGCGCCGACGTCGACGCTCTCGGCGACGTCGTCGTGCGTGCCATCGTCCCGATGTGCGTGTCCGCGATCATGATGGTCTCCGCGGTGGCGCTGCTCGCGTTCGTCTCCCCGGCTGCGGCGTCGGTCCTCGCAGTGGCCCTGCTGATCGCCGGTGTGTTGGCGCCGACACTCGGTGCGCGAGCCGCTGCCCGCGCCGAAACCGAGGGAGCCACGGCCCGCGCTGCATTCGTCGAAGCAGCTG
>NZ_JBAWFH010000571.1:0-1826 GCF_049591685.1 Rhodococcus sp. (in: high G+C Gram-positive bacteria) | reverse complement strand
TTCGCCGCAACCGTCTCGTGGCCTATGTCGTTCCCGCGCAAGGCTTGTCGATCGGCGCAGGCGATCTCCGCGATGCCGCCGCGCGCGATCTGCCGGCGTACATGGTGCCCGACGCCGTCGTAGAGCTGAACGCACTCCCGGTCGGGGCTGCGGGGAAACTGGACCGCAAGGCCCTCCCGGATCCGGAGTTCGAGGTGCACGAGTACCAGGCTCCGTCGACGCCCGTCGAGGAGATAGTCGCATCGGTCATCGGTGACGTGCTCGGCCTCGAACGCGTCGGCGCCAACGACGATTTCTTCGCCCTCGGTGGCAACTCGTTGATCGCGACTCAGGTCGCATCAAGGCTCGGCGCTGCCCTCGACACCACGGTGCCGGTTCGTCTCCTGTTCGAGGTGTCCACCGTCGCCTCGCTGGCCGTCCGAATCGAATCGGAAGTAGGCGCAGGGGCACGCGTGCCGCTCACGCCTCGCGACCGCCCGAACCGCATCCCACTGTCGATGGCGCAACAGCGAATGTGGTTCCTCAACCGGCTCGAGCCAGAGTCCGCGGTCAACAACATCCCGGTCGCGATCCGACTGTCCGGCCTGCTGGATCGCCATGCATTGCACGTCGCCGTGGCCGACCTGCTGTCCCGGCACGAATCGCTTCGAACGGTCTATCCGGAGATCGACGGCGTCGGCTATCAAGAGGTGGTTCCGACCGGGTCCGTCATTCCTGATCTGGCACCCATTCCGGTCGACGAGCACAGAGTGGCATCCGCCATCGAAGAACTGGTGATGACGGGCTTCGACGTCACGTCGCGGGTTCCGTTCCGTGCCTGCTTGTTCGAAGTGTCGTCGACCGAGCACGTGCTCGTGTTCGTCGTCCACCACATCGCGGCCGACGGCTTCTCGCTGGGCCCGCTGACGCGAGACGTGGTGCGGGCGTACACCGCTCGCGCTGCCGGGCTCGACCTGAACTGGGAACCACTTCCCGTGCACTACGCCGATTACACGCTGTGGCAGCGCGAGATCCTCGGTTCGGAGAAAGATCCCGAGTCGGTCATCAGCGCGCAGAAGGCCTACTGGCAGAGCGCGTTGGACGGTCTGCCGGACCAACTGGATCTCCCGTTCGATCGTCCGCGCCCTGCCGTGGCGAGTTATCGGGGGGCGACGCACCGGTTCGTCGTCTCGGCAGCGTTGCGTAGCGCAGTGGAAGAGCTGGCCGCGCAGCAGCGGTCGACACCGTTCATGGTCTTCCATGCTGCGGTCGCAGTTCTGCTCGCACGCCTGTCCGGTACCGACGACATCGCGGTCGGTGCACCCATCGCGGGGCGCGGCGAGGCCGCTCTCGACGACATGATCGGCATGTTCGTGAACACGCTCGTCCTGCGGGTCCGCGTCGACCCACAGGCCCGTTTCGACGAAGTGCTCGGTTGCGTCCGTGAGGCAGACCTGTCAGCTTTTGCGAACGCCGACATTCCGTTCGAGCGACTGGTCGAGATACTTGACCCTGCACGGTCGACGGCGCGTCATCCACTGTTTCAGGTTGCGTTCGTATTCCAAAACCTGGACCAGTCCAAACTTGAACTACCGAACTTGTCGGTGTCCGCCGTCGATTTCGAAGCGGGCACAGCCAAATTTGACCTGCAGATTGCGGTGGCGGATACTGCCGACTGTCTCGGTTGGTCGATCGAGTTCAATTACGCGACCGACCTGTTTGAAGAAGCCGGGATCGCACTCCTCGAGAAGCGTTTTCGTATTGTACTGGACTCTGTTGTTGCCGACCCGGCTCGACTGGTCGGCGGTATCGATCTGCTCGACGACGCGGAACGTAGTGTATTGCTG
>NZ_JBAWFH010000570.1:0-16040 GCF_049591685.1 Rhodococcus sp. (in: high G+C Gram-positive bacteria) | reverse complement strand
AAACAACGATGTTCGTCATGGGTCTGCGTCGACCTCCTGGTCATGGTTCGCTTCAATCGTGTGGTGCATGGGGTTCGTGCTGTTCTAGGCCTTGCCGTAGATTACCCCAAGTTTAGTTACCGGTGGGTAACTTACCCTGTTTCCGATCTGACCATACATCCGATCTGCCCGTGCGCTACACAGAGCCGACAGCGTGAAAGTCACGGTGCCGATAGCTGGAAAGCCGAGCGAGGCACTACCCTCTCGTCGGTGACCGATTCATCTGACGCATCGCTGGCCACCACCACGGCCACCTCTACAGCCACCGGTGACGCCGACAGGGCTGCGCGCGAGCCCCTGCCGCTGACCGGTGAGCGCACGGTGCCGGGCATCGCGGAGGAGAACTACTGGTTCCGTCGGCACGAGGTCGTCTACGAACACTTCGCTTCGCGGTGCACAGGCCGAGTCGTGCTCGAGGCGGGATCCGGAGAAGGCTACGGCGCCAACATGATCGCGGGGTTCGCCGACGCGGTGGTCGGGCTCGACTACGACGCTTCGGCTGCCGCTCACGTGGTTGCGCGCTATCCCCGCGTAGGCATGCTGCGCGGCAACCTCGCACAGCTGCCCCTGGCGAATGCGTCGGTGGACGTGGTGGTCAATTTTCAGGTCATCGAACACCTGTGGGATCAGGGCCAGTTCCTCGACGAGTGTTTCCGTGTTCTCGCGCCCGGTGGCGTACTCCTGATCAGCACGCCCAACCGGATCACCTTCTCACCCGGTCGCGACACGCCGCTCAACCCGTTCCATACCCGCGAGCTCGACGCCGCAGAACTCGGCGAGCTGCTCGACGCTGCCGGGTTCACCGTCGAGACGATGACCGGCGTTCACCACGGTCACGTGCTGCGAGACCTGGATGCCAAACACGGAGGATCGTTCATCGACGCACAGATCGAACGCGCGCTCGCGGGCGAGGCGTGGCCCGCGGACCTCACATCGGATGTCGCCGGGATCTCCACGGCCCACTTCGACATCGACTCGTCGGACATCGATGCGAGCCTCGATCTGGTCGCGGTGGCAGTAAAGTCCGTCGCCGCCGTCGCCACGTCGCGGTCCGGTGCCCCGGTGCGCGGGTGAGCAAGCTCGACCACCCTGTGACCGAACCGGGCATGTTCGCCCTGGTTCTGCATTCGCATCTCCCCTGGCTCGCCAATCACGGTCGGTGGCCCGTCGGTGAGGAATGGCTGTATCAATCGTGGGCCGGTTCGTATCTGCCGCTCACGAAGATGCTCCGAGCACTGGCCGACGAGGGCCGCCGAAACCTGCTGACCTTGGGTATCACCCCCGTGCTGGCGGCTCAATTGGACGATCCACATTCCCTGGCGGGGATGCATCACTGGCTTGCCAACTGGCAGCTTCGCGCTCACGAGGCAACCGACCGCGACTTGGCGGTTCGTGAACATCGCGCTGCTGCAACAGCATTGGCGGACTTCGAGACGCATTGGCGGCACGGGGGCTCGGCAGTGGTGCGCACCCTTGTCGACTCCGGCGCCGTCGAGCTGCTCGGCGGACCGCTTGCACACCCGTTCCAACCGCTGATGGATCCTCGACTGCGCCGATTCTCTCTCGCCGAGGGACTTGCGGACGCCGACATGCGCTGGGGTGCAACACCGACCGGAATCTGGGCCCCCGAATGCGCGTACGCACCCGGCATGGAGAACGACTACGCGTCGGTCGGCATCGAACACTTCATGGTCGACGGGCCCGCACTGCGGGGCGATACGACACTGGGGCGACCGGTTCGAGACTCCGATGTCGTCGCCTTCGGCCGTGACCTCCAGGTCAGTTACCGAGTGTGGTCCCCGAAGTCGGGGTACCCCGGCCACGCCGCGTACCGCGACTTCCACACCTACGATCACGCGACAGGGCTCAAGCACGCACGGGTCACCGGTCGCGGCGTCGACTCCGCCGACAAGGCTCCGTACGACCCCGACGCCGCGTCTGCAGCCATCGACCGGCACGTGGCCGACTTCGTCGAATCCGTTCGAACACGGCTGCGTGCGGAGTCGAGCCGTATCGGCCGGCCGGCCCTCGTGGTCGCTGCGTTCGACACCGAACTGTTCGGTCACTGGTGGTTCGAGGGCCCGGTCTGGCTCGAACGCGTACTGCGCGCGCTGCCGGAGGCAGGTATCGACATCGGAACGCTCGACGACGCCAAGGCCAAGGGGTACGTCGGCGCACCGGTTCGACTGCACAAATCGTCGTGGGGATCGGGTAAGGATTGGCGCGTGTGGGCGGGGGACGCCGTGCAGGATCTCGTGAAACTCAACGCGGAGGTCGTCGACACGATGTTCGCGGCGCTGGGTGCGCACCGTGTCGACGACGGGCCACCTCTGCGGAACCGAGTCGACGACCAGATGGTGCGCGAGACGCTGATGACGATCGCGAGCGATTGGGCCTTCATGGTCAGCAAGGACTCGGCCGCGGGGTACGCCCGCGAACGCGCCCACGTCCACGCACACGCGCTGCGTGAGATCGCCGATGCAGTCAGCAGGGGTCATGACAACCGGGCGGCAGAGCTCGCCCTGCAATGGAATCGAGCGGACGGGTTGTTTCCCGCTCTCGACGCCAGGCGACTGCGTAAGGTTCGGGCGGACGGAGGGGAGCGCGAGTGAAGGTACTGATGGTGTCCTGGGAGTACCCGCCCGTCGTTGTCGGAGGCCTGGGCCGGCACGTTCATCACCTCGCCACCGAGCTCGTCGCGGCCGGCCACGAGGTCGTCGTCCTCGCTCGACGTCCCACCGGAACCGATGCCTCGACGCATCCGACCCATCACCGCATCGAAGACGGCGTTCTGGTGGTGGCCGTCGCCGAGGACCCCGCACACTTCGTCTTCGGCGAGGACATGCTGGCATGGACGCTGGCCATGGGGCACGCGATGGTGCGTGCCGGAATCGCTCTCGGAAAACCCGGCCTCGGAGAGGGCTGGCATCCCGACGTCGTGCACGCCCACGACTGGCTTGTCGCCCACCCCTCGATCACACTGGCCGAGCACTACGACGTGCCGTTGGTGTCGACGATTCACGCAACCGAAGCCGGGCGTCACAGCGGCTGGATCTCCGGAACGGTCAACCGCCAGGTGCACTCGATCGAGTGGTGGCTCGCCAACGACTCCGACGCCGTCATCACGTGCTCGGCGTCGATGAAGGACGAGGTCACCCGGCTGTTCGACATCCAGGACGCGTCGGTCAACGTCATCCGCAACGGCATCGACATCCGCACGTGGAGCTACCAGCGTCGTCGACCTCGCTCCGGCCCCGCCACCCTGCTCTACGTCGGGCGTCTGGAATACGAGAAGGGTATCCAGGACGCCATTGCGGCCCTCCCCCGTATTCGGCGAACGCACCCGGGTACCACGCTGGCAATCGCAGGCGAGGGAACACAGTTCGGGTGGCTCGCCGGCCTCGCGCGCACTCACCGCGTCGCACGGGCCGTATCGTTTCTCGGTTCACTCGATCACGAGGAGCTTCTCGCGAACCTCCACAGCGCCGATGCGATCGTGCTGCCCAGTCGATATGAGCCGTTCGGCATCATCGCCCTCGAAGCAGCGGCCGCGGGTGCGCCGTTGGTTGCGTCCACCGCGGGCGGACTCGGTGAGGCGATCGTGGACGGTGTCACCGGCCTGTCGTTTCCACCGGCGGACGTCGGCGAGCTCGCCTCGGCCGTCCGTCGAGTCTTGGACGACGGTCCCGCCGCCCAGACGCGTGCCGACGCCGCCCGCCGACGGCTGACCGTCGACTTCGACTGGAAGCACGTCGCACACGAAACCGCGCAGGTCTACCTGGCCGCGAAGCGCAAGGTTCGCTTCCCGCTGGGGCGGCCGACGATCGTGGAACGGGCCCTACCCGAGCGAAGCTGAATCCCCCGGCGCGGCGTTCCGTGCGGCCTCCGCGCTGCCGACGGCGTTCCGTGCGGCCTCCGCGCTGCCGAGGGCTTTCTTGCGGGCAATGTCCTCGAGCGCGGCGATGTACTCGGCCCGTGACGCCGCGCCTGCCTCCCAGTCGGCCTTGCGGTTGCGCACCACCTTGGCCGGGGCCCCGACGGCGATGCTGTAGTCGGGAACGGTGCCCTTGACCACCGCGTGCGCTCCGAGCACGCATCCGCGCCCGACGGCGGTGTCGCGCAGCACCGTCACCTTGGCGGCAATCCAGGTGTCCGGCCCGATTCGGACCGGACCCTTGACGATGCCCTGATCCTTGATCGGCGTGTTCACATCGTCCATCCGATGATCGAAGTCGCAGATGTAGCACCAGTCCGCAACCAGGGTCGACGCCCCGATCTCGATGTCGAGGTAAGTGTTGACGACGTTGTCCTTGCCGAAGACCACCTTGTCGCCGATGCGAAGCGATCCTTCGTGACACCGGATGGCGTTGCCGTCACCGATGTGTACCCAGCGCCCGATCTCTAGCCTGGACAGCTCGGGAGTCGAGTGGATCTCCACGTTCTTGCCGAGGAAGAGCATCCCGCGCAGAACCACGTGTGGGTTTGCCGCCTTGAACCGCGCGAGGCGGTAGTACCGCACCAGGTACCAGGGTGTGTACGCCTTGTTCCTCAGCACCCACCGCAGCGAGTCCAGGGTGAGGAACCGTGCCTGCTCGGTGTCCCGCAGCCTCGATCCACGCCAGCGCGAACGCAACGGGGCGTTCCACATGCTCGTCATAACGAGTCACCCTAGTTTCGCCGGTCTCGACGGACCAACTCCCCCCGCGAAGCGCTGCGGCACCGGTTCGCACGCTGCGCGTGCCGGGGCGCCCACCCGACCGGGCGCCGGGATAGTCTCTGTGCCGACGCCTGTGCGCCCGACGCGGCGGCACGGGATGAGCTACGAAGACAAAGGAGACCACGACGGTGTTCGGCCGCACACGCGACCTCGCCCGCGCAGTCGCAGTGACGGCCGCAATTCTGACTGCGGCCGGTTGTGCCACTGGCAGCGACACGGTCGATGCGTTCGCGCAGGACAGTTGGCCGGTCGTGCACGGCGATGCCCGCAACAGCGGCTACACCGGTCACACCGGCCTGTCCGACACCGAACTCGACTGGTCGCGCCCACTGGGCGGCGCCGTCGTGTCTCCGGTGTCGATCGGCGAAACCGGTCAGATGTTCGTCTCGAGCTACACCGACACCGGCTGCAACCTGTTCTCCTTCGACATGGATTCCGGCAGGAAGCGGTGGTGCAACCGCATCGGCCCCGCGGTCGCGACGGCCACGCCACTCGTCGACTCGGTCGAAAACGTCTACGTCGGCGACGACGGTGGATTCTCCTCCTTCAACGACCACGGCCAATTGCGCTGGCGCACTCCGACCTACGGCGTTCCGCGGTCGGCGCAATTTCTGGGGGACGGCAGTGTTCTCGCGGTGACGCAGTTGGGTCAGGTCAACGTGCTCGACACTCAGACCGGCATGACGACGGTACCGATACACGACCTCGTGGGTCTGCCGGACTTCCTCGAGTCCCCCGACGCGAACTTCCTCCCACCGGCAACGGGACTCGACGCCTGCGCAACCGGATCGGCCGACTGCCCGGTAGCGGCGACGCCTGCCGTGGATCTTGGCGCATCGGATATCTACCTCATCCTCTGGCGACCGGGCGCTATTGCGCCGCAACTGGTTTCGCTGCACTACGACGCGAAGTCGACACCCGCGATCACCGAGCGGTGGTCATCGCCTCTGCTTCCCGCTGCCGTGTCGTCGAGCCCGGTACTGTCGGCCGACGGGAACACCGCCTATATCGCCGATGTCGATGGCCGACTGAGCGCGTACAACACCTCCGACGGTTCCGAGAAGTGGACGTACGGAGCAGGGTTCGGCGCGTCGGCTTCTCCGTCCGTGTCGCCGGACGGCATCCTCGTGCCGGCCGGCGGAGAGGGCGGACTACGTGCGGTACGCGACGACGGCGATCGGGCGACCGAGGTGTGGACCCGTGACGATGTGCAGCAGTTGGGTTCTCCGGTCCAGACCGCAGATGGCACGCTCGCGACCGTGGTGCGACGCGACGACGAATTGATGTTGTCGACCTTCGACGCGACGTCGGGTGACACGACGTCCGAGCGCCCGTTGCCGGGTGCGACCGGATTCACCGTCGGGACCTCCATCGGCCCGGACGGTCAAGTGGTAACGGCGACGTACCTCGGCGAAGTGTTCACCTATGCGGGCTGATTCGTCCGACCCGGCTGCCTCGCGGCACAGATGAAGGCGACGCCTGCGCGGCCCACCCGCGTGATGACGACGGACAGGGCCTCCTCGCCCTTCAGCTTCAACCGGGGTCGCAGCACGGCGGGATCGACGTCGATTCCGCGCACCACGATCTCCACCGAACCGCATCGGTGAGCGGCGAGGGCTTGGCGCAGGCTCTTCTCGGAGTACTTGATGCGATCGAGAACACGAAAGCCGTTGACGCCATGTGGAAGTGAATCACCAGTCACATAGGCGATCCGTGGGTCGAGTTGCCACAGCCCGTGCATGGCAGCGTACGGCCGGACGAGACCAGCGCGCACGATCGCGCCGTCCGGATCGACGATCCAGGTTCCGGCGTCGGCCGCATCGACATCGTCCGATGCAGCGTCGGTGACTTCCTCGACCGAGCCGTCGGAGTGCAGCACCGTGGCACGCCGCCGGACGTTCGATTCCACGACCCCGGGCGACCACAGACACGCCTCCTTGACCCCGCCGTCCAGCGACGCCAACTCGACCTCGCCTTCCCAGTCGAGTGCGTCGAAGTCCAATCCAGGCGCGCACTTCACGACGAGGTCGCGTCCGGCGTACACGTCGAGCAGTGCCGGTAGTGGCGGTTCCAACGACCCTGGGTCATGCGTCCGCCGCCCGCCCGACCTTCGCCCAGGATCCGCGACGACGACGGTGTCACGGGTGGTCGGAGTGAGCGCATCAGCGCGCAGTATCGCCGCCTCGGGAACGTTGTGGGCGGCCATCCGCAGTCGGACCGGGTCCAGATCGCTGCCCACGACGCGGCCGGGTGTCGAACACAGCGCCGCGAGTTCGGTGCCGACGGAACAGGTGATGTCGTGTACGTCCCTGCCCGCCAATCGCCGCGCCCGGCGCAGCGCAATGATCGACGGAGTCGCCTGTTGCAGGGCATCGTCCGTCAACAACCAGTCGTGCGCGTCGGTCAGCTTGGTCTGCGCCCGACGACGAAGAGTCACGGTATCCACCAGAGCCGCAGTGCGGTCCCCGTGAATCGCACGCACTCGGCCCACGTCGGCGAGCAGCGATGCCTTTGTCAGGGCCAACGATGCCACATCGTGCAGAGCAGCGACGCCGACATCGCTACCGAGATAGTCGATGTCGGCGTCGGTGAAGGTGTATCCCATGAAGCAGGACCGGCGACCGGTGGCCGTTCAGTCCGATTTCACGCCGGTGATCATGACGTTGTAGAAGAAGCCGCGGGGCACGACGTGCTTGAGGACGTTCTCGTCCACCCAGCTGAGCGTCTTCCATCCGCCGAATGCGAACCTCGCCCAGTTCCAACCGAGCTTGTCGGCGGGTACCGCAGCCTCGAAGGTACGCACGGGCCAGCCGAGCAGCGCTGCGGCGAACTCCTCGGTGCGGGCTTCGACCCCGACGGCGCCTGCGCTGCGAGCGATGGTCTCGAGATCGGTGGGATCGAACGTGTGCAGGTCGACGACGGCTTCGAGTGCAGCGGCCCGCGAGGATTCGTCGAGCTCCTCCTGCGGCTTACGCCAGCTGGCGAAAAACGGCAGCTTGGTGGTCCTGGTGGTCGCCTCCCAGGTGAGACGTCCGAGCCACCGGGCGTAGAAGTTGCCCACCGTGGTCGGCTCACCGGCGAAGACGAAACGCCCGCCCGGCTTGAGAACGCGTAGAACCTCACGCAACGACTGTTCGACGTCGGGAATGTGATGGAGCACCGCATGACCGACGACGAGATCGAAGGTGTTGTCCTCGTAGGGGATCGTTTCCGCGTCGGCAACTCGGCCGTCCACGTCGAGGTCGAGGTGGCCTGCATTGCGCAGCGCGACCTTGACCATGCCCGGGGACAGGTCGGTGACCGAACCCTTCTCGGCGATCCCTGCCTGCATCAGGTTGAGCAGGAAGAAGCCGGTGCCACAACCGAGTTCGAGCGCACGGCCGTACGGGAGCGCGTCCTGTGCACCGGGCTGACCGCTGACAGCCTGATCGAAACGGCCTCGCGCGTATTCGATGCAGCGTTCGTCGTACGAGATCGACCACTTGTCGTCGTACGTCTCGGCTTCCCAGTCGTGGTAGAGCACCTGAGCGAGCTTGGTGTCGCTACGCGCCGCCTCGACCTGCTCGGCCGTGGCGTGCGGGTTGGGAGCGGGGTCGTTCGAGGCATCGGGCACCACGTGGAGGCCGGCGTCGACGCTGTCGTTGCCGTCGTGAGGGCTTGCAGTCATGAGGGCAGCCTACTATCCGGTAGAAAATGAACAAGTTCCAGTTTTGCGCAGTCGGTCACTCGCCGACGAAATTCGCCTTGCCGGGTCCGTTGGCGATGAACGACTCCATACCGATCGTGCGGTCTTTGGTGGCGAACAACGCGGAGAACTGCTGCGCCTCGATCTTCAGGCCGGTGTTGAGGTCGGTGTCCAGACCCTGATCGATCGACGCCTTGGCCGCAGCGAGCGCTCGCGACGCTCCCGTGGTGAACTGCGCTGCCCACTTCCGGGCTGCGTTGTACACCTCGTCCGGCGCGACCACCTCGTCGACCAACCCGATGCGCAACGCCTCTTCGGCGCCGACGAAGCGGCCGGTGAACACCAGATCTTTGGCCTTGCTGGGTCCGATGAGGCGGGCGAGGCGTTGTGTTCCGCCGCCTCCGGGGATGACACCGAGGAGGACTTCCGGCACGCCGAGCTTGGCGTTGTCGCCGACGATGCGTCGATCGGCGCCGAGAGCAACTTCGAGTCCACCGCCAAGCGCGTACCCGGTCACCGCTGCGACGACCGGCTTCGGAATCGACGTCAGCGCACCGAGCGCCGACTGCAGTTCGCCCGCGATGTCGGCCATCTGAACAGGCGACAGTTCTGCCATCTCCTTGATGTCGGCACCTGCAGCGAACACCTTTTCTCCGCCGTAGACGACGACCGCCTTGACCGAAGAGTCGACCGTGGCGGCGCGGGCGGCAGCACGGATCTCCTCCTGGACCTGACGGTTGAGCGCATTCATGGGGGGACGGTCCAACCGGATCGTGCCGATACCGTCGGATACCTCGAGTGTTACGAACTCAGCCATGAGCGCACACGCTACCGGGAGGAGACCTACCTCTCGCTCCACGGGTGGACGCTGTCGGCGTAGTACGTCTCCTGCCCCGGGAAGTCGACGCGTAGTTCACCGTCGACGCGGTAAAGATCGGGCTGGACCGGGCGGATCTCGGGGGTCGAGGCCACTACATCCGCGACGGCACCGAAAGGCGTCAACCCGGAGAGCTGACTCCATGTCGGCGGCAGCAGGATGGTCTTGCCGCCGCGCCACTCGTCGAGAGCCGCTGCGGGTGATCGCCAACCGACCGACGCAGCTTCACTCGTTGCGCCGTCGGCGTCCTGCCCCTCCGGTTGCACCGCCACGAAGAACCGCGTGTCGTAACGACGTTTCTCACCCACCGGAGTGATCCAGTTGGACCACGGGCGTAGGAGATCGGCACGGAGAACAAGCCCGTTGCGGGTCAAGAATTGGCCGAACGTCTGCTCTCGTCGTTCGAGCATCCCCCGGTCGGCCGCAAAAGCCGAAGTGTCGGAGACAACCGAATCAGCGGTGGACCCGGCGAGCAGTACTCCGCACTCCTCGAACGTCTCCCTCGCCGCCGCGCACACCAGAGCAGCCGCTGTGCGCTCGTCCACCCCGAACCGCTGGGCCCACCACGCGGGACCGGGCCCCGCCCACTCGAGATCGGCATCGGCGTCGGAGATGTCGACACCCCCGCCGGGGAAGACTGTCATGCCGCCTGCAAACGCCATCCCCCCGACGCGTTCGAGAAGGAAGACTTCGATGCTCGACTTGCCGTCGCGCAGCAGGATCACGGTCGAGGCATCGCGTACGGGCACGGCCTCGATCGGTGAATTCTCGGAAGGGGGCATGCTCGGAAACTACATGCCTCACCCGGCACGGACCTATCGGCGGTGCTGGCCCGCAGCCCTGGTACGTCTGGCAAAGAACCGGCCGTCGACGCGATCCAGCGTGATCGACTGACTGAACGCCTCGGTGAGATTCTCCGCGGTGATGACGTCGTCCACGAAACCCTGCGCGACGACGCCGCCCTCCTTCAGCAGCAGTGCATGACTGAACCCCGGCGGGATTTCTTCGACGTGGTGGGTGATCAGGACCGTGGCGGGTGCATCGGGGTCGGCGGCGAGATCGGCCAACCGCGCAACGAGTTCTTCCCGACCACCGAGGTCGAGACCTGCGGCCGGCTCGTCGAGCAACAGGAGTTCCGGGTCGGTCATCAACGCTCGAGCAATCAGGACGCGCTTGCGCTCGCCCTCCGACAGGGTGCCGTATGTCCGCTGCGCGAGGTGCTCGGCGCCGAGACTCTCGAGCATGTCGACCGCCCGCGCCGTGTCCATGTCGTCGTAGCGTTCACGCCATCGTCCGAGCACGCTGTAACCCGCCGACACGACGAGGTCGCTGACCGTTTCGTCGGCCGGAATGCGGTGAGCGAGGGCCGAGGAAGAGAGCCCGATGCGGGTCTTGAGATCGGCAACGTTGGCCTTGCCCATGACCTCACCGAGAACGTGGGCCACTCCGGACGTCGGGTGGACCTCCGCGGCGGCGATGCGCATCAGCGACGTTTTTCCGGCCCCGTTCGGCCCGAGTACGACCCATCTCTCGTCGAGCTCCACCTGCCAGGTCACCGGGCCGACGAGTGTGACCCCGCCTCGCCTGATGAGGACGTCGTTGAAGTCGATGAGCAAATCGGGATCCGGTTCAGACACGTTGTCTATCTTGTCCCACATTCGTCGGGCTTTCACGGCAGGATCTCGGGGCGTGTCGTCACATTCGCATCACACCGTTCCCGACCGGCTTCCCGCTCCCGGTTCCCCCTTTCCTTTGGGGGCCACCGCGACGGAAATTGGTACCCAGTTCGCAGTCCACTCCCCCGACGCCGACGGCATCGAGATCTGCCTCGTCGACCCCGAGGGTGACGAGCGCCGGGTGGAACTGATGGACCGAACCTTCGGTATCTGGCACGGCGTCGTACACGGCGTGGGTCCAGGAACGACCTACGGCATCCGTGCGCACGGTCGCTGGGATCCAGAGGGCGGACGACGGTTCAATCCACACAAGTTGCTTCTCGACCCGTCGGCACGACAGATCAGCGGTCGCCTGGGTGACGCTCACGCTCTCCTCGCATACGAGGACGAGCCGTTCGGACGTCCCAGTGTGGTCGACTCTCTCGGGCACGTTCCGCTCGCGGTGGTGACCGCAGCGCAGCCGTCCCTCACCGAGCCGAAGCCCGCTGTGCCGTGGGACCGGACGGTACTGTACGAAATGCACGTCGGCGCCTATACGGCCCGTCATCCCCACGTACCCGAAGCACACCGTGGCACGTATCTGGGACTCACGGCGCCCGCGGTGCTCGAGCACTTGACCCGCATCGGTGTCACCACCGTCGAACTCCTGCCGGTGCACACCATGTTGACCGAGCCCGACGTGCGTGCACGCGGCAAGCGCAACCACTGGGGGTATTCGACGGGCGGCTTCTTCGCGCCCGACCCACGGTATGCGTCGATTCCCGGTGCCGAAGTCACCGAGTTTCGCGCGATGGTCGACGCTTTGCACTCGGTCGGCATCGAAGTGGTTCTCGACGTCGTCTACAACCACACCTGCGAATCATCGGTATCGGGCCCGTCCATCAGCTGGAGAGGCCTCGACGCCCCCGGGTACTACCTACTCGACGGACGTGGTTACGACGTCGACCTCACCGGATGCGGCAACACCACCGATTCGGCATCGCTCGCCGTCGTCCGCATGGTGTCCGACAGCCTGCGCTACTGGGCGGTCGAGATGGGTGTCGACGGCTTCCGGTTCGACCTGGCCAGCACCCTCGGTCGACCCGGCGGCTGGCGATTCGACTCTCGCGCGCCGCTTCTCAGTGCGATCGCCACTGACCCGGCCCTTTCCGGGACCAAGCTGATCGCGGAACCGTGGGATGCCACGGGTGCGGGCTATCAGGTCGGTGGTTTCGGAAGGATGTGGTCCGAATGGAACGACCGCTATCGCGACACGGTCCGCGGGTTCTGGGCAGGGAAAACCGGTGTCCGTGAACTCGCGTCGAGGATTGCGGGATCCGAGGACATCTACGGCGGATCCGGCCGGAAGCCCTGGGCGTCGATCAACTTCGTCACCGCGCACGACGGTTTCACCGCGCACGATCTCGTGTCGTACGAGAGAAAACACAACGAGGCGAACGGCGAAGAGAACCGAGACGGAACCGACAACAACATTTCCGTCAACCACGGGGTCGAAGGACCGACCGACGATCCGCGCGTCCGCGCCGATCGCGCCCGCCACGTGCGCGCGCTGCTTGCCACGTTGACTCTCTCGACCGGGACGCCGATGATCCTGGCGGGAGACGAGTTGGGGCACAGCCAATTCGGGAACAACAACGCGTACTGCGTGCCGGAGAACGCGCCGGCAGAGGACTCGTGGGCAATCGACTGGACCGACATCGACGAGGAACTCGTCGCATTCGTCTCGCGGTTGTTGCGCATCAGGCGCAGTGCACCGTCGCTACGTCAGCAGGAGTTCTTCATCGGCCGCGACACACCGACGGGCAGACCGGATCTCGTGTGGTTCGACGCGGCCGGGCACGAGCTCACCACCGCATCGTGGAACGACGACGCGGTACGCACCTTGCAGGCGTGGGTGGACGGCGGCGACGTCCGCTCCTACGAGCCGGACGGAGTGCAGGTCGACGACGCCAGCTCGCTGTTGGTCGTGCATTCCGGTGGGCCGATCGAACTGTCCCTCGCCTGCCCGGGTTGGGCGGCGCGGAAGTTCGTGCCGGTGTTCGATTCGTCTATGCCCGAGGGTATTCCGGCCGATGCAGCGGCGGTCGAGGCCGGCTGCACGATCTCCCTGACCGGCTCGACCGTTCTCGTGTTGCGCAGCGACGGCAGGTGATGGGTGAACAACTGAACCAGCGGACCGATTCCGAAGGCGTACAGCAGCGTCCCGACACCGACGTTGCCGCCGAGGATCCAGCCGGCCCCGACGACCACGAGTTCGATGCACGTGCGAACCAGCCTGATGGACAGACCCGTTCGCGCGACGAGCCCGGTCATCAAGCCGTCGCGCGGCCCGGGCCCCATTCCGGAACCGATGTACAGCGCGGTGGCGAAGGCGTTGACGACGATCCCGGCGAGCAGCAGAGGCACCCGTAACGCAATGTGATCGATGGCCGGCAGCACGGCGAGTGAGGCATCGACGGCGACGGCGATCACCACCACGTTGCTCACCGTGCCCAATCCGGGCCTCTGCCGCAACGGAATCCACAACGCGAGCACAACAACTCCCGTCAACGCCGCGATGGTGCCGAAGCTGAGGGGCACGTGCGTACTCACGCCTTGGTGGAACACGTCCCACGGATCGAGTCCCAGGCTCGCCTCGATCATCATCGCCATGGACGCCCCGTACAGCCACAGCCCGACATACAACGCAATCAGGCGGGTGGAGAGCAGCCGGATACGGGCAGACGTGACGAGTCGCATGAGTCCAGTGTCGACCGAACTGGTAGCGGTGAGAATATCCAGTTCGGATCCAGTGGACCTGAAATGGCACCCCGCGCGGCCTACGGCACGAACGTGGCGATCACCGTCAGTGAACTCGGTGCCACTTCGGTGAATCCCGCATCTCGGACGGCGACCGCTCGTCGGTCGTTCACATGCGCCCTGGCATCTCGCCATTGCAACTCGTTCGCGTCGCGCACCGAGCATGCGAATCCGGTCGCCGCCCAGGCACGACACCGATCGACCGTCATCGAGCCGGCGAGCAACATCGAGGCGTGTCCGACCTGCGCAGCCGCCTTACCGACGGTCATCTTCAGGGACCGATCGATCCACAGCACCGGCAGGCCGGCTGCCGGTGGTCCGGGATCGTCGTGGTCGAGGTCGGTCCCACCGATCTGCAGCCGCTTGATGCGCGGATCGAGGTCACCGACTCTCCCCGGCACGAGTGCGCGAGCACGTGCGCCGCGTATGTCGACGGTGATCCCGTCGACGCCTTGCGCAGCGTCCCAGTGTGCTCCCCGCGCGCGCCGGGCGACTTTACGGATACGACCTGCCGTCCACGCTCGGAAGGATGCCTCCCACTCACCGCCGGGGCCCACCTGTTCGTCGAGACACACCGCGACGGCTGCCGAAGCGGCAGCTGCGAGAAGGTCGCTGCGCAGCGGCGGGTCTGCTTTCGGAATGGACAGCACGACCGGCATGGCAAGGACATCTGCGGGGTTCGGTGGATCCTCACGACCCCCGTAGCCGGCCGCGAGCAGGGCGTGACGCTCGTCGAACGTTCCGCCCGGGTGGTCTACCGCGACATCCTCCGTCACAGGATCGGGACGCGCCGGACACCGCCGTCGACGGCATCCGCGGCCTCGATCTCGCCGCGGGTGACACCGAGCATGAACAGCACCGCATCGAGGTACGGATGAGAGATCGCCGTATCCGCGATCTCACGCAATGCGGGCTTCGCATTGAAGGCAACACCCAAGCCCGCTGCGGTGAGCATGTCGATGTCGTTGGCGCCATCACCGACGGCAACGGTCTGTTCCATCGGTACCCCCGACTCCGCTGCGAACTCACGGAGAGCCTTGGCCTTCGCCGCACGATCGATGACCTCGCCGACGACCTTGCCCGTCAGCTTTCCGTCGACGATCTCGAGGGTGTTCGCACGAACGAAGTCCAATTCGAGGTCGTGCGCGAGACCATCGATGACCTGACGGAATCCCCCCGACACCACCCCGCAGGCGTATCCGAGGCGGCGCAGCGTCCGGATCGTTGTCCGAGCTCCCGGCGTGAGTTCGAGTGCGCTGCCCACCTCGTCGATGACCGATGCGTCGAGACCCGCGAGAGCTTCGACGCGCTGGTGCAGTGACTCGGTGAAGTCGATCTCACCGCGCATCGCGGATTCGGTGACCGCACGAACCTCGGCTTCGCGGCCCGCCTTTGCAGCGAGCATCTCGATGACTTCCCCCTGCACCAACGTCGAGTCCACGTCGAACACGATGAGTCGCTTGGAGCGCCTGGCGATGCCTGCACGTTCAACCGCGACGTCGACGCCGACTCCCGCCGCGATCTCCGACAGACCGGTACGCAGTCGCCGGTCGGCGTCGGGTGACGTTGTCGTGGCAGTCACCTGAAGTTCGAGTCCGGTGACGGGATAGTCGGCGACTCTGCGGATCGAATCGATGTTCGCTCCCTGCCGAGCCAGCTCACGTGAAATGGTGCTGAACGCCCGCGCGGTGACCGGTCGCCCCAAAACGACGACGACGTGCGTAACCATCGCCTGCTTCTCGGCCTGCCGCGCGCCGATCTCGACGTCGACATGCACGCCGACGGTGGACATCGCCTCCTCGAGCTCTTCCTGCAGATCCTCGGGATCGTTGGGGCACGACAACAGGACGCCCAGGGTCAGTCGCCCCCGGATGACGACCTGCTCGACGTCGAGAAGACTGACCTGATGCCGTGACAGCGCTGCGAAGAGCACCGAGGTGACGCCCGGTTTGTCGGGCCCCGTCACCGTCACGAGTACAGCGGTGTCCGATGACGGCACCGGTTCTCCCTTCGTGCTGACACATCCCGGATGGGAAATGTCGATTCTCCCAAGCGAAGAGCCCCGCCCGATTTCGGGAGGGGCTCTTGGCTCGAGTCGAAAAACTTTACTTCGGGTCGGTGTCGCCCGAGTGTTCGTGGTCGCTGGTGGCGAGGGGTGCTCGGCGGGCTTGTTCGAGGACTTCGGTGGTGTGTCCGCCGTGGCTGCCGGGGCCGACGTGTGCTTCTTGGCGCATCCGGTCGATCATG
>NZ_JBAWFH010000569.1:0-5874 GCF_049591685.1 Rhodococcus sp. (in: high G+C Gram-positive bacteria) | reverse complement strand
CCCGTACCCGCGCCCAACTGCCCGTCCTCGACGCGGCAGGTGTCGTCGATGCAGGCGGGCTTGGCCTGCTGGTCATGCTGGACGCGCTCGCCGAGGCGGTCACCGGTGTGCGAGCCGATCGGCCGCGGTTTCATCGTTCGTCGGTGACTCCCCACGCGACAACGCGTGCTGCGCCCGGTCACGGCCACGTGGACGCAGTCGGCGCCGGCGATCTGGTCGGGTTCGAAGTCGTCTACCGCGTGACCCGAATCGGTGACGACGATGTGGTGGCGTTGCGGCGTGCGTTGGCCGAACTCGGGGATTCGGTCGTGGTGGCCGGCGATGGGGTGGGCACCTGGACCGCACACGTGCACACCGCGAACGCCGGGGTAGCGGTCGAGGCGGGGCTCGGCTTCGGGCGCATCCACGACATTCGGATAGAAGCCCTCGTCGCTTCCGAGCCATGTGTTGCTTCGACGCCCGCCGGATGCCGCAATCCGGTATCCGGCCGCGACATCCTCGCTGTCGTAGCAGGAGCCGGGGCCGAGAAGCTGTACGCCGACGAGGGTGCGACGGTCCTGCGCTGCGACACCTCACGGATCGGCACATCCGAGCTGTGCGCCGCCATCGTCGGCTCGGAACACACCGAAGTGCTGGTGTTGCCCAACGGCGCGCTGTCGGCGCAAGAACTGGTGTCGGTATCCATCGCGTCGCGTACCGCAGGCAAGGACGTGCTGATGTTGCCGTCTTCGGCCATGGTCCAGGGTCTGGCCGCGCTCGCCGTGCACGACGCGACTCGCGCAGCAGTGGACGACGCGTTCGCCATGTCGGAGGCCGCGGCCGGAACTCGGTGGGCATCGTTGCGGATCGCCGAGGAGCGGTCGCTCACCTGGGCCGGAACGTGCGAGCCGGGAGACGGTCTCGGGTTGGTCGGACCGGAGGTCGTCGTCATCGGCCCCGACGTGGTCGCAGCCGGGCGCGACCTGCTCGACCAACTCCTGTCGGTCGGTGGTGAGATGGTGACAATGCTGTGCGGAGCATGCGAGGCGTCACTCGGCGACGAAAAGAGCGTCGCCGAACGGCTCACCGCCTACGTCGCGACTCGGCACCCCGGTGTCGAGGTCGTGGTCTATCAGGGCGGTCAACCCGGGGACGTGCTCCAGCTCGGCGTCGAATGACCTGATTCAGCGAGGGGACGGCGAGGCAAGACGATGGTCGGCACTGCGGATCGACTCGATGTCGTACTCGGCAAGAAGGTGTCGGACCCCCTCGCCGAGCAGTTCGACATCCACACCGTCGAGGATCTGCTGCGGCACTACCCGCACCGGTACATGACGCAGGGCGCCGAACTGGGTGAGAAGGAACCACCCGAAGGCGAGCACATCACGATCGTCGCAACCATCACGAAGACGACCCTGCGCGACATGAAGGCGCGCAGAGGCCAGTTCCTCTCGGTGTCGTTGGCGGCCGAGGGGCAACAGATCGAGGCGACCTTCTTCAGCCCGCACAAGCTCAAGCACGTGCTGACCCCGGGCAAGAAGGGGATGTTCTCCGGCAAGGTCAAGTACTTCGGTCGTCGCTGGAATCTCTCGCACCCCGGCTACGTCATTCTCGGCGGCGACGACGAGGACGGCGCCGTGGTGCCCGCGGGCAGGATCGTGGGCGGCGGTGCGCTGGCCGGAGTGGCCCGCGGATCGGTAGGGGCGTCGGGAAGCGTCGACATGTCGGTCTTCGAGCGCAAGTTCGTACCGCTCTACCCGGCGTCGAGGGACATCGAGAGCTGGACCTTCATGCGCGCCGTTCGACAGGTGCTCGACCAGCTCGACACCGTGGTCGATCCCGTGCCCGCGCAAGTACTTGCCGAGCGCGACCTCGTCTCGCTCGACACGGCGCTGCGCTGGGTCCACTTTCCCGACTCCGTCGAGGAGAAGGAACGGGCGCGCGACAGGCTGAAGTTCGACGAGGCGCTCGCGGTTCAGCTGGTTCTGGCAGCGCGGCGAAAGGATGTCTCGACCAGAATTGCACCCTCGTGTCCGCCACGCGCGAACGGAGTCGCCGACGAGTTCGAACGTCGGCTTCCCTTCACGCTCACCGCAGGCCAGCTTCGAGTTGCGGAGGAGATCTCGAACGATCTCGACCGCGGCCAACCCATGTCCCGGCTTCTGCAGGGAGAGGTCGGCTCGGGGAAAACGATCGTTGCGCTGCGCGCGATGCTGCAGGTAATCGACGCGGGCCATCAGTGCGCGCTGCTCGCGCCCACGGAAGTTCTCGCCGCCCAGCATGCGCGGTCGATCTCGGCCATGCTCGGCTCCCTTGCGGGCGCAGGAGAACTCGGCGCAGACGACCTTGCCACCAAGGTGACCTTGCTGACCGGCTCGATGGGCACCGCCGCGAAGAGGGCGGCCCTTCTGGACGCCGTCACCGGGGACGCGGGCATCGTCATCGGCACCCACGCACTCATCCAGGACCGCGTCGAGTTCATGGACCTGGGCATGGTCGTCGTCGACGAACAGCACCGCTTCGGTGTGGAACAGCGCGACGCGCTTCGATCGAAGGCCAGGGACGGCACCAGTCCGCACCTGCTCGTCATGACCGCCACCCCGATTCCACGGACCATCGCGATGGCGTCGCTCGGAGACCTCGAGACCTCGACGCTCGACGAGCTGCCGCGGGGGCGTGCACCCATCATCAGCAACGTCGTTCCGGCCCGAGACAAGCCGGGATGGGTCGACCGCGCGTGGGCGCGCATCCGCGAAGAAGTGGCACAGGGACGTCAGGCCTACGTGGTGTGCTCCAGAATCGGCGACGAGGACGGAGAGAAGAAGCCGCGTACCCGCGGCGGCGCCCACGACGACGGCAACAACGTGCCCGAAACGATGTCCGCGCTCGACATGTACCAGACTCTCGCCGGTGGGCCGCTGGCCGAGCTGCGTGTCGGACTCCTGCACGGCCGATTGCACCCGGACGAGAAAGACGCGGCGATGCAGGGCTTCAACGACGGCGACATCGACGTTCTCGTGTGTACGACGGTTGTCGAGGTGGGCGTCGACGTTCCCAACGCCACCGTCATGGTGATCGTCGACGCCGATCGGTTCGGGATCAGCCAGCTGCACCAGCTTCGAGGTCGAATCGGTCGAGGCGGCCATCAGGGGTTGTGCATCATGATCAGCCAACTCAACCCAATGGGTCCTTCGTTCTCGCGCCTGAAGTCCGTCGCAGCCACCAACGACGGATTCGAATTGGCCGAGCTGGATCTGACGACGCGACGTGAGGGCGACGTGCTCGGTGCCGCACAGTCGGGCACGGTCAGCAGTATGCGTCTGCTCTCGCTCATCGACGACGAGGATGTCATCGCAGATGCTCACGATTGCGCCCGTCGGCTCTTCGACGTAGACCCCGAACTCTCCGCCCACCCGGGCGTGGCGTCGATGATGAAGTCCGCGTGGCGATCGGACCGAGCCGAGTTCCTCGACAAGTCCTGACCCTGTAGTAAGCAGCCACTGCACCGTTTCAGAAGGCCCGTTTGGTCAATTCGTCCCACATCTCGAGACGAATGACGCATCGGGGTCGATTGTCGGCGGTAGGTTTACCCCATGTTTTCCAAAGTGTTGGTTGCCAATCGCGGCGAGATCGCCATTCGCGCTTTCCGCGCATCGTACGAACTGGGTGCCGCCACCGTGGCAGTCTTTCCGTTCGAAGATCGCAACTCGGTCCACCGGACGAAGGCCGACGAGGCGTACGAGATCGGCGAGAAGGGGCATCCCGTTCGCGCCTACCTTTCCGTGAGCGAGATCGTCGCAGCCGCGAAACGCGCCGGGGCAGACGCCATCTATCCCGGGTACGGCTTTCTCTCCGAGAACCCGGACCTCGCGGCAGCGTGTGCCGAAGCGGGCATCACCTTCGTCGGCCCCTCGGCGGACGTACTGGAGCTGACCGGAAACAAGGCGCGCGCCATCGCGGCCGCGAAGCGGGCCGGGCTCCCTGTTCTGGCGTCGTCCGAGCCGTCGAGCGATGTGGACGAACTCGTCGCTGCGTCCGAGTCGATGACGTTCCCTCTGTTCGTCAAGGCTGTCGCCGGTGGTGGAGGTCGCGGAATGCGGCGCGTCGCCGAGCCGGAACAGCTACGTGAATCGATCGAAGCCGCGGCCAGAGAAGCGGTGTCGGCATTCGGCGACGCAACGGTGTTCCTGGAGCAAGCCGTCATCGACCCCCGTCACATCGAGGTTCAAATTCTCGCCGACGGCGAGGGCAACGTGGTGCACCTGTTCGAGCGCGACTGCTCGGTGCAGCGCCGCCACCAGAAGGTCATCGAGCTCGCACCCGCACCCAATCTGCCCGACGGTCTCCGGGAGAAGATCTGCGCGGATGCCGTCGCGTTCGCGAAGGAGATCGGGTACTCGTGCGCGGGCACCGTCGAATTCCTGCTCGATACGCGCGGCAATCACGTCTTCATCGAAATGAACCCCCGCATTCAGGTCGAGCACACCGTGACCGAGGAGGTCACCGACGTCGACCTGGTGCAGTCGCAGCTACGGATCGCTTCCGGTGAGACTCTCGCCGATCTGGGTCTGAGCCAGGACACGATCGTGCTGCGCGGCGCGGCGTTGCAGTGCCGCATCACCACCGAGGACCCGGCCAACGGCTTCCGGCCCGACACCGGCCGGATCACCGCGTACCGCACACCGGGCGGCGCAGGAGTACGACTCGACGGTGGTACCACGTTGGGCGCAGAAGTCGGCGCCTACTTCGACTCGATGTTGGTCAAATTGACCTGTCGCGGAAGGGATTTCGAGACCGCTGTCGCGAGGGCCCGCCGCGCCGTCGCCGAGTTCCGCATTCGCGGTGTCGCCACCAACATCCCGTTTCTCCAAGCCGTGCTGGTCGATCCGGACTTCACCGGAGGACGAGTCACCACCTCCTTCATCGAGGAGCGCCCGGAACTGCTCACTTCCCGCAGTTCGGGCGACCGCGGCACGAAGATCTTGACCTATCTCGCGGACGTCACCGTGAACAAGCCGCACGGCGAACGCCCCTCGCAGGTGTACCCGCAGGACAAATTGCCCGAGGTCGATTTCACCGCGCCGATTCCGGATGGCAGCCGGCAGCGTCTACTCGCATTGGGGCCGGAAGGCTTCGCAAGCGATCTGCGCAACCAGAAAGCGCTCGGGGTTACGGACACGACGTTCCGTGACGCACACCAGTCGTTGCTGGCAACCCGTGTTCGGACGTCGGGACTGCTGATGGTAGCCCCGTACGTCGCTCGCACCACCCCGGAACTCCTCTCGATCGAGGCATGGGGCGGCGCGACCTACGATGTGGCACTGAGGTTCCTGCACGAGGACCCGTGGGAGCGGTTGGCTGCTCTGCGCGAGGCGGTTCCCAACATCGCACTGCAGATGCTCCTGCGTGGCCGGAACACCGTCGGCTACACCCCGTATCCGGAGAAGGTCACCCGGTCGTTCGTCGCGGAGGCAACCGACACCGGTATCGACATCTTCCGAATCTTCGACGCGCTCAACAACGTCGACCAGATGCGCCCGGCCATCGACGCGGTACGCGAAACCGGTACGGCCATCGCCGAAGTGGCGTTGAGTTACACCGGCGACCTCTCCGATCCGAACGAGACGCTGTACACGCTCGACTACTACCTGCAGTTGGCAGAGCAGATCGTCGACGCCGGCGCACACGTGCTGGCGATCAAGGACATGGCGGGACTGCTGCGCGCTCCGGCCGCGCGAACCCTCGTCACAGCTCTGCGGAGCAATTTCGATCTACCGGTGCACGTGCACACCCACGACACCCCCGGTGGACAGTTGGCGACGTACCTCGCGGCGTGGGAAGCGGGCGCCGACGCAGTCGACGGCGCGAGTGCGGCAATGGCCGGCACCACCAGCC
>NZ_JBAWFH010000568.1:0-6871 GCF_049591685.1 Rhodococcus sp. (in: high G+C Gram-positive bacteria) | reverse complement strand
GTGCTCGGGTGAACCGTGGCCGCGGGGACCTCGTCGTGTGCCATTGTTTCTCCTTCGTCAGGTGGCGCTCGAGTGCCAGCGGACCGACTACCGAAGTACTCGGTCCGGCGTCGACTACAGGCCAAGTTTATACACACGTGGAAGTTGCTTCCATGGAATGTATGTGTCACGATGGTGGCACGCCCGGACGAGGGCACTTCACGACGACGCAAAGGTTGCACACCATGAGCACTACCACCGACACCGCACGCACCTACTTCACTGCAGTACAGACCGGCGACATGGCCACACTCGGCGAGCTGCTGGCCGGCGACATCGTTTGGCACCAGCCCGGTTCGCACCGCTTCTCCGGCGTCCACCGCGGCCGCGACGCCGTGTTCGCGCTCCTCGGGGCAATGATGGAAACCAGCGCCGGCACCTTCGCGATCGACACCGTCCATTCATACATGGACAACGGTGACCTGGTTGCGGCCTCAATTCACTTCTCCGGCAGCCGCGGTGAGCAGAGCATGGCCATGGACGGGGTGGATTTGCTGCGGATCACCGATGACAAAATCACCGAGGTGTGGCTGTTCTCTGCCGATGCTGCAGCCGAAGACGCTTTCTGGGGAAAATGAACCACCGTTGTGGTTCGCTCTGGATCGAAACGAACTGATGCTTCACACCGAAGTGACTTCGGTGAAGGCCCGCAACCTCGCCCGCGATCCACGTTTTGCGTCACCCACAACGCACGGAACGGCAATGACGAACAACCGCACAGCCCTCTACGACAATATCGTCCGCTTGGAAGTCGATCTGTGGAACGCGATCGACGCCGCACTGCGCGTCGAGTGCGATCTGCAACTGACCTGGTTCGAGATTCTGCGACTGCTCCGCGCCCATGAGGATGGTATCCGCGTGCAGGACATCGCCGCCGAGTTCGCTATCACCGTCGGAGGCGCCAGCAAGGTGGTCGACCGCATCGAAGCGGCCGGCTACTGCGGCCGGCGCGCCAACCCCGACGACCGGCGCTCCTCCCTGGTCGCGCTGACATCGACCGGGCATCGAGTCCTCGCGGCAGGAACAGTCGTGTTCGACCGCGAACTCGACCAGCGCATCGGCGCGGTGCTCGACGACGACACCATTCGGGCTGTCAACTCCGCGCTCGCGCGGCTCCGTGCAGCGGGGAGGCTTCGGGGGAAACAGTAATTTTTTGGGCGCTCCTTCCGGCCCACATGAGCAGCGGGCAATCGAACGTCAGCCGAGAACCCACTCGTCGGGGTCGAAGAGCTCGCAATGCACTCGTGACGGATCCACACGTCGGCGTCCTCGTACCAGAGTTCCGCGTTACGGTGGACCAGATGCTCGAGGATTCCGTTCATCGGAGTGATACCGATGCCGGACGATATCAACACCAGTGGCGCAGAGCCCAATTCGTCGGTCGGTAGATCGCCGAACAGGATGCTGGCATCGAGCAGATCTCCCGGACGCATATGCTTGGCTATCCAGGTGGACACTTCTCCGACCGGGCAGCCTCCTACCGGTTTTACGGCGAAAGTCAGTGCGCCGCAGTCGTCTGCCGAGACGACGCTGTACTGCCGGATCTGGCGGGCGCCGTCCGGCAGTGTGACGCCGACGGAAACGTACTGTCCAGCCAACTGGTTCGCCGATTTCGGCCACTCACCCGCGACGGTGATGACAGCGGCTCCGGACGAGTCGTCCATTCGTGCGATCACGGTGGCACGACGAACCCCGCCAGCAACTGAGCGCAGTAGTCGACATCGAGCGTCCCAGTCCGACGTGGAACACCCAGACGGAGCGCTGGTCAGGTGACCAGCGAACAATCTTTGCGTTGCCCGCAGCCCTACCGCCGGCAGACCTGGACGGCAAACCCGTCACCGTGTCGCTACCCGTAGGTGCCGCGTTGTGGCGCATCCATCCCGATGCCTACGCCGCGGACGCTGTCAATCCGACTGCGCAACCCGCTATTCCCGGCGGAGCTCGATTCGACAGCCTTACCGGCGATTGCGCCTACACTTACGTAGGCGACACACCCGAGGCTGCGGTAGCCGAGACTCTGTGCCGCAACTTGCCGGTCAACGGGCAACCGCGATTGATTCCCCGCAAGTTGATCGCCGGACGCGTGTTGAGCCAGCTGACAGTGGTCCAGCCGCTTTCCGTAATCGCCCTGCACGGGCCACACCTGGCTGCCAACGGCCAGGATATCTGGCTCACCAAGTCCGACCCCCTCGATTACGTGCTCACCAGAACCTGGGCAAGGGCGCTATTCGCGGCCGCACCCTCCGCGAACGGACTGCTGTACCGGTGTCGCCATAACGAGGACCAATTCGCCTGGATGCTCAAAACGAACCCGTCCAACCAGGTCCACCCCGCGCTGGAAGCAACCGGGGAATCCGTGCATCTCGAAAGCCCTACCGGAACGGTTCTGATCGACCGAATCTTGGCCTCTTACAACGCAACCCTCGCGTCTCGAATCTGACCGCAGCTCAACGCACTTCGCTCCTTCATCGGAATCCGTTACGGCCGGCACGAATGGCGGATCCAGATGTTCGGCTCGGTGTATACCGCCGTGCCGTGCTCGAGGTCGCACCATACGGGGGCGAGGGCACCGGGAACTTCGATCGGGCCCGTGCGGTCGAACGGCAACCCCGTCCACTCTCTCCATTCGTCCACGGTTCCCGGAATGACCATCGACCGCGGTGCGATACTGTCGATCTGTCCACCCGCTCGTACGTGAACGCGCAACCATGGGTCCGTAGGCAGCCCATCCGGTCGCGTTCGACGCGCATAAATATCCATTGGCTCGAAGACGTCCGTCTTGCCGTTCGGTCGCAGTGGCGCGACCAATTCGTCGAACCCACGTCGTGCTGCGTTCTCGCGCAGGGCCGCAAGCATTGTCGAAGACAATCCCTGACCTTGCACCTGCGCTGCAACGCTGATCTCCAACGCCGAAACGATGTTCGGACGCGCACCCGACAGCAGCGTCGTGACGCCGCGTCGGATGGCCCCGTCCCAGCCGTCGGGCGAGAGCGCGCCTGGCTCCGGTAGGTGAAGCGGAATCGAATGAGCTTGTGCGACGACGGCTCCCGTCTCATCCTGACCTACGAGAACAAAGTCGGCAAGCCGGTTGATAACGTGCGAGTTGTAGTACAGCGACGCCAAGGGATCCTTCGTCACGAACACCGGCCAAGAATCCGGCATGTTCCACATCGCATCCGCGAGTTCAGGCCGGTCTGCCAGGGTCGAGATAGTCAAGTGCACGGGCACATTGTGCCGCGTGGTGATCCAGGTTGTGACGCAAACGAACCCGTCGTCGTTCTCTGATCCCGTCGAGCCGATTCGCGCCGGGGCCGCCTTGTCCTCCCACGCCTCGCGCTGCCCGGTGGGCGGTAACTCCCGCGAACATGGTCTAGGTTAGGGTATCCAAACTAGACCTGAGGAGGTTCGATGAATTCAGTGGTGAATCGGCGGACGGTGTTGTCGATGACGTTCGCTTCGGTGGCAGGTCTCGTGGTGGCGGGCTGTTCGAACGGTGATTCTTTCGATCCGGTCGCGAAAGCGTCCGGGCCGAATGCCGAGGACGGTGCGTTTCCCGTGACGATCGAACACAAGCTCGGGTCGACGACGATCGACACCGCGCCGACTCGCATCGCCGCGGTCGGCATCGGAGACGCCGATGTTCTGCTTGCACTCGGGTTGATGCCGGTATTGGTGCCGGTCTGGAAGGGGTCGACCGACGACGGTATCGGCGTTTGGGCGGAGCCGACTGTAACCGGGGACGAACCGGTAGCGCTGACCGACGCGACGACCGAATTCGATATCGAGACGATTGCCGCCGCTGCACCCGATCTGATCATCGCCGTCAACAATGCGATCGACGAGAACCTCTATGCGCAGCTCAGTGCCATCGCGCCAACCGTATTGCATGCCGCGGATCAGACCGACTGGGTGCTGCCTTGGCAAGAAGTCACCACGAGAATCGGGCGGGCGCTCGGCTTACCGGCTGCCGCTGAATCCGAGGTCGCTCGGGTCGAAGCTCTTGTGGCGCAGGCGCGAGCGGATAATCCACAGTTCGTTGGTAAGACCGCGGCGTTGGTGATCAGGTGGAGCGACGGCAACCTTCGCGCGTTCAGCCCCACATCGGCGCGGGCCCAGCTGTTGACCGCCCTCGGGTTCGAGCCTGTGGCCGCGCTGGCTGAGCGGTTCGACGGCAAGCTCAACACCGAACTGTCGGCAGAAAACTACAGCCTGCTCGAATGTGACTACCTGTTTTTCGACAATTACGAACTGGCTCGTGAGGCGATGGAATCGCAAGCTACGTTCACTGCTCTCGACGTGGTGCGCACCGGTGGCCTGATCAGCTTGGATCCGATCGTCAGTGATGCAGTGTCGATGCCCAATCCGCTGACCATTCCGTTCGTTTTGTCGGCGTTCATCGACGACATCAACGCAGTGGACGCGGCCAGATAGCATCCGAGCCCCGCGACCAGGCCCACAGTACGAGCGCAGGCGCGGCGATGCAGCCGGCGACCACCAGCCATGGGGTCGCCGCTGCAACGCTGCCGTCGTCGAGCAGGTCGTAGAGATACCCGACGCCGATAGTTCCGACGAGCGACAGGCAACCACCGATGGTGCTCAACAGTCCGAAGTGGGCACCCAGGTAGCGTTCCTCGGCGACTCGGGCGAGTGTGTCGCGCATCGAGGGCACCATCAGCATCTGTCCGAGGTGCAGCAGCGCTATCCACATCGCAATCTGTAGATACGGCCACACCGAATCCGTGACGTTGTCGAATCCGAGGGCCGGAATGACGAACGATGACGCCATCACGGTCAACCCGGTGATCATCGCGGCGCGGGAACCCATACGGTGTGCGGCGGCCACCATCGGGCGTTGGCCGGCGATCACCAGTAATGCCGCCCCGACGTAGAACCATCCGAGTAGGTCGCGAGAGCCGGTTCGCAACGAGAGTTGTTCGGGCAACATCAGATACAGCTGTGCAAGAGCGACGAACTGGGCACTGCACAGTGTTGCCAGTGCGAGGTAGCGGCGGTTGGCCAACACCACTCGCCATACGCGACCGATCGAAGCGCCGGCGATTCGGTCGGCTTCGCTCGCGACGGGGAACAGGAAGTAGAAGCCGATCCACATCGCCACGAACAGTGCGGCGGCGACTGCGGCGGAGGCCGCGAACGGGAACATCAGCAGGACTGCTCCCAGGGCTGGGCCGAGCACCGTGCCGAGGCGGCTGCTCATCTGTTCGTAGCCGAACAACTCGGTGCGTTTGAGGACGCCTGTATCTTCCAGCTGGCGACCGATTTCGGCGTTGGCCGATTCCACGGCCGGGGCGAACAATGCTGCGGCGAACCCGATGAGAAGAATCCCCGCGATCACCGCGGCAAGGCTGTTGGCGAATGCCAACACGATGAAACCCACGACTCGTATTGCTATGCCCCACAGGATGACCGGTCGACGACCGAATCGATCGGCGATGCTGCCTCCGAGAAAGAACATGCCCTGCTGGCTGAACGTCCGCAGACCCAGCACGAGCCCGACGATCCAGCTCGCGAATCCGAGTTCTTCGGACAGATGCACCGCAAGAAAAGGAACCACGAGATAGAAACCGATGTTGAACAGCACCATCGATGCCAGAACGAGCTTGACTACCGCCGGGAGAGCGCGGATGCGACCCCTCGTGGGTGCAGGAGCTGATCCAGGTTGGTGTGTCACGAGGGTCGACATTACTGCCGCCTCCGCCAATCCGGCCCTCCCCGCCACGATCACGTTTCGGGCCGCATCCGCCGGGGGCTAGATGTTGCGGACCGATTCCAGGGCCGAACGTCGATTACGAGCGGCAGCATGACGCTCACGTTCTATCTCGTTCCGCGGGACGACAGGGCAGATGGGCTGAGGTTTGCCGAACTCGTCTACAGAAACCATGGTGAAGTAGCAGCTATTCGTATGGCGGCGATTACCAGTCTCGATGCGTTCGGCCTCTATCCTGACGCCGATTTCCATCGAAGTGCGGCCCGTGTAGTTGACCGCGGCCGCGAATGTGACGAGTTCGCCGACATGGATTGGTTCCCGAAATACCACTCTGTCAACCGACAGAGTCACTACATAGGATCGTGAGTATTGGGTGGCGCACGCGTAGGCGACTTGGTCGAGGAGCTTGAGCAACGCACCACCATGGACGTTGCCGGAGAAATTGCTCATGTCCGGGGTCATCAGTACCGACATCGTGAGGGAGCTCGGACCGGGGGTAGTTCGCGGATTCGGATTGGTGGTGGATCGCGTAGCGTCAGCGCTCGTAGTGGCCGCGGCGTCTTCGCTCTGGGTTTCACCGATGCCGACGACGGGCGCGCCCTTGTCCAATTCCCACATGCCCGGGCTGTAAGAACGGACAATCCGGTCGGCGCTGTCGAACACCACAAGGGTGCCTGTTGGTCCGACGGTAGTGGTCCACGTTCGGGGAAAACAGCGCAGCGTTCCACGACTGACTACATGGAAGCAATCTGGGCAATGCCCAGTCTGATTCGGTGTTTTTACAGATCCTTCTTGGCCGGCGCGTCCGACATCGAGATTGTTCATTGTGGCACCCGTAATTCCTTTTGGCGCTTGGTCGGAGTGCGCAGTGCGCAAACCCGAAAGACAGATCATTCGACGACTGAACGAGGCAAAGGGGGGCGAACGTTCTCCGTGCCTGTTCAGTTCGCCAACTACGGTCGGGCAGCCTTGTACTCCCTCCTGCGGCGGTGCAGGATCGGCTCGGTGTAGCCGTTGGGTTGGCTGGTGCCCTGGAAGATCAAGTCGCTTGCGGCTTGGAAAGCGATGTTGTTCGCGAAGTCCGGTGCGAGGTCGTTGTATGTCGGG
>NZ_JBAWFH010000567.1:0-10319 GCF_049591685.1 Rhodococcus sp. (in: high G+C Gram-positive bacteria) | reverse complement strand
CCGGCCCGGTGTCTTGTCGAAACGTCGCCAGCGTCAGTTGGCTGCCTCGTAGGCCTCGACGATGTCCGCGGGAATCCGGCCGCGGTCGTTGATCTCGTAACCACTGTCCGCGGCCCACTGGCGAATTGCTCGGGTCTGCGCGGGGTCACGCTTGGTCGCAGGGGCAGCGGCGCGCGGTGCCGCGGTGGGTGCCGCGCTCGTTGCCGACGCTTTCCGCTTGCGTCCTCCGACGCGCGTCGCGTACTCGACGTAGTACTCGAGCTTTTTGCGAAAGTCGTTCGCATTCTTGTTCTTCAAGTCGATCACGTAGTCGACGCCATCGAGTGAGAATTCGATGGATTCGCCTTCGTCCTCTTTGATCGGAGTGCCGTCGACGTCGTCGACGAGTTCGTAGATGACTTGCTTCGCCACAGTGCGAAACCTTTCGGATAAGGGGACTTTTCCCTTACCTTAACCACTCGATATGGATACCGGACCCACCGGACCTCTATTTGCCGTTGTGAAAAACGACAATGTCCGGCGGATCGGGACGGACAGGGCGGATATTTTCGGCCCGCCGGTCAAGACATATCGGTCGGTATCGTTCGGCGTTCCCCGAACGCTACGGCGTCGGCATTCCACCATTGACATGAATTGTGGCGCCGAGGACGAAGCTCGACTCGGGTGAGGCCAGGAACACATAAGCCGGTGCCAATTCGGTCGGTTGGCCGGAGCGACCGAGCGGTGTGCTCTGACCGAACTCGGGAAGCGCCTCGGTAGGCTGACCGTCGCTTGGCTGTAGCGGCGTCCAGATAGGCCCGGGGGCAACGGAATTGACGCGAATTCCCTTACTCGCCAATTGATTCGCCAGACCCTTGGTGAAATTGTTGATCGCTGCCTTCGTCGATGCGTAGTCCAACAACGTCGCAGCAGGCATGTACGCCTCGACCGACGTCGTGTTGATGATCGTCGATCCGGCAGGAAGATGAGCCAGCGCGGCGCGAGAGGTACGGAACATCGCAAGAATGTTGGTCTCGTATGTCTGCTCGATCTGCTCGTCGGTCAAGTCTTCGAGGTTCGTGACGGCGATCTGTTTGCCGGCATTGTTGACGAGAATGTCGAGACCACCCAGTTGGTCGGCGGCGTCGTCGACCACTTTCTTGCAGAATGCAGCGTCGGTCAGATCACCCGGCAGACCCACCGCCGTGCGGCCGGTCTCCCGAAGGATGCGGAGCACGTCCTGCGCATCCTGTTCTTCGGCAGGCAGGTATGTGATCGCAACATCGGCCCCTTCACGAGCGAAGGCGACGGCGGTGGCTGCGCCGATGCCCGAGTCACCGCCGCTGATGAGCGCTCTGCGGCCGACCAGGCGACCGGTGCCGACGTACGAGAATTCACCGATGTCGGCCTTCGGAGTCATTTCGGTGCCGAGGCCGGGCTCTTCCTGGTGCTGCTCCGGCGGCTCGATCACCGGGTAGCGCGATACCGGATTCTGAAATTGGAGTTGAGAAGTGCGAGTCTGGTCTGTGTCGTCGGATGCCATGCGGCTCGGTTGCCCGATGCCGCGCGACGACAAACCCTGCCGCCGGCTACTCGACGAGCGCCCGCCTGGCCTTCGACGTGCTCAGCGCGTCGTCGTAGACGCGAAAGGTGTTCTCGGCGATACGGTCCCAGGAGTAACGCGACTGAGCCCGGTCTGCACCGGCAACCCCGAGCGCGAACCTGCGCGGCTGATCGTGGACCAAATTTTCGACGGCTTTGGCCAGTGCCTTTCGGTTGCGTGGGTCCACCAGCCTGCCGGTGACACCGTCGACGACGACGTCTGTCACCGAACCCAGTGCGCGCGCGACGACGGGCACGCCACACGCCATGGCTTCGAGAGCCGCCACGGCAGCGGACTCGCTGGGCGAGGTGCAGATGAAGATAGCTCCCGAGCGCAGTACCGCCGGGAGATGGTCGCCCGGTACCGCGCCACCGAAAACGACGCGATCGGCGACTCCCAGATCGACGGCAAGCCGGTGCAGGCGTTGAATATCCGGTCCGCCGCCGATGACGAACAGTTCGGCTTTCGGAACACGCCGAACGATGTCGACGATCGCATCGACACCCGAGCCAGAAGACAGATCACCCCCGGTGATCAATCGTTGCCCGGGTTCGACCCGTTCCACCGCGGGACCGTCCGGGTTGAAGTGAACCGTATCGACACCGCTGGGGACGATCGCGATCTTCGCCCGCGCAATCGCCCTGTGCGTCAACCGATCCGCTTCGTCGGAGCACGATGCGACGATGCGACCGGCAGATCGCAGGATCTTCCGCTCCAAGATCACCCTCGCCGACGGGCCACCCTCCGAGCCGCTGCCGTTTCCGGTGCCGCTGACGTTTCCGGTGTCGCCTGACAGCGAACCATGGAACGACATCACCGTCGGAACCCCCACCTCGTGCGCGGCGAGTCCCCCGGCCAATCCCGACATCCAGCAGTGGGCGTGCACAATATCCGGCCGCTCCAGCGCCCAGCGATCTCGCAGCCCTGACCCGAAGGCACTGGTGAACAGCAGAAACTCGCTTGCAGGAAGGCGCCGGGCAGGACCGGCGGTCAATGTGAGAACGCGATAACCGGCCGTCGTCACAACCTCGTCGTCGACCGAGTCGTTGTCGCGGCGCGTGTACACGTCTACGGACGCACCCAGGCCTGCCAAAGCCGTCGCCAGTTCGGCGATTCGGTGACCACCGTTATCGACGGGTCCGGTGAGCGGGCTCTCGTGTTCGGATACGAGCGCAATGCGCATGACGGTCTCCTGTGCGGTACGCACGGCCCGACCGGACCCACACCGCACGGCCTCGCAGGCGCGGTGATGTGCCGTCCCGGAGCTGGAGACGAGATGCTCGAAGCGCGACGGTGATGCTCCCGTACGCCGTGCCACCACAATAGTTCATTCGTAGAAAAATGAGCCTCGAACGGGTTGTTTGAACGATTCTTCGAGTGGGCACATGTAATTCGACGGTGGTGTGACGCAGCTCGTCTCGCTTCGAGTGGACAGACGTCGTCGGAGCCTCGCCCGCCCGTCCGAGCCGAGAACTGCGCTCGTTCCCTCGGAATCCCTGGAGGAAAACATGTTTCGGACCTTCGACGCGCATCGTGAGATCACCACGGGTCGCGGGGCGCACTGTGATTACAACCGTGAACAACGAGGGGAAAGCCCTATCCAAACCCTCGATCGCAATTGGATCAGTCTGCTCCAAGAATTGCGAGTGGTACAGACGGGTGTGCAGCTGCTGACCGGCTTTCTCCTCATCCTCCCGTTTCAGGAGAGGTTCCATGATCTGCCCGACTACGGTCGCGCCGTGTACATGGCAACTCTGACTTCCGCAGTGGCGGCAACGGTCTTGCTGGTGGCACCGGTCGCCATGCACCGGATGCTTTTCCGGCGGAAAGCGCTGGCCCAATTGGTCACCGCATCACACAGGTCCGCCGAGGCGGGCCTGACTTTCCTCGGCCTGGCGTTGGCCGGTGCGGTAGCACTCATCTGCGAAGTGGTGCTCAGCGGGTACGCGGCGGTGACCGGCGGCATGCTGGCACTGGTGGCCTTCGTGCTGCTCTGGGTCGTCGTGCCGTTCCGGATGCGGCCGCAGGAATCCGCCCCGGACGACGCCGATTGATGCACGGGCGCCGTCAACTCACGCGCCGTCAACTCACGCGCCGTCAACTCACGACGTAGGACCCTGAATCGACGACACGATCTCGGCCGCGACCTCCGCCACGGGTCGACGAGACCGTCGGGCCAGGCCCCGCAGAACATCGGTCGCACCCGAAATGTTGAGCTGGTGCCTCTCGGCGAGGATTCCCACCGCACGTTCGAAGGTCACGGTAGCGGCCGTTCGAGATTTCAACGCCTCGGACAAGACTCCCGGGCGATCGAAGTCGCCGGAGAGTCGCAGCGCGATTCCGACAAGATCGGCAAGCACTTGAACCCCGAGGGGATCACGGTCCGTGCTCGATCCAGGCATCCGTTCACCGACCCACGGATCGCCGGTGCCCACGACCAACGATCCGGCGGAGACGGAACCGCGACGGACCGGGAACGCCCGCACGCCGGCAATACCGTCGTCGGCGGCAATGGCGGCCGTCTCCGCCCAACGCTTCGACGACGCACCGGTGTCGTCGACGACGATCACCGCGTTGTGCTCGATGGAGGCCGTCCCCAAGCCCACCAACACCGCATCGGGCATCGGCCGTCCCGTTCCGTGTGCCGATGACGCGATCTCCACCAGTCCGCCGCCCGAGGCGAGGACGACACCCGCACACGTGCCGTCGACCATGGCCATCGCCTGCTCGGCGGCGGCGGCGCAGATCTCGTCGATACCCGGCCGATCGGCGTCGGTGAGCATTCGGCTCACCGACGCCAGATGGGTGGTGACGGGCGCAAGACCATTCGAGTTGTTCATGAGGGCATTCCCACCGATCCGCGAACGATGTTCCGCTCGTGTCGTGATGTCATCTACGAAGTTCCACTTTCGCGTCGGCCCGCGGGGCTGTCCCCATGACGAAAGTTCAGCCGACGAGCGACAACGTCGTCGGCGATGTCGGTGATCGAACGATGGTCCGCGTATGCGCGCGACCGCATCGTCGCCATCGCGTCGTCGATACCGACGTCCATCTGCACGGACACCATCCCCGCTGCATGGTTGACCTGCGGTCGGGCGTACTCGGAGTCCCACACACGGTCAGGGTCCGTGTCCGGCAGCCCAGCCGCCTCGGAGCCCGCGACCTCGCCCACCGAAGTGCCGGAAAACAACGACAGCAGCAGGTGTGCGGTGGTCTCCGCACCTCGTGACGCTGCAAGGTATTCGTCGGACCCCAGATCACCGGGCCACGTTCGATATATCTCGATTGCGCCGAAGACTGACGGCCCGCCCGTCAGCGGGAACGCGAACACGCTCGCCGCCCCCAGTGCGAGGGCGTCGTCGGTGAACCCGAGCCAACGCTCGGCGTAATCGTCCGCGCGGAGATCCGGGCACAGAACGGGCGTCGCCGAGGTGAATGCGTCCAGGCATGGGCCGATGCCGGTGGTGAACTGGATGTCGTCCAGATGCTGCGCGACGGCGTCACTCGCGTAGACCAGTTCTCGTGCACCGTTGGACGACATCAGGGTCACTGCAACCCCGCAGACGTCGGCGCCGGAGATTATGGCTCGGCAAGCGCGATCGAGCAGCAGGCGCGGCGACAGTGGGTCTGCCTCCTGACCTGGTCCGGAACCGGACTTCGTCCCTGCGTCGGGCCGTCGATCGTCGTCGGCGGACGCTGCGGGGTTCATGGACGAAAGTTCCTTTTATTCGGTCCGTCGGGTCGCTCGGCTACGGCACCGACCCGACCAGGATATCCATTGTTGTTCCGAATCGCACAGTCTCTCCCCATGAAGGACCGCGATCGGGACCGATGCGGCGTAGTGTCAACCCTGGGGCGCACGGTTGTCGATCAGGGAAGACAACTCGACCGCGACAGCACGGCGTTTGTACAGCAACAGTCGGTTCAGCAAGACCGCGACGATCCGCCCGGCTCCTTCGAGAGACATAATTTTGGGCGGCATCGCAGCTATGGTCGAAAACAACCGGCACATGGACACTTCACTACGAGCAACCGACCCCGATCTGGCCGACCTCATCGAGCGCCGGCTATCGGTATCGGCGCGCGACGCCGACCACCTCATCGAGCTGATGACCCGGGTCGCGGACCTTGCCACCGAGCACATCTCCGGCGCAGATCAGGCGGGAATCACCGTCGAACTAGACGACGATGCCCCGATGACAATTGCCCCGACCGATCACCGGGTTCAGCGCTTCGACAACAGCCAGTACGAGCACGACAATGGACCGTGCCTGCAGGCGACCCGCACCGATCGCGTGATCGATATCGGGATAGCGGAAATGCGCGAACTGTGGCCGGATCTCGCTGCAGTATCCGAACAATGTGGAATCGGACGCGTGCTCGCTGCGCCGCTGCACCGGCGGTCCATCGCGGTGGGGTCGCTCAATCTCTACACCGATGCGGCGACCGTAACCTCGATATCGGCCGACTCACCGGTGTTGGTGGTCCTGCTGGACCACCTGGACCGAGCACTCGACGTCTACAGCAATTACAGCGCCGTGGCCGAACACGCTCATGCGCTGCGGGGCGCTCTCGAGGGTCGCACGATCATCGACAACGCTCTCGGAATGATCAGCGAGTTGGAGCAGTGTTCGTTCGATGCCGCCGTGGAAATACTGGACCGTAAAGCCCGGATCGAGAACGTTCCTCGCCGCGCCGCCGCAGACAGCGTCGTCGCGCATCGAACCATCTGAGGCACCTACTTCTCCATCTCACGCAACAATTCGAGGATCGTGTCGTTCTGCTCCTTGATGTGCGCGACGGCGTCGACGAGGGTTCGAGTCGGGACGGCGCTGTCCGGCCCGTCGCCCAGTTGTGGCCATCCCTCGAAATTCGGGCCACCGCCAAGCTGAGCGAGGATGACCGCAACCGCTTCGGTGAGGAACCTGTTGCGGTCCGGGTCGGTTTCGACGGCGCGGCCGAGCAGTTCGAACCCTCGACCGTTCGGTCCGAAGAGTTGCCCGGCAATCGCTGCGGCTTCGTCCGACATGTCGAACTCTCCTTTCGGTGTCGCTGACCCGAACAGGACAGCAAGTTGATTGTCGTTGCCGCGGAACGCATTTGCGTCGATCGACTGGCCGGCAACCGTCGCGCTCTCGGAGAACTGCAGAATCTCGACGGGTTTGCCGCCCATGTCGGCCCACCCACCGCGCGCCCCGCCGCCGCGGGAGGGGGCCCAGTCGTCACCTGGATACAGCCGCGAAGCGTAATCCCGACCGCCGACGTAATCGCTGTTCCAGATGCCAGTCGGCAGCCGGTCGAGCGGAGCCCGCGCCATGCGGCTCTCCCAGAACCAGCGAGGAATATAGACGGGGAGAAATCGCTGGAACCCGACGGCTCGATACGAGTCGATCCTGCGCAGAAGGTCGTCGACCGAACCGCCTCCCATGGTGTCCTCGTAGTCGACCTGCAGCGGGAAGTCGGCGCCTCCCGCATGCTCGCGCAGAAAACGGGCTTCCGCCGCAGGGTCCGTGCCGGTGCGGCAGAACACGTAGCCGCCCCATCGCCCGGGGAAGTGTCGCTCCATCTCTGCGCGGGCCCGCGGCCAGTACGGATCGCGGTAGCCCGTTCCCTCCGTGATCTTGTGCGTGGCGAACGAAAAACCCTCACGCCTCGCGGCGGCGAAGTCGAAATTGCCCTGGTGGTTGCTGACATCGATGCCGAACAACGTCATCGAAGTCTCCGTTTCGTCAAGGTGATTTCCCGCCGACCTTCATTGTGCCAACGGGCTGCGACATCAGTCGGTGGTCAGGTTGCCGGCTGGACGTTCAGTGTGGAGATGCCCCGATCGAGAACAACCCCAGGCGCTCGAGAGCGCCCATATCGGACGTTCTTCCGATAGAGTTCGGGCAGACTCGGTGGAGCCCTCGCCGTTCCCTACCGCTGCCGCGGGCACCTCGCCGAGGTGATCCACCGCAGCCGGAACGAGCGTGAGATGAACGAGAAGCCCCGGATGACCAGTCCGCACCCCAATTCTGTATATGCAGACCCTGGTCGAACAATCGATGTCCATTCGCCCGAGCACATCGGCGGCTCTCTCCTCGCACTCGAACAGTTCCGGACCCTACTGCTGACCCATCGCGACCTCGACATGACGCTGCAGGGCGTATGCGAACAGGTGGTCACCGCCGTGGCAACCGCCGACATGGCGGGCGTCTCCGTTCTCCGAGACGGAACACGAGACCCCGAAACGGCTGCGGCAACGGATTCACGAGTCGTCGACGTCGACATCGACCAGTACGAAACCGACGAAGGCCCCTGCCTCGAGGCAGCACGAACCAAATCGATCGTTCGGGTGCGGGTGGTCGACACGATCGCGCGCTGGCCCAGGTTCGCGGCCGCCGTCGCGGAAGTCGGCGTCAGGAGTTATCTGTCGGCGCCGCTGTCGGTCGACGGCGTGCACCTCGGCGCCTTGAACCTCTACAGCTACGACGACCACGGCTTCCACGACATCGACGAAGTCCTGATCAAGACGTACGTCACTGCCATCGAGGCGGCAGTGGTGCATTCGCGTCGCGCGTCCTCGGCGGTGGAAGAATTGGACGGCCTGCAGGAAGCCATGCGCACCCGGGCCGTCATCGAGCAGGCCAAGGGCGTGCTGATGGCACTGCGCGCCATCTCCGCGGACGAAGCCTTCGCGATCCTGTCCTCGCAGTCCCAGAACCGCAACGTCAAGGTGTCGGTGCTGGCTCAATCGATCATCGAGACGGTAGGCACGAAGGGCATTCCGAAGGTCTGAAGCCTGTGACGCTTCGATGATTTTCGCGCCCGGACGATGTCCATACCCACATGATCATCGTTGCCGGATACCTCACCGTGAACCCGACCGACCGACAGAACTACCTCGACGGCTGCGCGGAGGTAGTTCGGATGGCTCGCGATGCCGCCGGCTGTCTCGACTTCGCGCTCGGCGCGGACCTCGTCGAACCATCTCGAATCAACGTGTACGAAAGCTGGGCGACACAGCAACAGTTGCAGGACTTTCGTGGATCCGGTCCGGACTCCGAGCAGACCGCCACGATTATCGACGCTGACGTCCGCGAATTCACTGTTCCGGACGCGTAGCTCCGAACGCCTCGGCTGTGCCGTCGATTATTGCGAGACGACGCCCGCACTGCCGTGCAAGCCGAACCGAGAACTCGCCGGCCGAGGAAGTGACGCGGTTGCGTAGACGAGTTCACCACCCACTGCGGGTCAGTCGGCCACCAGCTGCGACGAGGCGCGGTACCCACCCGTTCCGCGCTCACGCTGTCGGCTGATCACATAGCGACCGGGCGCAATTCCGGTGGCCCGATGAATGAGATACGCGACGACGTCTGCGTCGAGAACACCCAACGCCAACCCACGGCGGTCGACGACCGGCGTCGACCATCGGCACCCACGGCCGTCCCCGACGAGACTGTGCGGATTACCGCCCGCCGCGCTGCGCAGTAGTTCGACTCCCGACAGCGGCACGTCTTCGGTTCTCGTCCGGGGGGGTGAACGAAACAGACGGCGCCAGAATCGGATACGGAACAACAATGAGATCGCCCTGCGCCTGCATGCCGTCGACCACCGGCACCGACACCTCGCGGTCGAGGTAGTCGAAGACATCGAGACCGGTCATGGCCGTCAAAGTGGACAGAGTCATATCTGTGTTCATGAAATCACCTAGTGTGTAGTAGTAGTTATGTTCGTCGAACGAGGCGCGCATAGTCCGCGCCGTCGCGTTCACGGGAACCGTTGACAGCAAGCAGAACTCGACCACTGTCACCTCACACCTCGGGGGTCGCATCCAGCGCGAGGGTACATCCCGGATTACCTTGGTCGTCCGCACGATCGAGGAGGGTCAATCCCGCACCATCGATATAGGTGTCCCAACCGATCTTCTCGATCGCACAACGCCGAATCTCGACATTGCGTTCCGTCGCAATGCGTTCCACCGTCGGGTTCTGCACCACCCACTCGGGCACGATCGTCCCGTGCAGTGCGCACACCGAGTGACCGTCCACGAACCGAAGCGCCGGCCCGTCGTCACGATGCAACCGTTGCTCGTTGTGGACACCTGCCGGGGTCGGCTCGGTCGCGAGAATCGTGGGACGCTCGGAGAGGACGCAGACATCGTCGTAGGCCCACCACCATCCGGTGGCACCGGCAAGAGCGCCGAACACATCGAGGAGGGCGTTCTCCGCGGTACCGAAACGTGCCATTCCAATGCTGCGGCAGATGTCGTAGTAGGCGACCCGATGGGCTTCCTGCTGGCCGTACCAGGTGACGCTGCCCGCACCATCCGATGGTGGCAGCAACGTCCGGATAGCTGACAAAGAACCGCAGAAAAGGCTGACTTGCAACGATTCCCACACAGCAGACCTGATAATGGGATACGGACCGACCCCACCTCGCGCGGCGTCGACCGGTGTCATGGTTCGTGCTGCATCCGTCGCCCACCGCTCCTCCGGCCAGTCGTACCGGCGGTAGAAAACGGACGCGTCCATTCGATCACGCGCACGATGGAACTCGGAAGCGATAGAGGCCGAGATACAACTCGCGCCTATGCTGATCTGCGCTACGTCCGCCGTCAAACTCTCGGCAGCAATGCATTTCGCTCCCACAGGCGGCGACGGAACCCACACGAACTCCGGCTGCCGGAAGCCGAACATCGAATACAATTGCGATACAGACGCTTCCGCTGTGAACCGATCGGAAGGACGTGTACACA
>NZ_JBAWFH010000566.1:0-2796 GCF_049591685.1 Rhodococcus sp. (in: high G+C Gram-positive bacteria) | reverse complement strand
CCCGACATACAACGACCTCGCACCGGACTTCGCGAACAACATCGCTTTCCAAGCCGCAAGCGACTTGATCTTCCAGGGCACCAGCCAACCCAACGGCTACACCGAGCCGATCCTGCACCGCCGCAGGCGGGAGTACAAGGCCGCCGGTACGAGTGCTCACTGACCCGGGCATGAGTTCTCACCGAACTCGCCGCGGCTTGTAACCTTCCTCCCGTGGGCGAACATCGAACTTCGGGGGGAACCCGCGGAATCAGCAAGGGCCCGTTGATCGCGGTGGGCACCATCGTCGTGGTGGTGCTCGCCGTGCTCGGGTGGTTTCAACTACGAGATCGAATAGCCGACCAGGGAGCCCAGGCCGCGGAGACGTGTGTCGAGGGTGACCGGGTCGTTCCCGTCACCGTCGATCCGGATATCGCGGCGCCGCTCACCGAGCTGGCGGAGCGATACACCGACACCGGGCCGGTGGTACGCGATCACTGCGTATCGGTGACGGTATCGCCGGCTTCGTCGGAGGCAGTCGAGGTCGCCCTCGGATCGGGTGCGCCCTGGGACAGCGCTGCACTCGGCGCGTATCCCGCACTGTGGATTCCGAGCTCTTCGGATTTCTTGACCGGGCTGCCGCTCGGCACGGTGGACGGGACCCCGCGCTCGGTGGCGAGTACCCCGGTGGTCCTCGCCGGCACCGAACAACTCACCTCCGCACTGACCGCCGCGGGTGTCGGGTGGACCGACCTACCTCGGCTGCAGTCGGCCCAGGACGGCCTCGACGCGCTCGGGCTTGCCCAATGGGGCGGACTTCGAATGCAACTTCCCCTCGGCCCTGACTCAGATGCCACCTCGGCGGCTCTCGCTGCGGTCGCGGCTACAGCGACGGACGTCGCGCGGGGCGAGCCGACCGCCGACTCGTTCCGATCAGCACCCGTCGTCGACGCGCTGTCGGAACTCGCCCGAACCGATCGAGGTACTTCCGCGGTGACGCAAGAGGCAACCGCTGCCGCTCTGACACGGTTAGCCGGTAAAACCGGAGCCGACGCGGAGTTTCACGTCGTTCCCGTCACCGAGCAGCAGCTGCGCACTCATGCCCCGGGCAACCTGACCGCGTTCGTTCCCGCAGGTGCCAAACCCGTCGCGGACCACCCCGCCGCGATTCTCACCGGCACGACCCCCGACGAAACTCTCGGTCGTACCGCTGCTCAATTCGTCGACTTCGTCCGGCAACCGGCGAACGCACAGCTGTTGACAGACGCCGGATTTCAGCTCGACGTGTCGCCGTCCGAGGCGCCGCGAATGCAACCGGAAGCACGAGGGGCACTACTGGACATCGTCCGGAATCCAGCGACCGAAATCCGCGCCACGGTGCTGCTGGACGTCTCGGGTTCGATGGACACCCCCGAAGGCGGGCAGACCAGGCTGCAGAACACGGCGACTGCGCTGGCCCGGCAGTTCGAGACCGTCGTGGACGGCACCGAGCTCGGCCTGTGGGCGTACAGCGATAACCTGGACGGCGACCGCGCGTACCGCACCATCGTTCCGACGGGGCCGGTTGCCGCGCCCTTCGCTACGGGCACGCGACGCGCCGAACTCGTCGCCGCACTCGGTGCCCTACGACCGGAGACGGCGACCTCGACCTACGAGGCTGTGCGGGCTGCATACGCCGCGGCCCTCGACGGTTTCGCCCCGGGGAGACCAAACCGGCTGCTGCTCGTCACGGACGGCCCGAACGACGATGTATCCGTCTCGTCGGATGAGTTCCTGCGCGGCGTGGCCGATGCTGTCGATGCCAACCGCCCCGTCGCAGTCGACATCGTGTCGATCGGAACCAATCCGGATGCTCGCACGTTGCAATCGTTGTCCGACATGACGGGCGGCTCGTTCACCACCGTCGGATCGTCGGAGGGGCCCGAGCTGTCAGACCTCTTCCGAAAGTTGTTGTACTGATCCATGATGCGTCTCATCGGCTTCGGCACCTTCCTGGCGCTCGTCGCACTCCTGTTGCACTGGCGCTATGTTCGAGCCACTCGGGTAGCTCGTCCGTGGTCATTCGTAATCGACGGGGTGCTGGTGGTCACCTGGTTGTTGGCGCTCATCGGTATCGGCTCCGGCGAGGTATTCGACCCCGCGTGGGCGCGTGTGCCGGCGTTCCTCGGCCTGACCTGGCTTGCTGTCGTGCTGTATCTCGTATTGGGAACGTTGCTGGTGGGCATCGTGACATTGGGCATCCGGATCGTCATGGCGGCTCGCCGACGTGAATCCGCTGCGGTCCGGCTGCGCGTCACTCGCATCGGCGCCGCCGCGGTCGCCGTCGTGTCGGTCGTCACGGTCGGCTACGGAATCGTCGAGGCGGCGAACCCCCGCGTCACCCAGACCTCCATTGCCCTCGATCGGCTGCCGGCCGAATTCGACGGCACCCGCGTCGCTCTGATCTCCGATCTTCACGTCGGACCGGCACGAGGTGCCGGCTTCGTCCAACAGGTCGTCGACGATGTCAATGCCCAGTCGCCGGATCTGGTGATTCTCGACGGAGATTTGATCGACGGCACCGTGGACCTTGTGGGTTCGGACCTGGCACCGCTGCGGCAACTGTCGGCGCCGCTAGGGATCTTCGGAGTGAGCGGCAACCACGAGTTCTATGCCGGGGACGGCGGTGCCTGGCTCGATCTGTGGGAGACCCTTGGCGTCACCGTGCTCCGAAACCAGCACGACACCGTCAGCCGCGGCGGCGCGACCATCGACCTCGCGGGAATCAACGATGCGACCGCGCCCGAGCCGTACAAACCCGACCTTGCAGCTGCACTG
>NZ_JBAWFH010000565.1:0-26417 GCF_049591685.1 Rhodococcus sp. (in: high G+C Gram-positive bacteria) | reverse complement strand
TGTTCCGCTGGTTCCGCACGAGCGGAACCAGCGGCACTCCGTTGTCGAGCCGCTCGTCACCGGCCTGTACGAAGCCGTGACGGGTGTACATGTCTACGAGGTAGCTCGGCGAGTCGATCCTGCACGGCGCAGATCCGACGTCTGCCAACGCTGCTTGCAGCAGCCGAGTGGTGTGGCCGTACCCGCGCACGGACCGCCGTGTGCAGAGGTGGCCTAGCCGAAAGCTCTTGCCGGTTTCTTCGGTCTCCTCCAGCAGTCGTACCGTGCCGATGACCTCGTCGTCTCGTTCCAACCAGAAGTGTCGCGTCCGCGGCAGCAGGTCCTGTCCGTCCAGTTCGGGATAGAAATACGCCTGCTCGACGACGAACACCTCGATTCGAAGCTTCAAGATTGCATACAGATGGCGCGTGTCGAGATCCTGAGCCCAGGCGCGGGACAGCGTCGGCGGTCTGTCCGAGATGTTGTTCGTGTGCGATGTGGTCATGGTGAAACGGGTCCTCGGTATTTCTTCGCTCGGTGTTTCATCGCTGGTCGTAGGCTGTATACCCGCCGTCTCGTCGTTCACGCTTCAGCCACGGGCGGTGCGTCGAATCGTCCCGGTGTCGTCGCGCTCGATCAGCCCGCGCGCCTCGAACTCACGCAGCCACCCTTCCATCGGCCATCGATTCCACCGCCGACGAAACACTGCAGCGTTACGGACGATGTCGTCGACGTGCTCGACCGGCGGCGATGACACCGGATGGTGCTGGTGATAAGCGTGAGCGCCGCCCACCCACCGAAGACCCACGCCCGCTGCCCGCGCCGAGGCCGCGAAGTCGGTGTCCTCACCGCCGTAACCGCTGTAGCCCTCGAAGAATCCTCCGACTCTCTTCCACGTTTGCGGGGTGACGGCAAACGACAGCGACCAGAACAGGTCGTAATCGGTGCCCGCGATCACCGTATTCGCGGGCGGATTCGGCCGGGCCGGATGGGGCGCTGTGGCCTCGATGAGCTCGCGGGTCGACCAGCCGGTTGGGTTCGGCGGCAGGTATGTGACGGGGCCACACAGTAGGGCATCACCGGCATCCGTGCCTTCCGATGCAGCGACGTACCGCGCCAGCATGTCGACACCGGGAATGCAATCGACATCCAGGAAGACGACGAGTTCGGCGCCCGACTCGATCGCCGTCTGCGCGCCCAGATTGCGTGCCCGCGCCAGCGGCAGGCCGGGGCCGGGGGACTCGACGAGCAGCAGCGACACGGCCGCATGGGGCGCTCCGTGCACGACCGTCGCGATCTGCGGATCACCCATCGAGATCACGATGTGCTCGGAGGGCTGCACGCTCGAGGCGTCGAGTCCGCGCAATTGGCCGACCAGATGTCGGTGGCGACCTGAGACCACCGTGACGACCGCGATCCTCATCGGCCGGCCGACGAGGACAGTGCTGCCGCGGCGCGCGCAGCCGCGCCCGATTGCCGAACTGCGTCCCACGCGTTGCCTCCGCGTTCAGCGGCAGCATCCAGAAGTGGCCCCCACCGCTCCGGCGTCGGCCAGCGCTCCGTTGTCACGGCAACTCCGGCGCGACCCAGGGCCGTGGCCGTTGCCACCTGCTCCCCGAACGGTCGCTCCTGCGGGATGACGACTGCAGGCACCCGCGCCGCAGCCACGTCGGCGATGGCGTTCTGACCTGCGTGGGTGACGACGACGGACGCCGAGCACAGCAGCGGCCAGACATCTTCCACCCAGGACTGTGCGTCGACACCTGCTGCACGCCAGACGTATCGGGGGTTTGCGTCCGCGGCGGCGTCGATGTCCGCCGCGGTCAGTGCCGTTCCTCCCGCACCGCCGAGCACCAGCACTTCTGGAGTAGTGTCCACCACCGGCCGGTCTCGCCCGTCGAAACGGCTGACGACGCCCACGTACGAAGTCTTGGCGGCATGACTGCGTAGCCACTCGGGGTCGTACACGCGTTGCGACCAGGGCGCGATGATGCGATCGGCCACTCGGTAAACGAGGTCGTGAGGCCCGTCGACACGTTCCCCCGGCATCGCCATGACAACCACTTCGACGCCGAGCAACCGGACGAACAACGCGACCTCCACCGAGACGTCCACGACGAACAATCGCGGCCGCTCGCGCGCCACCCATTCGGCGATCATCGCCATACGATCGGTCATGCCTCGCACACCGATCGGTGCCCAGTGGAGAACGCCGTTTGCCGTCGCGTCCGAGCGGATGCCGCTTCGGTTGTCGGCGCCGTCGGCGCCCTCGGTGTCGAGAGGTAGCGTCAGCCAGTCGACGGTGCTGCGTGCAGGCCGCTCTCGTGACGAGAGCACCGTGAGCGGTTCGCCCAGTGCCCCGGCGATCGACGTGGCCCGGGTGACGTGACCCGAACCGTGATGGTGTGCGTAGTACCCGATCACTGGAGTTCACTTATCGGAGAATGAGACACCGAATTCATTGCCCGAGTGTATATCCGGCGATGAATCCTCGAAATATGCTCCCGCTCGGCAATTCTCGCGTCGGCCGAAGCGGCCGGTACATCGAACCTCGAAGCATGCGACGCGCGAATTGCGGCGGCGAGAGAGATCCGATCGAAGCGACCGAGGCCGAATCCAAAGACGTGCGAGGGCTGTTGCAGCGAGAAGTAGCCGCAATCCGGCACGATCGCCGCGGTGCCCATGTCGTGACAGGCCTCGAGCCACCCCGAATGCGTCCCGAACCGATACGGGAGAACGGACACGTCGATCTCCGTCAAGTACTGCCACAGCTCGGCGTCGTCGAACCGCGGATGTACCCGCACCTCGACGCCGGGCCGCGACGAGTACGCGCGCAGTGCAGCGCCGACGTCGGCAACCCTCGACGGCACATGATCGCCGAACACACTGTCGTCGATGTCGATTCGCACCACGGCATCGGGCAGGTGCGAAGCCTGCTCGACAACGGTATCGATGACGGCCAGGGGATCTAGGTTGGCGCGCAGACTCTTGGCGTGGACGCCGATGACGAACCGGGAGGACGACGGTCGCTCTCGGCCTATCCATTCGAGCGGTGCCACGTGTGGGTGCGGTACGACAGTCGCGTGCGCATTCCACCTCGTCGCGATCTCGGCGGCGGCGCCGTCCGTGAGCGTGATCAACCCGGTGGCCGCAGGAATCAACGCGTCGAGATGAGCCTCGTGTGCAGTGTTGTCCGGGAAATGCGGGTTGTGCAGATCGTGGACGGTGAAGACCAGGGGTTTACGGTTGTCTCGCAGAATCCCCAGAACGTCGCGGAGACGGTCGATCGGCATGGAGTCGAACCCGAAATGCAGATGCAGCAGATCGAAGTCTTTCATGTGACGGCCCAGCCACTCCGGCTCGAGCCACCTCGGCGGCCACCACCGATCGGTGTTCTCCGCGCCCATCGGAACGGGGTCGGGTAACCGCACGACCGTCGAGATGTCGCCTGCTGCACACTCGACAGCTGCAGGATTGACAGCTGTGGAATCGACGGAGTCGAGATTCCGCACGTAAGCGTGGCCCGTGGGTACCGATGCGATAGTGATCAATGTCGAGGGTTCCTATACGCCGGGGGAGGATATACGGGAGTGGCGGCCCGGCCCGGCTGCGCCAAAGAAGCCGGACCGGCTGCGCGAAAGAAGCCGGCTCGTCTGCGCGAAAGAAGTGCGTGAGCAACGAAGGGAGTTGTGGTGGCGTCGACCGAATATAACAGTGCCCTCGGGACCGGCAGTGCCCTCGGGACTGGCAGTGACCTCGGGACCGGCAGTGACCTCGGGGCCGGCAGCGAACGTGTGCAACCGTCGTTCGGGGATCCCGGCGACGTCGACGGCCGGACACTGCACTACGGAGAGTTCTACGGTGTCGTCGATCCACCTTCGTCCGACGACCGACCCGTGCTGTTGGTCTGGGGCAACTGTCAGGCCGAAGCGTTGCGAATCGTATTGTCCGGGTCGGCGGACCTGCCCTATCGCACCGTAAGAGTTCCACCGGTACACGAACTGACGCTCTCGGACATGCCGTATGTCGAACGGCTTCTCGACTCGACGGCCGTACTCGTTTCTCAACCGGTTCGCGCGGGCTACCGAGACCTCCCCATCGGAACCGCCGACCTCACCGGGGCGCACAACGCGCCGGCCAAGTCCATCGTGTGGCCGGTCGTTCGGTACGGCGGTCTGTTCCCCTTCCAAGTCATCGTGCGGCATCCGGGCAGACCCTCGGCGGTACCGGCTGGGGTTCCTTACCACGATCTTCGAACGGTCCTGGGTGTATCGGTCGGTGCCCCCGACGCGTTCTGGAACATCGATGTGGCGGCCGAACGGTTTCGCCACGCCGCGGAGTGGAGCGTCGAGCAACTGGCCCGGCGCGAACGCCGTGACTGCGACGTCGTCGTCTCCGACGTTCTCCTGCAACTCGGCGACCGCGCGGCCCACACCATCAATCACCCGGGGAATGCTGTCCTCGCGACTCTCGGCAGCCGCATCGTCCACGAACTCGGCTCGGGCGCGCCGGTGTTGCCCGACCGAGAGCTACTGGGCAACATTCGTAGCCCTCTCGACCGACGGGTGCTCGACGCCCTCGGACTCGACGTCCCCGCGAGGGCAGCATGGGCAGTCAACGGAAGATTGTTCGGACAGAAGGAGATTCACCAAGTGCAGACGCAGTGGTACGGCGAGCACCCGGAGTTCGTCGAGGCCGCGCTTGCGCGGTACGGCGAGCTCGTCGACATTCTGGGCCTCGCCTCGTGATGGCACGGATCGGTCATGTCGTGGTCGGGCCCGACGCGCACGGTGTGGTCCGTTACGCGCTCACCGTGGGCGATGCGCTCCACGCCTCGGGGGAGCGGCACACCGTCGTGCGCCTCCGTACGCCGGACAGCGAGCTACCTTCGCTGGACCACTGCTCACTCGTCCACCTGCACGTCAACGACCGCCTCTTCGGCCGATCACCCGCAGCGGCGGCCGAGGCTTTGCAGACGCTGACGCACAGGATCGGAGTACCTGTGTCGATGACACTGCACGACCTACCCCAGCCGTCGGACGGTGCTGCGATGGATGTGCGGGCGGGATTTTATCGCACCGCGGTGGCGTCCGCCGTCGGCATCGTCGTCTCCAGCGAACACGAGGCATCCTTGCTGGCGCAGCACGTCGACGCGTCCGCGAAGCCGGAAGTCGTTCCGCTCATGATCGACAGCGTTCGTCGAACACCCCGCGGGCCGACGACAGCCACCACCGTCGGGGTGCTCGGGTTCCTCTACCCGGGCAAGGGGCACATCGAGACGCTGAAGGCGATGGAGGACCTGCCGGAAGCGGTGGGCTTCGTCGCGCTCGGATCACCGTCGCCCGGCCACGAGGACATTGCAGACACACTGCGCGCTGCCGCCGCGGGTACCGGGAGAGCGTGCGAGGTGACGGGCTACCTCACCGAGGACGAGATCCACGAACGGGCTGCGCGCGTCACCGTGCCCGTGGCCTACCACCGTCACATGTCCGCATCGGGCTCCATCAACACCTGGATCGCCGCAGGTCGCCGGCCGCTGGTCCCGCGAAGCACTTACTCCGAAGAGTTGGACGCCAGGTCGCCCGGCCTCGTGCTCGTTCACGACGCCGACGAGGCGTCGCTACGCCGAGCCATCGCGGCGAGCATCGCCGACCCGTCCGGCACCTGGATAGACCCGGAGACGGTGCCGAGACCGACGCCCGCAGATGTTGCCGAGGCGCACACTGCACTGTTCGAGAGGTGGGCCGAGTGACGACAGCAGAACGCGGTCCGCTGTCGCTCCCCGACGGTCGAATCCTGTTGCCGGACAACCGTTGGGACCTCGCGCCCGAGTCCTCGTGTACACCGTCGGTGAGCGTCGTCGTGCCGTACTACAACCAACCCCGGCAGTTGGCATTGGTTCTGAAAGCCCTGACGCTGCAGACGTACCCGCGCCATCTACTGGACGTGGTGATCGCCGACGACGGTTCGGCGGAAGCGCCCGACGTCGCCGACTTCGCGCCCGAGCTGGCGGTGTCGGTCGTGCGTCAGGAGGACAAGGGCTTCCGCGCGGCGGCAGCCCGCAACCTCGGCGCCGCCGCGTCGACCGGCACAATCCTGTGTTTTCTCGACGCAGACACCGTTCCCTGCCCCGACTACATCGAGCATGCAGTCCGGCTCCCATCCCTCGTGCCCGACGCCGTCGTGGTCGGGCGGCGAACACATGCGGACCTCTCGCAACTCGAACCTCGGCAATTGGCACCATGGTTCGGCACGTCGGCCGAACAGCTCGAGCCCGACGAACCGCAGCATTGCGAACCTCAGTGGCTGGTGGATGCCTATCGGCGGACCGGTAATCTGCTCGACCCGGGGTGGGACGGGTACAAGTTCATCCTCAGTGCAGTCTTGACGTGCACCCGGGAGATGTTCGATGCGGCAGGCGGTTTCGACCCTTCCTTCGTGCGCTACGGCGGGGAGGATTGGGAGTTCGCCAATCGGGCCTTCATGATGGGCGCCGTCCTGGCTCACGAGCCCGCCGCTCGGGCGTGGCACGACGGACCCGACTGGGCCGGGCGCGCCGTCGCGGATCGCACCGACGAGAAGAACGCCGAAGCGTTGGCGCTTGCCCCGTTGATCACCGATCCCGCGGCACGTCGATCGGGCCTGCGCTATCGCGTACCCGATTTCGTCGTGCTCGTTCGGGTCGATGGGCACACTGCCGCGTCGCTGCAGGTGACGGTGGCAAGCGTCGTCGAGGACAATGACAGTGCGGTGTGGTTCGTCGGTGACCGAGCCGATTCCATGTACGACGCACTGGGACTGCATGATTCGCGTGTCCGCGCGGGCTCGCCCGACGAGTGGATTCTTTCGCGTTGCCGCTTCGTGGTCGAGTTGTCGGGTCGGGTGACGTTGTCTGCGAACACGCTGCTCCGACTGGCGAATCACGTTTCGCCGGGTGCGGCGGGTGAGGTGAGCGTCGATTTCGACACCGGTGCCGAACCTGCGGCGGGTGAGGGTGCGCCGAGTTTGAGGCTGCGATCCTCACGCGCCCTGCACCGGTCGAGAAGATGGGCTCGAACCACCGGAATGCTCGAGCAGGACGTGATCGGGTCTCTTTTCGGGTGCATTCGCGTTCACGCGGACGAAGTCGGGTCAACGCTGATCGAGAAGGAGCCGTGGCTGTCCTGGTAAGTCAGGCGTCGTAGCGTGAGAGGACGGCACGCGCACACCGAACGACGGTTCCGCGATCGTGGGAGACCACATATTCGAAGCGCCGCTCGAGTTCGGCCTCACCGCTGTAGAGATCTCTGGCCGAGAGAACGCAGCAGAAGAATTGTCCCAGGACCACGATGTTCCATTCGTCGACGAGTGGATCGGCCGGATCCACGCTGCAGTGCACGATGCGGGTATCCGTCATCTCGCCCATTCCGACGCCGTACACACGCGTGTAGGCGATCCGGTCGGCCAGTGCTCGCCACCGACGCCGCGTACCGGTCTTGAACTGACGGGCATGCTGAAAAGTCCCGAGCGTCAGAGTGTCGGCGCCGGCATTCGACGCCTGCGCTTCGATCTGAGTGCTCATCTCGATCAGTAGCCGCTTGCTGCTGACGATCGAGGTTTGTTCGGCCGATGCGATCTCGAACGGTGATTTCGCCTCGGACGGTGGCGTACTCCAGGTCGGGCCCGTGTTGAGGCTCGCACATGCGTCGTTCGGGCCGGCGATGGGTGGATACAGCTCGCCGATACCGAATTTGGCGCCGAACGACAGGGCTCGAACGCGGTGCATCTCGGAGTCGACGCCACGAGCGACGATCACCGCGCCGGTTCGTTCGGCCTGGGCGGCGAGGACGTGCAGGGTGCGCGCCGCGGCGCAGTCAGGGGTAGAACCGGCGAGTTCCGGTGCAAGGACGATGATGTCGGGTTCGATCAGCGGCAGCAGAGAGAGCGATTGGGGACGAGCACCGACGTCGTCGACTGCGACGACTCGGTGTTCTCCACGCGCGCGTTCGACGGACGAGAGCACGTGCGCGGGATTCTCCATCAATGTCTTGTCGTGCACGACGTAGGCGTCGGCGAGTAGGTCGATCCGACCCGCGTTTTCAGCATCGAGGGGGCCGGCGGGGAGGCGGAGCGTCACGGGTTCAGCACTACAACGCCGCCGCGCACAGGCCGAGCAGGCCGAGAACGCCGAGTAACAGGGCTGCCACGAGTATCGCCAGCGCGCTACCTCCCGCTGCGAGCGCACCTGCGGCGACTCCGAACAGCGCAACAAAGATCCAGGTTGCGGCGAGAATGTCGGACCGGAAAGGCAACGCGGAAGCGCAGACGTCCAGGTCGTCCATCGATGCTTCGGTCATGTTCACTCCCGGTGTTTCGGCCTCTGCCGTCAGTCTGACGGACCCATGTTGCCGCACAGCTACCCGACCTATCACGAACGCATAACAAACATCACGAAGAGGTAACGACGATACGGGCCATAAGACCGAACGGCACTGTCGGACAACGAGATCGAACCGCTCGGCGACACGCGCGTCAGGCCCTCGCGTTGGGCACCCTCGGCAGGGTAACCGTGACAGACTTATCCCATGATGGACGTCGATCCGCCCCGTGAGGTAGTCCAACTCGCTCGATCCGCACGCCGCGTTGCTGTACTGACCGGCGCGGGAGTGTCCGCCGAATCGGGCATCCCGACCTTCCGGGACGCGCAAACTGGGCTGTGGTCGAACTTCGAACCAACCGACCTCGCGAGCACCGAAGGATGGGCGCGGGACAGCGATCTGGTGTGGGGTTGGTACCAGTGGCGAGCCGAGCTCGTGCGTCGGTCCGACCCCAACGCCGGACACTTCGCGATCGCCGAGTGGCAGAGGCGCACCCATCTCGACATTGCGACCCAGAACGTCGACGACTTGCACGAGCGTGCCGGGTCCACGGTTCTGGCGCACGTGCACGGGAGCCTGTTCGATCCCCGCTGTTCGGAGTGCGGTGTGCACTCGCAACCCGATACGGGTCCGTCGTGCGAGCATGCCGATCGCATCCCGCCGCCGCCGTGTCCCGAATGCGGCGGCCCCATGCGTCCGGGCGCGGTGTGGTTCGGCGAGAAGCTTCCCGAGGAGGAGTGGGCTGCGGCGGTTATGGCCGTCGAACACGCCGATCTGGTGTTGGTGGTCGGCACGTCCGGGGTGGTCTATCCCTTCGCTGGGTTACCTGCGATGGCGCGAAGTACTGGGGCAGCGGTTGTGGAGATCAATCCGGTCGAGACGGAAATCTCCGACATGGCAGACCACCGATGGCGGACCACCGCCGCGGTTGGCCTTCCCGCTCTGGTGAACGCCGTGTAATCGCGACCGTCGGTCATTCGAATTCGAGCCGCATGGATCGGGCCGCGAAGTGCAAAAGCAGTACGAATCCGCCGATCGAGACTACAACCGGTGACCACACCACGAAGGCCATCAGTATCGGCACGTTCTCGTACAGGACGACGTACACGGCGATGAATGTCGTGGCGAGTATGCAGAACAGAATGTGCGACGCGAGCATCCAACGTTCGAAGAAGAATCCGGCGAACATGCCGATCTCGATGAGAAACGCAGTCTTCCCGAGAGTTATCTCGGGTGGGAAATCTGCGACGATCGTGGCCGAGAATATGGCGACGTTGGCAGTGGTCACGAATGCAAAAGCTTGATGCAACGTCGGCCACGGCCCGACAAGCCAGAACACACCCATTATGTAGGCGGCGATCATCGCGGTCCATTGGACGAAAATGGGAACGGGCGTGGTGGCACCGTGACCGAACACCATTTCGAGGGTTACCACGACCGCCATGCTCAAGGTAGCCAGCGCGATGACCTTCTTCACGATGCCGCCGACTGCCAGCGACGACATCAGGTCGACGCCCCACTCGTAGTGCACTTCGGACGAGGTCATGGTCGTAGACATCTGTTTACCCCCTGCGATCGGTACCTCGAGTCGATTGAAACACATCCGACCGGGGTCCGAGTCTGTTTCCTCGATCGAGAGCCAGACGTTCGCGAGGAGTCGACGAGGTGAGGCCTCGACGAGGTGAGGCGAGGGCCGACATCGTTGCGTACCGTGGAAAAGGTGCCATACCTCGATCGCAGTGACGATGTGTTCGTGCTCCACCTCGGAAACGAAGGTGCCCCCGACAGCGAGAACCGTATGAGTCCACTCTGGGTTGCAGAAATGAACGCCCTCCTCGACGAGGTCGAGTCGACGACGGGGCCGGCGGCGCTGGTGACGACAGCGATCGGTAAGTACTACTCGACAGGCGTCGACCTGTCCTGGGGCGCGGAAAACTTGGATCAGGTCGACACGTTCATCGGCACCGTTCAAGACCTGCTCGTTCGCGTGCTGACGTTCCCGATGCAGACGGTGGCGGCTTTGCAGGGGCACACCTTCGGAGGCGCTGCGTTCTTCGCCATGGCGCACGACTATCGAATCATGCGGGCCGATCGAGGTTTCCTGTGCTTCCCGGGTGTCAACATCGGCGCCAGCTACAGCCCCGGCACTGTCGACATGGTGGCTGCGCGGCTGTCGCCCCATGCGTTTCACGAGGCATTGACGACAGGTCTTCGATACGGAGGGGACGATGCGCGGGCGCTGGGTCTCGTCCACGCGACAGCCCCCGAAGATCGGATACTCACCGCTGCGGTTGCGCGAGCCGCGGGCTTGACCGCGACACGAGGCACAGTGCTGCGGGACATCAAGCGCACGATGTATGCCAGGGTTGTCGATTCTCTGACGACACCGGTGACGGGCGTCGATTCTCAGGAATGGAGCAGTCGATGACCACGTGTTTCACGAATACTGACGCAGTGAACGCAGAACGAGGCCCTGCACCTTGGTGCAGGACCTCGCTCCGAGCAGCTTCGCTACGCGTGAATCAATAGAAAGTCTTGCGTCCGCCCACTGCGCGGCCGGTGGCGCCGAGAATGGTCAAGATTGCACCGACTACGACAAGAATGATGCCGATGGTGGTCAGGATGCTGATCGACGCGAAATAGCCGATCAATGCGAGGATGATTCCCAGGACGATCACTTTTCTACCTTCTTTCGATTTGGGTGCCGCAATTGTGCGACTCCCGCCGGCCCTACGTTGTTGATCGTCGAACGCTTTTAAACTACCCGGGTTGTTTGTCAAGTATACGGCGGTCGATTGCATTTCGGACATTTCACAGTCAAAAATTTTCGACTACGCCGCTCGGGCCCACGAGTACATCACTCGGTCGGGCGGTTGTGACCGCACACCAAGATTGTCCGCGCGAACAGCCTGCGCCCGCTGTACGAAAAACGCGACCCGGAACTCTCGGAGAGCGCCGGGCGGTGGTGGTTACCCCGGGGGCGACTCGCCGAAACCCCCGGCCGAGAATCGGGTGCGATTCGGTAGGTGAAACGTGCGAAAGGCGCCCCCGTCCAGCGGAAGCGCCCTTTGCGGAAAAGCCGTCAGTTGGCGTCGCTTGCAGCTTGTGTTTCGCTTTTCGCGCCCGCCGTCGAGAGCTGACCGCCGGAGTTCTCGAGATGCGCTCGCACGAACCAGTGGAACAACTCCAACTGGCCGCTCTGGCCGATGAGCAGATCTTCCGTAACCGGATCGATCTCACCGATCTCCGCAATCGCCTTACGATTGTCACTGATCACGCCGGTGTAGACCAGATCGAGGGCGCCGAGGTGTTCGATGGCTGTGGCGCGGCCGATGGAGTAGTCGTCCCACGAACGTCCGTTGACAATCGTCCCCGGCGTACCGTGCGCAGCCGATCCGAGGGTCGCGATCCTTTCCGCAACCTCGTCTGCGAATCCGCGCACGGCTTCGACCTGTGGGTCGAGCATTTCGTGGACGGAGATGAAGTTGGGGCCCACCACATTCCAGTGGATGTGCTTGAGCGTCAGGTGCAGATCGTTGTAGGCATTCAAGCGGTCCTGCAACAACGTGGCGACGCGCGATCCTTCGTCGGTGCTCAATCCGGGAACTGTGTACGAATTCGAATTGGTCATGACGCCCGACTACCCGGGGTGGTCTCGGCCGAAACACCCCCGGGTAGTCGTGGTCTTACTTGTTCTGCGAATCCTTCGTCAGGCTCGGCGTATCGGATGCCTGGGCATCGCCGGGGTCCAGCTCCGCGTCGGCGTCGGCCTTGGGTGGCTTCTTGAGGCTCAGAATGATCGAGCCCGCCAATACCGTGATGATGACCGCAAGTGAGACGAACGATGGGATCTCGGGGATCGACGTGCTGATCACCTTGTGGCTCGCCTGCAGGACCAGCTTGACGCCGATGAACCCGAGGATGATTGCCAGTCCCTTGGACAGGTAGTGGAACTTGTCGAGCAAACCGGACAGCAAGAAGTACAGCGCGCGTAGACCCAGGATGGCGAACGCATTGGACGAGTAGACGATGAAGGGATCGTCACTGACGGCCAACACCGCGGGCACGCTGTCCACAGCGAAGACGAGGTCGGCCGCTTCGATGGCCACGACCACGGCGAGCAGAGGCGTCGCGACGCGCTTGCCGGCTTCCTTGACGAAGAACTTGGTTCCGTCGTACTCGTCGCGGACCGGAACGATCTTGCGCAGCAGGCGCACTGCGAGCGAGGTGCTCGGATCGTACGAGTCGTCGTCGTCCTTCATCAGCTTCCATGCGCTGTAGAGCAGGATTGCGGCGAAGACGAAGAGGACGGCGGTGAACTTGCTGACGATCGCAACGCCCGCAGCCAGGAAAATGCCGCGGAACACGAGTGCGCCGATGACGCCGAAGAACAGAACGCGGTGTTGATATTCACGCGGCACCTTGAAGTAGCCGAAGATCAGCGCGAACACGAACAGGTTGTCCACCGACAAGCTCTTCTCGAGCAGCCAGGCTGTGGTGTATTCGACTCCGGCCGTGGTGCCCAGGGTGGCGAACACGACGCCGCCGAAGATCAGTGCAACGCCGACCCACAGCGCGCTCCACCACGCGGCCTCCTTGAAGCCGATGATGTGTGCTCCGCGGTGAGCGAGGAGGTCGATGGCCAAGAGGATGACGACTACGGCGGCGAAAGCCGCCCATGCCCAGACGGGGACGTTCATTTGCGCTTGTCCTTACCGGTCAGTCGCGAACCGAGGCTTTTCAGCTTCGCCTGGTTGGCGGGATCGGATGCGTAGGCACGTGCCTTCGCTGTCATCTGCTTCCCCTGCGGGCTGCGGGCGAAGGCCTGCAATTTGGTGATGAGGGACGCCATGAACTGGTGCTCCTTCGTGATCGATGTTTCAGCGGCAGTGGTTCGGCCGCGACTACTCCAGTGTGCCTGTCATGATTGCGGCATTCACCGTCGGATCACGGACACGTTTGCCGGTGGTGGGTTGCCGGAACTCGGCAACCACGGGGTATCAACCAGTCGAGTGCGGCCAGTCGAGCAGTCTGGCCCCGTACACGGCTGTCTGCAGAGTGAAGCGATCACCGGGATGATTGACGTCGAAGCCCGTGAGCTCGCTCACTCTGGCGAGTCGATAGGTGACCGCCCGAACTGACAGGTGCATGGCCCGAGCCGTCATCGCGGAGTTTCCCCCGGCTTCGAAGAATGCAAACAATGTCTCCAGCAGGGGTTCGGCGCCGCCCCGAGCCGTGGTCAACGGAGTGAGCACGGTGGACACCAGATCGTTGATAGCTGCTCGGTCGTCGAACAGCACGCGGTAAACCAATAAATCGCGGGCATCGACCACGGGTGTGTCGAGTCCCAGCTTCGCGGCCAATTCCAGGGCCTCGACGGCTTCGCGGTAGGACGATGCGACTCCCGCCACGCTCGGCCCCGGACGGCCCACGCCGAACCGAACCTCGCCGCCCGTGGTTGCTTCCCGCCCCGTGGCGAACCTGACCCTGTCGATCACGTACTCGACGGCCTGATGATCGGGGGCCGCGAACACGACGACGAGCCGTCCTTCCTTGCTGGCAACGAGAACCTCGGAGTCGCCCTTGCTGCCTTCCACGGCGCGTTCGACATCGGTGTTGACTGCCCCACCGTCGGTGAACGGCGCTGTTGCGGACACGACGACGACAGCGTGGGGCCCGGTCAGATCGAGGCCGAAATTCTCGGCGCGGCCCATCACGCCCGCGACGTCCGCGCTGCCGGAAAGTAGGTCGTCGACGAATTCACGCCTCGCCGACACCTCGGCCCTGACAACCGCGCGTCGAGCGAGCTGAAACGCCTCGGCGAGTTCGGCGACCGCGTCGTCGACTGCGTGGAGCATCACCTCGCCTGCGGTCACCACCGCGGCCGGGTTCTTTTCGGCATCCACGACGGCCGGAAGCGTCCGCCACAAGCGCCACGCCGACGAGAGATAGAGGTCGAGAAGTGCCCGCAGTGCGACGCCGCCCCGCGCGGCGGCATCACCGTGCGTGCGCAACGTACGCAGCTGCCGACGCGTGAGAGGGCGACCCTTGGACACCGCCGACGCGAGAACATCGAGAAAATCGCCCAACAGTTCGGTCGAGAGACCACCCGCGTCCGCGGCAGCGAGATCGGCTACGCGGCGCTGGGACTCGTCGTCGGGGCCGGCCGCGGTGTCGTGTGCCATCGAGTCCATCGTAGGCGTGCTCGCTTCAGCGGTTCAGCGCCAGCACGGACAGCAACTCGTATGCCACGTGAGCGGCAGCTATTCCCGGTGATTTCGGCGTGGTCGTACGCGGGGGCGATTTCGACGATGTCTGCGCCGACGCCGCCGCCGAGGAACAGACCTCGTGCGGCGCTCACTGGAGGGCATCTACCCGGGCGTCGACTTCCGCTCACACATCATCGGCGAACCGGTGACGCTGTCGTGGGCGCTGCGTCGGGGGCGGCGCCGATCCGAACTCGTCAGGTCGACCGGGCTCCGGCGGCGCGATCCAGCAGCGGCGCCGTCCGGTAAGGGATCAGCTCACTCATCGCGATCGACATGTTGGTTCGCTCTACCCCGGGAATCTTCAGGATGAGCCCCGCTACGCGGTAGAGATCGTCGGCATCCACCGCAGCGATGCGGATGTGCATGTCCGAGGCTCCCGACAAGCCGAACACCTCGAGCACCTCCGGGATCGTGCGCAGATGGGCGGTGACTTCGGCCAGTTTGTGCTGATCCACCCGGGTGGTGACGAATGCCTGCAACGCGTACCCCAGGCTGCGAGGCCGGACTCGATGATCGATCGGGGTGAGAGTGTCCTTCTCCTCCCAGCGAGTGAGCCGCGCCTGCACGGTATTGCGGGATAGCCCGAGGTTGTTGGCCAGTTCGACACCCGTGGCGCGTGGACGGTCGCACAGCGCCAGCAGTAACCGGGCGTCGGTTCGGTCGAAGTCGGTCATCCGTTCACGATATGCGGCATCGTGCGACCGGGAGCCAGATCCGCAGCCGAGAGGCCACGCTCTCGAACATCGTCGGGGATCTCCTCGCCTCGAAGGAGCGCGGCCCCGACCCGCGCGAGAGCCGCGCACGTCTGGATGCCGTACCCACCCTGCCCGGCGCACCAGAAGAACCCGTCGAACTGAGGATCGAAGCCCACGACGGGTGTCCGGTCGGCTACGAAACTGCGCAGACCGGCCCACGACGACCGGACGTGTCGAGTCGTCAGCGTCGTCGTTTCGTGGATGGCGTCGAATGCCCGGGCGATCTCCATCTCGTCGGGCCGAACGTCGCTCGGTTCGGTAGGCGTCTCGTCGGCAGGCGAACAGAGCATCTGATCGCCTTCCGGCTTGAGATAGAACGACTCGTCGATGTCACTGAGCGTCGGTAGGTGCGCCGTGCCCGCAGTCTCGGCGGTGTCGGGGCTGCCGATCATGAACACGGTTCTTCGCAGCGGCCGCAGACCCATGCGCGCAGCCCCTGCGAGTTCGGCCAACCGATCCGCCCACGCTCCTGCCGCATCGACGACGACGGGTGCGCGACGAGGGATGCCGTCCGCGGACTCGATGCGCCACATCCGGTCGACGCGTCGCAGCGAGGTCACGCCTGCCGACGCCGCGACCGTTCCATCCCTGGCTCGCAGTCCTCGAACGTAACCCTGATGCAGGGCGTGCACGTCGACCTCCATCGAGCCGGGTTCGTACAGGGCCATGTCGATGCGCTCGGATCGAAGCAACGGAAACAGCGCCCTGGCGTCGTCCGGCGTCACCAGTTCGACGTCCGGGGTCAGCTGCCGCACACGGGCGTACATCGCTTCGAGGGCTGCGCCTCGCCCGCGCGCGGCGAACTGGAGCAGCGAGCGCGGAGTGAGGAGTCGGCTGTCCCAATGTTCGGGCGGGTCTTCGAGGAAGGCGCGGCTGGCACTGGTGAGCGCGCGAATCGTCTCGTTGCCGTACGACTCGAGGAACAACGCCGCCGAGCGCCCGGTCGTGTGGAATGCGAGCGTCGACTCCTGTTCGAGGACACACACGGACCGATCCTGTGCCAACTCGTAGCCGAGCGACACCCCGGCGATCCCGCCGCCCACGACGACGACGTCGAACTCCAGCACCCGTTCGCCCATGGTCGCCGACTGTACTGGTCGCGACGCGTCGACCCCGGACGCTCGTTGGTTAGTGTCGGTGCATGTCGAAGACGGGTACGAGGAACCAGTTCGCGTTGTCGGGTGCCTGGAATTTTCGTGACGTCGGTGGGGCGCGCACCGTCGACGGACGCACGGTGCGCAGCGGTGTTCTCTTCCGATCCTCGGAGCTGAGCCGCCTCGACGACGACGGGCGCCGCGGGCTGTCCTCGCTCGGAGTAAGCGATGTATTCGATCTTCGTGGGGACGCCGAGATGCGGCGTAGCGGCGCCGACGCAGTGCCGCCGGGAGTGCGAGTGCACACCACTCCGTTCGAGAACCACAAGGGGGAGAGGGCTCCACACGAGGCCGGTGCGGTGGTGGACGCGGAAGCGCAGAAGGCCTACATGATGCGTGCCTACACGTCGTTTCCGTCGCTCGAGGGTGCGCGAAGTGCGATCTCGAACGTCGTGGACGCGTTGACCCGCGGAGACGGGGCTGTTCTCGTGCACTGCGCCGCGGGTAAGGACCGTGCGGGCTGGACGATCGCCACCGTCCTGCGCGCCGCAGGCGTCACCGACGAGGACATCCTGGCCGACTACCTACTGAGCAACGACGCAATCGAACCGCTCCGCACCCACGTGCTCGATGTGTGGAGTTCGGACTCCGACGAGGCACCGCCGAAACTGTCGGACGCACTGCTCGGCGTAACCGAGAATTACTACCGCCGGGGACTGAACGTCGTCACGGACACCTACGGCTCGTTCGACGCGTATCTCGACGCACTGGGCATCGACGGGAAGGCGCGGGCGGACCTGCAGGCAGCACTGCTCGGCAGTACTACGTGACGACGCGGAAAAGCCCCACGTAGCCTGTGCCCATGCGTATCGGTCAGACCGCGCCGGATTTCGAACTACCGGACCACGAGGGGAACCGACGATCGCTGAGCGCGATGCTGTCCAGAGGCCCGGTTGTGCTGTTTTTCTACCCTGCCGCGACGAGCCCGATATGCACCGCAGAAGCGTGTCACTTTCGCGACCTGGGGCAGTCGTTCGAGGCGCTCGGCGCGCAGCGAGTGGGTATCAGCACCGATCCGACCGACCGTCAGTCCCACTTCGCGATGCAGAGGTCCTTCGACTATCCGCTGCTCGCCGATACCGATGCGGCTGTCGCCGAGCAATTCGGTGTACGCCGCGGTGGGTGGCTGACCAGAATGCAGCGCAGACGCGAGATGGACCGCCGGAGATCTCGTTCGCAGCGGCGGGGGATAGTTCGACAATTGCTGTCGGTGAAGCGGACGACGTTCGTCATCGATCGAAATCGAGTGGTCCGGTTGGTAGTGTCGAGCGAGCGCGCACACGTGCACGCGGACAAAGCGTTGGACTACTTACGCTATCTGGCCTGAGTTGTTCTCGCCGCTGAACAACGCCGTGTACACCGCCGGCTTCTTGTTCTCCGCGGGCGCGTCGTCCGAGGCGTCGTCGATATGGCTGAACAAAGCCTCGTTCTTCTTGGATGGTTCCATCCCACGAGCATGCTCTCGATTCGCCGAAATAGCCACTCGGACTCGCGGAAGGCGTCCGCAGGAAATACTGACTCGCAACAGGTTTGGATCGGGTTCCGGCAGGGTGGGACACTGAGCCGATGCACGATCTGGAAACTGTCCTCGGGGGCCTTCGACGACGACCGGACGCCGAGGCTCCCAATCTGTTCGCCGTCGACGCAGCCGACCGTTTGATTCTCGACACCGCAGCCGAGGAGACCGGCGAGTTCATCGGTCGCCGAATCTCCGTCATCGGAGACCGCTACGGCGCCCTGACGCTGGGACTCGCGGCACGTAACGATGCGACGGGTATCCGAGTGCATCAGGATTCGTACACCGGCGAGATTGCGCTGTCTCGCAACGCGGCCGAAGCCGACCTGGCCGGCGTGTACACCTTGCACGGCCTCGACGAGTCGCTACTCGTCGGCGCCGACGTCGTCCTGATGCAACTGCCGAGGAGCCTCGCCGAGCTGACGGAGATTGCGGAGTCCATCGCGCAGTTCGCGGCACCGGACGCGCGAGTGTTCGCCGGTGGGCGGGACAAGCACATGACCCCGGCGATGAATGCCGTGCTGAGGGAGTCGTTCGAGAATGTGGCAGCAGGCAGGGGACGGCAGAAGGCCCGTGTGATCACGGCCGCGACGCCGATCCGGCCGAACTCGCGCACGTATCCGGTCACGGCGATCATCGGTGACGTAGATCTCATCGTCGTCGCGCACGGGGCAACGTTCGGAGGCGCCAAACTCGACGTCGGCACGAGGTTCCTGGCCGGCTTCGCCGACCGTATGAAGCCGGAAGCGCGGACCATTGTCGACTTGGGGTGCGGCACCGGGATCCTCGCGTGCCTGCTTGCGCGCTCGCGGCCCGATGCTCGCGTGTCGGCGACGGACCGTTCCTCGGCGGCAATTGCGTCGGCGAAGGCCACCGCAGCGGCAAACGGGTGCGGCGTCGAGGTGGTGCGCGACGACGCCATGGGTACGTACCCGGACGCTTCGGTCGACCTGATCGTCTGCAATCCGCCGTTTCACGAGGGTGCCTCGTTGCACACGGGCAGCGCGGAGAAATTGTTTGCCGCGGCGGGGCGAGTGCTGCGACCAGGCGGGGAGCTGTGGACGGTCTACAACACGCACCTGAACTACCGGCGCGCAATTCAGGACGCCGTCGGACCGACCGAGGTGGCGGGCAAGAACACGAAGTTCACCGTGACCCGGTCGGTCCGCTAGCAGGCGGCAACCGATCTAGAAGAGTGATTCGCCATCTTCCGGAGTGCCGCTGACCTGGCCGCGATCGCGTCCGCGATCCTCGACGAGGGTTCCTTCGACGATCTCGGCCTGACGCTGGCCGTCCGCGTAATCGATGTCCGGGCTGTCGTCGGGTTCGAGTAGTTCGTGGTCGACGACCTCCTCGGTCAGCTCGGCGTCGGGAATTTCGTTTACGGAACGATCCTCGTCTTCGACCGCGACGTCCGGCTCTTCCTCGCTCAGTTTCAACTCCAGACTTTCGCCCTCGAGTGCCTCGTTCGGGGTGGTGCCGAACCTGTCGGATTCGCTGTAGCCCTCGGGAGGCTCGACGGTTTCGTCACCGTCGTCGTTGCGAAGCTCGTCGGAATCGAGGCTTTCGCTCGGGTCCAATGTGTCTCCGGGTCCGTCTTCGATACTCATGCCTAGACCATGCCCCGTACCGGGGATCGAGAAACTCCCGACTCGACGGGCGTCCGATCGGCGGCGACACGGTAAAGTCCGAATTGTCGGAAATCAGGCGTTCCGACTGGGAACTTTTGTCCGTATGTGGCACGTTCTACAGACAACTGCCGAGGAATTCCCCGGCACTGCCCTCGATCTCCACTGGCCTGAACCAACGAAGGGCCTGAACCAACGAAGGGCCTGAACCAACGAAGGGCTCGCGCTCTCAGAAGGGATGTGACACGGTGCGCTCCTCCAGCAACCCGGTGTTCCGCAACCTGCCCAAGCAGGAGGGCGGCGGATACGCCACTTTCGGCACCGCAACGGCCGGTGCCTCGCAGGCTGCCCAGTTCGGTCAGCCGCAGGTCGACCCGTACCAGACGGGCTCGACGTCGCGCGCGATGACGATCGACGACGTCGTCACCAAGACCGGCATCACGCTCGGTGTTCTCGCTCTCACCGCCATCGTCTCCTACCTGTTGGTAGACGGTAATCCGGATCTGGCTGCCCCCTTCGTCATCGGCGGCGGGCTCGTAGGTCTCGGACTCGTGCTGTTCGCGACGTTCGGTCGCAAGATGGACAACAAGGCCGTCGTGCTCGCATACGCCGTTGCCGAAGGGTTCTTCCTCGGCGCGTTGTCCTTCATGTTCACCGACATCAGCTTCGGTGGCACCGGTGGCAGCACGCTGATCGCGCAGGCCGTGCTCGGCACCTTCGGTGTCTTCTTCGGCATGCTCGTCGTCTACAAGACCGGCGCGATTCGCGTCACTCCGCGGTTCACCCGGATGATCGTCGGCGCCCTCATCGGTGTCGTCGTGCTGGCTCTCGGCAACCTGGTTGCCAGCTTCTTCATGGACGGTGGCCTCGGCCTCCGCGACGGCGGCCCGATCGCGATCATCTTCAGCCTCGTCTGCATCGGCATCGCGGCGTTCAGCTTCCTGCTGGACTTCGACCAGGCCGACCAGCTGATCCGCGCTCAGGCGCCGGAGAAGGCAGCATGGGGCGTCGCCCTCGGACTCACCATCACCCTGGTGTGGCTGTATGTCGAGATCCTGCGTCTGCTGAGCTACTTCAACAACGACTAGCAGTACACGAGAAAGGCCCCGCACTCGGTGAGTGCGGGGCCTTTCTCGTCGTTACAGGTGAATCAGCTGAGTCGCTCGAGCACCATGGCCATGCCCATGCCACCGCCGACACACATGGTCTCGACGCCGAACGTCTTGTCGTGGGTCCGAAGGTTGTTCAGCAGTGTCGTCGTGATGCGCGCACCGGTCATACCGAACGGATGGCCGACGGCGATCGCGCCGCCGGAGACGTTGAGCTTGTCGTGGTCGATACCGAGGTCGCGTGCAGACCCCAGAACCTGCACGGCGAACGCCTCGTTGATCTCGAACAGATCGATGTCGGAGATCGACATTCCTGCGATGGACAGCGCCTTGCGGGTGGCCTCGATCGGCCCCAGGCCCATGATCTCGGGCGAGGTTCCGGTGACGCCGGTGGAGACGATCCGCGCCAACGGGGTCAGCCCCAGTGCCTTGGCCTTGGTGTCGCTCATGATCACCAGTGCGGCAGCGCCGTCGTTGAGCGGGCATGCGTTCCCTGCGGTGATGGTGCCGTTCGGCCGGAAGACTGGCTTGAGCTGGCTGATCTTGTCGTACGTGGTTCCCGCGCGGGGGCCGTCGTCGGTGGAGACAACGGTGCCGTCGGGAAGGGTGACGGGAGTGATTTCACGTTCGAAGAATCCGGAGTTGATTGCTTCCTCGGCGCGATTCTGGCTGCGGACGCCCCAGTGGTCCTGCTCTTCGCGGCCGATGCCGGTCAGGAGCGCGACGTTTTCGGCTGTCTGACCCATCGCGATGTAGGCGTCGGGGAGTTCGCCGCTCTCCCGGGGATCGGTCCAGGTGTCGGCGCCCTCTTCCTGTGCCTTCTTGGTGCGGGCCTCGGCGCCCGAGAAGACGGGGTTGTGGCTCTGCGGCAAGGAGTCGGAGTTGCCGTGTACGAAGCTCGAGACGCTCTCGACGCCGGCGGAGATGAACACATCGCCTTCGCCCGCCTTGATCGCGTGCAGCGCCATGCGGGTGGTCTGAAGCGAGGACGAACAGTAGCGCGTGATGGTGGTGCCGGGCAGCGAGTCGTAGCCGAGGAGCACTGCAACGATGCGGGCGAGGTTGTTGCCCTGCATGCCGCCGGGCAGGCCACAGCCGAGGAGCAGGTCGTCGATGTCGAGGGGGTCGAGCTCGGGAACCTTCGCCAATGCCGCCGCCACCATCTGCACGGTCAGGTCGTCCGGACGGATGTCCTTGAGCGAACCCTTCATCGCGCGGCCGATCGGTGAACGAGCGGTACTGACGATCACTGCCTCTGGCATGAACTCTCCTTCGTTGGGTGCTGCGGGGTACTGCGGAAGTTACCGTGAAGTAGGTCGAAACTCGTTCGAACCTATCGCTATCCGTTCTGCGCCTCGATCTCGGCTCCGCGACGGCGGAGGAACCGATCGAGCGAAGCCGCCGCCCGAGGAACGAACCGACGCGACTCGGCTGCGGCTGACACCTCGGGAAGATCGGGAAGCGGTCCACCGTTCCATTCGCCCAACGCGGCCGCGAGCACCGGCAGCAACTGCCGCGCGGCGAGTTCGTATCCCGCGGCCGCCGGATGGAACCGATCGGCCGAGAACATCGTGTCGGGCGCGGCGAGAAATTCCGGGGCCAGCAGATCTGCGAGGGCAACGGGGTGGCCGCCCGCCTTGAGCGTCTGCTCGGTTTGTGCTCGTGCGAGCCGGCGTCCCCAGTTGCGAACGACGGTCCGCAGCGGCTGCGGAATCGCGGTGACGACGCCGAGGTCGGGACACGTTCCGACGACCACGACCGTGCCCTTGGCCGTCAGGCGTTCGACCGCCTTGCCCAGCCTCTCCGCGGACGAGGCAATCGAGTACTTCTTGGTTACGTCGTTCGCCCCGACCAGAATGACGGCGGCGTCCGGCGGCGGACCCGCGACGAACATCGCGTCGACCTGGCCTTCGAGACCCTTGGAGGTGGCCCCACCGATTGCCTTCGTGCTCAGCCGAATTCTCTTGCCCGTCTCGTCCGCGAGCCCCCGTGCGACAAGGACACCGGGGACCTCGTCGGCGACGATGCACCCGACGCCTGCGGCCGTCGAGTCGCCGAAGACCATGAGGTGAATATCTGCTGAACTTCCCGGACGCCACCGTTCCGGTCGTAGATCCCCTGGTCCGTAGACGCCGTCGGCCTCCGGCGGCCTGGCGGTGTTGCGCCCGATCACGCCCCGCGCCGACGTCGCCTGCGACATCAAATGCCGATATGCGGCCCAGGACGCCGTCCCTGCGGACGAGCCCGCGAGTACCGTCGCGGCACCGGCTTTGGCCGCGGTACGCCATCGACTAACCGGCACCGTAGATTCTCCTTCGCTGTGCGCCACGACTCCATCGTATGCACCTCCGCGCGGTCTCTCGCCGGTACCGAGGGGCGAACTGCGGGGCATCTGGGAAGATGGGCACATGCGCATTGCTCAGCACGTCACCGAACTCATCGGCAACACTCCGTTGGTCAAGCTTTCCTCCGTTGTCGCGGACAACGTGGGAACCGTCGCGGCCAAGATCGAATACCTCAACCCCGGTGGATCGTCCAAGGACCGCATCGCGGTCAAGATGGTCGACGCGGCCGAGGCGTCCGGCGAGTTGAAGCCCGGCGGCACGATCGTCGAACCGACGTCCGGCAACACCGGTGTCGGTCTGGCGCTCGTCGCGCAGCAGCGTGGCTACAAGTGCGTGTTCGTGTGCCCCGACAAGGTCGGCGAGGACAAGCGAAACGTGCTGCGTGCGTACGGTGCCGAGGTCGTGGTGTGCCCGACCGCTGTGGCGCCCGAGGACCCGAACAGCTATTACAGCGTGTCCGACCGCCTCGTGCGCGAGATCGACGGCGCCTGGAAGCCCAACCAGTACGCCAACCCGGCGGGTCCCCAGAGCCACTACGAGACGACGGGCCCCGAGATCTGGGCCGATACCGACGGCAAGGTCACGCACTTCGTTGCCGGCGTCGGCACCGGCGGAACCATCTCCGGCACCGGTAAGTACCTCAAAGAGGTGTCCGGGGGGAAAGTCAAAGTCATCGGCGTCGACCCCGAGGGGTCGGTGTACTCCGGCGGCACCGGCCGGCCCTACCTCGTCGAGGGTGTCGGCGAGGATTTCTGGCCGACCGCGTACGACCCGTCCATCCCAGACGAGATCATCGCTGTGTCCGACGCCGATTCGTTCGAGATGACCCGTCGGCTCGCCCGCGAAGAGGGCCTGCTCGTCGGTGGGTCGTGCGGCATGGCGGCCGTAGGCGCCATCCGTGTCGCGGAACGCGAAGGCCCCGACGCCCTGGTGGTCGTGCTTCTTCCGGACGGTGGCCGCGGCTACCTCGGCAAGATCTTCAACGACGAGTGGATGTCGTCGTACGGCTTCCTGCGCTCACGGCTGGACGGAAAGGTCGACGAGCCTTCCGTCGGAGACGTGCTGCGCGGCAAATCCGGAGCGCTGCCTGATCTCGTACACACGCACCCGTCGGAAACCATCCGTGACGCCATCGAGATCCTGTGGGAGTATGGCGTCTCGCAGATGCCCGTCGTCGGCGCGGAGCCCCCCGTCATGGCAGGCGAGGTCGCGGGCAGCGTCACCGAGCGCGACCTGCTCAGTGCGGTGTTCGAAGGCCGGGCAACGCTCGCCGATTCCGTCGCGCAGCACATGAGTGAGCCGTTTCCGCTGATCGGCGCCGGCGAGAACGTCTCGGACGCCACCAAGGCTCTCGGCGAGACCGATGCACTCATGGTCGTCGAAGAGGGCAAGCCGGTTGGCGTCATCACCCGTCACGACCTGCTCGGATTTCTCAGCAAAGGCGCCTGACGCGACCCGCGGTGCGGCCGGGTGGCCCCGGCCGCACCGTCAGGTGAGTTCTCTCTCGAGCTGCGCCAGCGCCTTGGCGGCCATGCCCTTCCATACGACGCCGAACAGGCGAACGGCCGGAGTGAGCAACTTCGACCGCGGATGGATCGTCCACTGCCAGGTGACCGCGGTACTGCCCGCGCCGGAGTCGGCGAACGACCACACCCCGTCCGCGTGGTCGATCAGCAAGCCCATCGGGCCTGTGGGCTCGGTGATGCGATAGGAGAACGAGTTCGGGGCGTCTACCTCCGTCAGCGCCTCGTGCAGAGTGGCGCCGTCGCCGAGCACGATGGTGCGGGTGAGGCCGGCGCGGTCCCAAGCCCCGCTCTGGTCGCGTACCTCGACGATTGGTGGGATGGGTCCGTGGCGCGTGTCGAACAGGCGCGGTAGGGGCATGGCGATGGTCCGCGAGAACGCGTCGTGCACGCCCAGTCGGATCGTGCGCGATCGTCGAACAGTGATGCCGGTCATGCGCACGACACTACGGCCGCCGACCGGTCAGCGGAATGCATTCGACCCGGTGAGGGCCTGACCGATCACCAATTGGTGCACCTCGGACGTGCCCTCGTAGGTGAGCACCGATTCGAGGTTGTTCGCGTGCCTGAGCACCGGATATTCCAGGGTGATCCCGTTGGCGCCCAAAATCGTGCGGCACTCCCGAGCGATCGCGATCGCTTCCCGCACGTTGTTGAGCTTGCCGACCGAGACTTGCTCACCCCGGAGTTCGCCCCTGTCTTTGAGTCTGCCCAGATGCAGAGCGAGCAGTTGGCCCTTGCCGAGTTCGAGTGCCATGTCGGCGATTTTGGCCTGGGTCAGTTGATAACCGGCGAGCGGCTTGTCGAAAACGTCGCGGGTCTTGGAGTACTCGATGGCCGATTCGAGGCAGTCGCGGGCCGCTCCCATCGCGCCGAAGATTATCCCGAAACGAGCCTCGTTCAGGCAGCCGAGCGGCCCCGACAGACCACGTGCCTCGGGCAACATAGCGGCGGCGGGCAGGCGAACATCCTCGAGCACCAACTCTCCGGTGATCGAAGCGCGCAGGGAGAGTTTCTTTCTCACGGTGTTCGCGGTGAAGCCGGGAGTGTCGGTCGGGACGACGAAGCCACGCACCTTGTCGTCGGTCTGTGCCCAGACCACGGCGACGTCGGCGACGGGACCGTTGGTGATCCACATCTTGCTGCCGTTCAGAATCCAGTCGTCACCGTCTCTTTTGGCTCGGGTGCGCATGCCGCCCGGATTGGATCCGAAGTCCGCCTCGGTCAGGCCGAAGCATCCGATCAGGGTCCCCTCGGCCATCCCGGGTAGCCAGTGGTTCTTCTGGTCCTCCGAGCCGTACTTCCAGATGGCGAACATGGCCAGCGACCCCTGCACCGACACGAGACTGCGAATGCCCGAGTCCATCGCTTCGAGCTCCATGCACGCCAACCCGTACGCGGTGGCGGACGTGCCTGCGCAGCCGTAACCCTCGAGGTGCATGCCGAGCAAGCCCAGCGCCCCCAACTCCTTGGCCAATTCGCGCGCAGGAACCGTGCCGTCTTCGAACCAGTCGGCGAGGTGCGGACGGATTCGTTCGTTGCCCAGCTTGCGGACGGTAGCGCGGATCTCCTTCTCCTCGGTGTCGAGAAGCGAGTCGATCGAGAACAGGTCGTCGACGCTCTGCGAGGGCGTTGTGTCAGCCACGGTGAAGTGCCTCTTTTCTTCGGCGGTGTCTCCCGCAGGCTACCCAGTTGTTCGGCCCATTAGGCTGAAAGTCATGAGTGAGCAGAGGAGCAAGGCCGACAGCAATTCCTGGCAGGGATTTTCGACGAGAGCGGTAC
>NZ_JBAWFH010000564.1:0-7909 GCF_049591685.1 Rhodococcus sp. (in: high G+C Gram-positive bacteria) | reverse complement strand
ACGGCCTGGTCGAAGTAGCCGCCGTTGTCGGCCGGCGTGGGAGGCGAGCCGTCTTCGGGGCTGTCCTTGAGAAGGAAGAACTCGATCTCGGGGTGCACGTAGCAGCTGAAGCCGAGGTCGGCGGCCTTGCTCAACTGCCGCCGCAGTACATGCCGCGAATCGGCCCAGGACGGCGAACCGTCGGGCATAGCGATGTCGCAGAACATTCGCGCGGAGTGCTGGTGACCCTTGCTGGTCGACCACGGAAGAATCTGGAAGGTCGACGGGTCGGGCTTGGCCACGGTGTCCGCCTCGGACACGCGGGCAAATCCCTCGATGGCACTGCCGTCGAAACCGATGCCCTCGTCGAAGGCACCTTCGAGCTCGGCCGGTGCGATGGCCACGGATTTGAGGTAACCCAGGACATCGGTGAACCACAGGCGGACGAAGCGGATGTCGCGCTCCTCGAGTGTCCGGAGCACGAATTCCTTTTGACGATCCATGTCCGCGAGGGTAAGCAAACCGCGTTAAATCTGTGTTACATCGTGAATTCGGTCTCACTTCCGAACGCTCTCACCTGCGGCGACGTCGAAGTGAACAAAACTCAGCACACCAAATCGTTACCTGTCGGCGTCAGATCGACGAGATAGCGCACCAACGGTTCGTCGACGCAATTTTCTCCCGAGAATGCGACGGTGTGTTGAGTCCCGTCGAAGGTCACCAGGTCGGCGTCCAGCTGACGCGCCAATTCGACACCGGCTTCGTACGGCGTCGCCGGGTCGAACGTGGTCGACACCACCACCAACTTCGGGATGCCGTCCGCCACGATCGTGTGGGGATTCCCGCTGTTCGGGATGGGCCAGAACGCACACAGGTCGAGTGGCGCCTGCCCCGTCCCGCGACCGTCGTCGAGGAACGGCGCTGCCTCGCGGTATCGCCGATCGGCCTCCCCGGCTTCCGTGCGGTCGGTCGTCGGTGGATCGTCCATGCAGCGAATCGCGTTGAAGGCGTCGTCGAGGTTCGAATACGAGCCATCGTCGAGCCGACCGGTGTACGCGTCCGCGAGCCGCAGAAGGGTGTCACCGCGCCCCTCCTCGAGCTCGGTGAGACCGACGCGGAGAACTCGCCACAAGCTCTGCGAGTACAGCGCCTGCTGCACCCCGGTGAGGGCGTCGTCGTAGCTCAGCCCCCGCGGATCGGTCGTGGCGGCGGGCCGATCGATCAACGGATCGACCAGTTCACGAAAACGAACGTTCGCATCCGCCGGCTCAGAGCCGAGGGCGCACGCGTCGGTCTGCGCGCAGTCTGCGGCGAACCCGTCGAACGCAGCCTGGAACGCGGCACCCTGCGCGACAGCCTCGTCGATGGGCGTCTGCTCCGGATCGAGCGCGCCGTCCAGAATCATCGCGCGAACGTTGCCGGGGAAGGTTTCGGCATATGCGGTGCCGATGCGGGTTCCATAGGAGTAGCCGACGTACGTGAGCTTCTCGTCGCCCAACACCGATCTGATGACATCCATGTCGCGGACGACCTCGCGGGTACCCACGTGGGCGAGCACGTCGACGCCGGTCCGTTCGACGCAGTCCGCGGCGTACCGGCGGTGCTGCTCTTCGCTGTCGGCGATGCCCTCCGGCGTGACGAAGATATCTGGTTCGGCCCGTTCTCGATTCACTTGGTCCGTGGTGAGACACCGCACGGCGGGTGTCGACGCCCCGATGCCGCGTGGGTCGAACCCGATGCGATCGAACCGCTCTGCGACGGCAGTGCTCTCGGCCTGCGTGGCGGTGTATAGCCCCGACGACCCGGGACCGCCCGGGTTGAACAGCACCGAGCCGATGCGTTCGCCGGACGCGCGGGAACGCGACATCGCAACCGTCACCGTCTCCCCACCCGGGTCGTCGTAGTCGAGTGGAACGGTGACCCGCCCGCATTCGATCGAACCGCCGAGAACGGTGCCGTCGGTGTTGTAGCTCTCGCACGATTCCCAGGCCACATCCTGGGTGTAGTACCGGCTCAGCCCGTCGGGAATCGCGCCGGCCCCCGGCGGCGTCGATTCGCCCGCTACAGAACCGCCCGTCGCGGAGCCGGTCGGGGCGGAACTGTCACCGCCTGCAGGGCCGTCCGAGGTACAACCACTCAGCATCGCAGCCACGACGACACCGGCCACGACTACGCGTACTCGCGTCAATTCCATCAGCGCACCGACTCCATTCGACCGATGGTGCCAGAGAGTTCCCGCCCGTCCGCGTACGGTGAGCGCGCCGACTCCGGCGGCACTACTCTTCGTGTCGTGCAGGCCCTGCGAATCGCCCTTGCCCAGATCAACTCCACGGTCGGTGACTTCGACGGCAACTGCGCTCTCATCGTCGAGTGGGCGTCGCGCGCCGCACAGGAGGGTGCCCAGGTCGTCGTGTTTCCGGAGCTGGCCGTAACCGGCGCTCCCCTCGCGGGATTCGCCCTGCGGCCGGAATCCGCCCGGGAATCACGTGCAGCGTTGGGTCGGCTGGCTGTGGCCCTCGACCGCGCCGGGTGCGGCGATGTCGCCGTGGTCGTCGGTTACCTCGATGGCGACGATCGGGGACCGCTCGACAGCGCCGCCATTCTGTTCGGCGGCGCTGTCGTCTCCCGCTACGACCGGCACGAAAAGACTCGAACGTTGAGCATCACCGAAGTCAACGGATTTCGTCTCGGCCTGACAATCGGCGAAGACCTCCGGCAACCCGATGGTGCCGTACCCGCCTACGCCGCGGCGGGCGTGGACGTCCTGGTATGTCTCGATGCGGACCCGTTCGGACTCGGCCGGACCGACGCGCGCCGCGTCGAATTTACGCGCCGTGCGGTCGAAGCCGGCGTGCCCTTCGCCTGCTCGAATCCGGTCGGTGGTCAGAAGCAACTGGTCTACGGCGGCTCGAGCATGGTCGTCGATTCGGACGGCACCCTCTTGGGCCGGGCGCCCGAGTTCACCGAACATCTGCTGTGCGTCGATATCGACGTGCCCGCGGATCGGCGGCCCGATCGCGCGGAGGTGGACGGGTGGGTGGTCGACCGCCACGTTCTGCCGGACCTGCTGGTTCGTGGATGGGACAGGATGCCCCTGTCGGTGGCACCGGCGTTGGCGGACGACGAGCAGGTGTGGAGCGCCCTCGTCACCGCAGTACGCGATCACGCGCACAAGAACGGTTTCGCATCCGTGACGATGGATCTGTCCGGCAGCGTCGGATCCGCCGTCGTCGCCGCGATGGCCGTCGATGCGCTGGGTGCGCAAGCCGTGCACGCAACGTTCGTTCCGTCGCATCAGCCACCCGAAGGGCTGCCTTCGGACGTTGCAGAACTCTTGCGCCGCAACGGTATTCACATCGAGTCTCGCTCCCGACGCTCGGCGCCGACAACATGGGCCGATGAGCATGGCCACCTCGTCCTCGCGACGGACAACAGCACAGAACTGGGACAGGGGTACGGGACGCAGGGCTATCGGACAGCACTGGGGTTCGAGCCAAGCTTGGCCGAGACGATCCGGGATGCCGCACTCGAGGGCTTCGCTCCGCTGCGAGACGTGCCCCAGTCACTGCTCTGGAACATCGCGCGGTGGCGGAACAAAGCCGCGGCCGAGCGCGGTGAGATTCCCCCGATACCCGAAGAACTGATCGACGGGGCGCCGACGAAACTCGGTGACGCCGCCGAACGTCTCCGGCACGCCTATCCGATCGGCCCGAAGATCATGCCGAGTTCGGTCCTGGACCGCCGTGTGCCCGTCGCGAATGTGTGGGCGAAGTAGACGGCCGGGAAGCATCGCAGAGTGTGACCAATTGCACGGTCTGCTTCTCTTCGGCCTGCTGGTGACCACTGGCACACTGGTGGAGTCATCAACCCCATCCCGGGGACCCGCACTGCGGGCCTCGAGGAACCGAAAGGGACAAAGATGTCCGACTCCGTATACGGCTCGACCGACGCATCCGTCACCGGTCTGGCGCGCAAGACACGCACCCACCATCTCCTCCAGATGAAGGCCGACGGTGAGCGCTGGGCGATGCTCACGGCCTACGACTACTCGAGCGCCCGGATCTTCGAAGAAGCAGGCATTCCCGTGCTGCTCGTCGGCGATTCCGCAGCCAACGTGGTGTACGGCTACGACACCACCGTGCCGATCACTGTCGACGAACTGCTGCCGCTGGTGCGAGGCGTCGTTCGCGGCGCACCCAACGCACTCGTAGTGGCCGACCTGCCGTTCGGCACGTACGAGGCCTCCCCGCAGCAGGCGCTGGCCACGGCAACCCGGTTCATGAAGGAAGGGCTCGCGCACGCGGTCAAGCTCGAAGGCGGCGAACGCGTAGCAGGTCAGATCGCCGCGATCACGGCTGCGGGGATCCCCGTCATGGCCCACATCGGCTTCACTCCGCAAAGCGTCAACGGCCTCGGCGGTTTCCGCGTGCAGGGCCGAGGCGACGGCTCGGAGCAGCTCGTCGCCGACGCCATCGCGGTGCAGGAGGCGGGCGCGTTTTCCGTCGTCATGGAAATGGTCCCTGCCGATATTGCCGGTCAGGTCACCCGCAAGCTCACCATTCCGACGGTGGGAATCGGCGCAGGCAACGAGACGGACGCCCAGGTCCTCGTGTGGCAGGACATGGCCGGTTACACCAATGGCAAGACGGCCAAGTTCGTCAAGAAGTTCGGACACGTCGGCGCCGAACTTCGCAACGCGGCAGCCAGCTACTTGTCCGAGGTGCGCACCGGGGTCTTCCCGGGGCCCGAGCACAGCTACTGATCGATCACCGGCGGTCCGGATGGCACACTCTGTGCCATGAACTCCCGAGCCACCAAGCCAGGTTTCACCGGTTGTCGTCGTGCGGCCGTCTCCCTTGTGGGGGCGGCCGCCGTCCTCGCGTCGGTCGGTGCGTGTGCCACTGACACAGGGAACACCGGATCCTCGCAGTCCCTGACGCCCACCACGTCCGCGGACCTCCCGGCGACGTCCCAGGCTGCCCCGGCCGGCGCCATCACCGACCAGCAACGCGAGCAGCTCTGCACAGATCTGGGTGAACAGCTGCAGGAGTGGCGCATCCAAGGGCCGACGCTGGGCCGCGGCGGACTCAACATCGTCGTCCAGACGTGGGCCGCGCAGAGCGGCGTCATCAACCTCCAGGTCGTGCAGAACCGCGCGATCGTCGACGAGATCACCTCCGCACAGTGCCCTGATGTGCGCGAAGAAGCGATGCGCTCGCTCGACATTCCCGATCTCGCCTCCGGGTTGGTCGGGTTCTGACAATGACCGACGAGATCCGCCGCGAGCTCTACCCGTCCATCGAGCCGTACGAGAGCGGACACCTCGATGTGGGGGACGGTCAGCTCGTGTACTGGGAGGTCAGTGGCAACCCCGACGGCGTGCCGGTCGTGTTCGTGCACGGCGGCCCCGGTGGCGGAACGGGTGCGCTGCAGCGACGGTATTTCGACCCCGACATGTACCGGATCGTCCTGTTCGATCAGCGGGGATGCGGGCAGTCGACGCCGCACGTCGCCGATGGGGCCGACCTGTCCGTCAACACCACCGCCAAGCTGGTCGGCGACATGGAGAAGTTGCGCGAACGGCTCGGCGTAGACCGATGGCTCGTGTTCGGTGGATCGTGGGGCTCGACTCTGTCCCTCGCGTACGCGCAGACCTATCGCGAACGCGTCACCGGGCTGATCCTGCGCGGCATCTTCCTTCTGCGTCGCAGTGAGCTCGATTGGTACTACAACGGCGGCGCCGGACATCTGTTCCCCGAGCAGTGGGAGAAGTTCCTCGCCCCCGTCCCACCGGCCCAACGCTCCGACGACCTCATCGAGGTCTATCACCGTCTTCTGAGGTCGGAGGATCGCGACCTGGCCACCCGGGCCGCAGTCGCCTGGTCGTCGTGGGAGGCGGCAACCAGCTACCTTCTCCCCCGGCCGGATCAGATCGCCGAAAACGAGGACCCCCGCTTCGCCGTTGCCTTCGCGAGCATCGAGAACCACTACTTTCACAACAACGGCTTCCTTCGCGAGAACCAGCTGCTCGCCGATGCGCACCTGTTGGCGGACATCCCCGGAGTCATCGTTCAGGGTCGGTACGACGTGGTGTGCCCGGCGACCAGCGCGTGGGAACTACACAGGGCATGGCCGACCGCCGAGCTCCACATCGTCGACGACGCCGGGCATTCGGCGGCCGAACCCGGCATCGTCCATCACCTCGTCGAAGCGACCGACCGTTTCGCGTCGGAACGGGCCGACTCTTCGTCACCGCGCTCGTAGACGAATTCGGTTCGCCGAGAGGCGATGTCGGCGACGGTCAACGTGACCGTCACCGTCTCCCCCTCCGGCGGATCACCGACACATCGACCGATGACGATCGGCTCGTCGAGAAACACCTCGGCGGGCCGCTTGCCGTCTGCGCCGCGTAAGACCAACGCCGAGAAGGTCTCCCCCACCCGGCCCTGCAGCACAGCTGCCTCGGTCAGGTCGATGCATGCGCGGTCGATCTTCGACGCTTTCGAATCGGACCCCCGCATGATGGTCGGAAGATCCCCCAGCGCCGATCGCGCCCAGTCCGGCACCTCGACGCGCGCGACGACCGCGAGACACACCTCCGTGGCAAAACGGTCCGACAGACGCCGCAGCGGGGCGGTCACATGCGCGTAGGGAGCGGCAATACCCGCGTGCACCGTCAACTCCGGCGGCGCGCCGTCGAAAGCGACATAGTCGGCGCCGCGCAACAGCGAGGTCGCCTGCGTCATCATCGCCAACGTGGCCGGTGCATCGCTCGGCAGCGTCGCCAATACCGCTCCGGCGGAAGCACCTTCGGGCCAATCGATCCCGAGCAGGCGCGCTGTTCGCTTCAGCGTCTCGACCGCGTCCTCCGGTGCGGGCGGCAGCGTGCGCAACACCCCCACCCCCGCGTCGAGCATGATTCGCGCTGCACACATCCCCGTCAGCAGCGACACCTCGGCGTTCCACGTGTCGACCTGCGTTCTCGCCTGTAGTGCAATGCGCCAGGAACTCCCGTCCTCGAGCACCTCTTGCTCGGGAAGGGTGATGTCGATCGCGCCGCGCCGGATCGCCGACTGCGCTCGCAGAGCACCGAATTCGGCGAGGGCCGCGATGGACGGGTGCGGTGCACCTGCGTCGCAACTCGCCTGCACCGTCGCATAGTCCAGGCGCTCCACCGACCGCACCGAGGCACGACTCACGGTCCAGGCCAGCGGCTCACCCGTCTCGTCGAGTTCGATCCGCCACAGCGCAGCGGGCCGAATCTCGTTGGGCAGCAGACTCGCCGCACCCTCCGACAGCACCCGGGGATGGAGCGGCACCGACCCGTCCGGCAGATAGAACGTCTGCCCGCGCTTCCTCGTCTCGACGTCCAGTGCACCACCGGGGGTCACGACGGATCCGACGTCGGCGATCGCGTAGTGGACGACGAAGCCGGACGCGAGCTTCTCGATGTGGACGGCCTGATCGAGGTCCATCGAACCTGGCGGGTCGATGGTCACGAACGGAATGTCGGTCCGGTCCTGACGAACCTCACTGTGGGGATCGTCGTTCGACGACGCCTGAGCCTGCGCTTCGGCGAGCGCATCCTCGGGGAAGTCGTCGCGGAGGTCGAACTCGGAGCGGATGGGATGGAAATCGAACGGGACGGCCGACAGTCGCGTCAGAACCACCGTCAGTTGTTCCAGTCGTCGTCGGCCTTGTCGGCGGCCTTGTTCCGCTCGGCGGCGATGTGGATCGCCCGCTCGGCGGTCTCCCTGTCGGGGTAAGGACCCATCCGGTCGAGTGCGCCGGATTCTTTGCCCTGCGAGACCGTTTTGGTGCGTACGTCGTAGTACCAGGCTTCGTCGTTGCTCATGGCACCAGTCTGCACGAACGACGCCCGGATGGCCTGCCGTTCGGAACCCGAGGGGCCGGCCGAACAGCTGAAGAG
>NZ_JBAWFH010000563.1:0-7421 GCF_049591685.1 Rhodococcus sp. (in: high G+C Gram-positive bacteria) | reverse complement strand
GGGTAGCTGAGCGAGTTCGCGCCCGATAGGCGTCAGCTCGGCCTCCCCGCTCGGCGTCGCAGGCTTCAGTGCACCGAGCTCTTCGAGCAATCCGATGCCGTCGCGAATGCTCCGTGGGTCGGGCGGTTCGACGAAGGGGAACTGCTCGATCTTTCCGAGACCGAGCGAGGTCATCTGCAGAATGACCGACGCAAGGTTGGTGCGGAGAATCTCGGGCTCGGTGAATTGCGGTCGGGCCTCGAAGTCGTCCTCCGAATACAGGCGGATACAGATGCCGTCGGCGACGCGGCCGCACCGTCCGGCGCGCTGACGTGCCGAGGCTTGCGAAATGGGTTCGATGGGGAGGCGTTGCACCTTGGTGCGCAACGAGTATCGCGAGATGCGTGCGGTGCCGGGGTCCACGACATACCGAATGCCGGGCACCGTCAACGACGTCTCCGCGACGTTCGTGGACAGCACGACTCGACGCCCCCTGTGTGGGGTGAACACTCGATGCTGTTCGGCCGCCGAGAGGCGTGCGTAGAGCGGTACGACCTCGGTATTGGTCAAGTTTCGGTCGCCCAGGGCGTCGGCCGTGTCGCGGATCTCGCGCTCGCCGGACAGGAAGACAAGGATGTCGCCGTCGCCCTCGCCCATGAGTTCCTCGACGGCCTCGCATGTGGCGTCGACGGGGTCGAGGTCAACCGTGGTGTCTCCGACGTCGACCGTCAGTGGTCTATATCGCATCTCGACGGGGAACGTTCGTCCGGAGACCTCGATGATCGGCGCGCGGCGCCCGTCGCGCGCGAAGTGCTGGGCGAACCGTTCCGGGTCGATGGTGGCCGAGGTGATGACGATCTTCAGATCAGGGCGTCGGGGGAGGAGTTGAGCAAGATAGCCGAGGATGAAATCGATGTTGAGGCTGCGCTCGTGTGCCTCGTCGATGATGAGCGTGTCGTACTGGCGCAACATTCGGTCGCGTTGAATCTCAGCGAGCAGGATGCCGTCGGTCATCAGTTTGACCAGGGTGGAGTCGGAGGACTGATCGGTGAAGCGCACTTTGTAGCCCACAGATTCGCCGATCTCCTCACCGACCTCTTCGGCGATACGCTCGGCGACCGTTCTGGCGGCAAGCCGGCGCGGCTGGGTGTGCCCGATGGATCCGCGGATGCCGCGCCCGAGTTCGAGGCAGATCTTCGGTATCTGAGTCGTCTTGCCCGATCCGGTCTCGCCCGCAACGACGACGACCTGGTGCTGCTCGATGGCTGCGGCGATGTCGTCCTTGCGCATACTGACCGGCAATGTCTCCGGGTATTCGATGTGTGGCAGCGCGGCCCGGCGACCGGATACGACGGCTTCGGCGCGTTCGATGTCTCGCTCGACCGCCGCCACGGCGTCGGCTGTGCGCGCCCGGTCCAGCCGGCGGCGTAGGCGGTGCTCGTCGCGCAGGGTTACGTCGGTCAGACGGTTCAGGAGCAAGCGTCGAAGGTCCGAAGCAGATGAAGTAGGCATTCTCCTGCCCAGGATAATCGCGTGTCGACACACCGCTGCAGTCGCCTGGGGTGTGCAAAGATCGGCTATGGCCGTGCACCCCGATTCGTCGGAGATGGATCCGCGTTCGAGCTCCAAGTCCGCCACCGGCACTGCAATACCGATCAGGGCGGCAAGGGTTGCCTTCGCGGTGTTGACGGCGGTGGCCTTGGCTGACATTTTGGCGGCGGGTCTCGACTCGCCGACGTTCTCGGTCGTCAACTACTTCAGCTATTTCACCGTTCTCAGCAATGTGGCGGCCGTCGTCGTATTGGCGGTGGGTGGTCTGGTCGATCCGCTGGGCGCGCGCTGGCAGCTCGTCCGCGGCGCCGTGACGCTCTACATGGTGATCACCGGAATCGTGTACGCAGTGCTTCTGGTGAACATCGATGTGGGAGTCGCAGACGCGTGGACCAACAACGTCGTGCATCGAATCATGCCGGTGGTGCTACTGACCGATTGGGTTGTCGTCCCTGCCCGCCGCCGCATCTCGGAACGAACGGCCATGCTGTGGCTCGCTTTTCCGCTCGTGTACAGCGTGTACACGCTGATCCGCGGACCGATCGTCGACTGGTACCCGTACCCGTTCTTCGATCCGCGCACCCAGGGCTACCTGGAGATGGCCGTCGGTCTCGTCGTTCTCACGGTGGCGTTCGTGATGATGGCGCTTGCGGTCAACGCGGTCGGGCGGCTCCGACGCCGAAAAGGCTCCGACTAAGCTCGAACGCATGTCTTCCGCCGAGCCGACGCGCGAGCCCCATCGTTCCCCCGAAACCCATGGAAGTGCGCTCTGGCACGGGTTCGCCGACATGGGTGCCGTTGGCGCATCGGGTCCGTTCGTCGTCTCACGCGGTGACGGCGCGTACATCTTCGACCGCGAAGACAACAAGTATCTCGACGCGACCGCGGGCTTGTGGTTCACCAACGTCGGCCACGGCCGAACCGAGATTGCCGAGGCAGTGGCAGCGCAACTCGGAACGCTGGCGCACTACTCCAACTTCGGAGATTTCGCCCCGGAGACCACCTTGGCTCTGGCGGAGCGGCTCGCCGCCATCGCTCCCGTTCCCGGAAGCAAGATTTTCTTCACCTCCGGTGGATCCGATTCGATCGACACCGCGGCGAAACTGGCTCGGCGCTACTGGCACGAGGCGGGCAAGCCGAACAAGACGCTGATCGTCGGTCGCCAGAAGGCCTATCACGGCATGCATGTCGCGGGTACATCGCTTGCCGGTATCGCCGTCAACCACGAGAACTACGGCATGCTGATGCCGGATGCTCGAACCGTCGCCTGGGACGACGCGAAGAGTCTCCTCTCGCTCATCGAAGAAGTGGGGGCCGACAAGGTCGCCGCCTTCTTCTGCGAACCCATCATCGGAGCAGGCGGCGTCTACCTCCCGCCGGAGGGGTACCTACGCGAAGTTCGTCAGATCTGTCGCGACAACGACGTGCTGTTCGTCGCCGACGAGGTGGTGACCGGGTTCGGTCGAATCGGTGGTTCGTGGTTCGCGTCGACGCGTTTCGATCTGCAGCCGGACCTGATGACGACGGCCAAGGGCCTGACCTCTGGGTACGTCCCGATGGGGGCGGTCTTCATCGCGCCGCACATCGCCGAACCGTTCTTCGCCGGTGGTGTGTGGTGGCGCCACGGTTACACCTACGGGGGCCACGCCGGTGCCGCCGCTGCTGCCATGGCGAACCTCGACATCATGGAGCGCGAAGGCCTGCTGCACGAAGCTGCACGGCTCGAGTCGTCGCTGCACCGTCACCTCGCCCCGTTGGCGAATCACGCGCGCGTCCGTGAAGTCCGCAGTGGTCTCGGCGCTGTGGCCGCAGTGCAGATGGAGGACCCTGCGGAGGCCCTGCCGTTCGTCAAGACGCTGCGCAAGCACGGCGTCTCCGGTCGTGCCGCAGGGCAGGGTGCGATGCAGATCTCGCCCGCGTTCGTCATGACGGACGCGGAGGTCGAGGAACTCGCCGACCGGATCTCTACCGCGCTCGGCTGAGGCGCTTCCGCCACCGCTGCATCCGGGTCGGCTCGGGTGCAACGGGTTCGGCCTTCTCGCTCGTCTGGGCGAGGCGCTGATGCAGTCGGCTGCGGACCTCGTCCGGTTCGTATGCGCGTCGAGTGCGCTCCGACTTGACCACCAGAGCGCCCGTGGCAGCGACACCGACGACTCCCGCCAGACCGAGGATCTTCCACAGCTTCATCGTTCGAGCGTACTGCCGCATAGGCTGCTTGCATGACTGCGTCGCACATCGATCTGACGACGGCACTCAATGCGTGCCGGACGGGTGACATCTGGATCTTCAGAGGACGTTCGGCTGCCGATCGCGCCATCCAGACGCTGACCAACAGTCCGGTCAACCATGTCGGCATGGCGGTCGTTCTCGACGATCTTCCGCCGCTGATGTGGCACGCCGAGCTCGGAAAAACGTTGCAGGACATGTGGTCCGGAAAGTTTCAGCGCGGAGTGCAACTGCACGACATGCGTGCTGCAGTGCTGCAGTGGTCGGGGAAGTACGAGCAACGGTCCTGGCTGCGCCAACTGCACACCCCCGTCACTCGTGAGCAGGAAGATGCACTGCTGCGCACGATCGCGCGGATGGACGGCACCGCGTTCCCGACGACCGCAAAACTTGCGGGCCGGTGGTTCGAGGGACGTATCCCCGGCACCCGGGGACGCGGAAAATCGTCCGCAGCATTGGAAACTGCCTACTGCGCCGAGGTCGTCGCCATGACGTACGACGCGATGGGCCTACTGGTCGGCAACAAGAAGGCCAATTGGTTCGACCCGGGCAAGTTCTGGAGCGGCGATCGGCTGCCCTTGGCGCCCGGTGTGACATTGGGCGCGGAGATCGCCGTCGACGTTCCGGTGCACCACGCCGCGGTCACACGCTGAACGTGCGGTCGGCGACGGTGCGCCCGCCAAGCTCGATCCACTGGCCGTTCAGAGTGGTGACGAGGGTGCTTCCGCGGCCCTGTTCGATGACGAGGTCACGCCCGAGCGCGTCCGTGATGCGCACGGCTGCCGCGCCGGTGGCCTCGTCCTCGACGATGCCCATCTCCGGCGCGAACATACGAGATCTGATCGTCCCCGCGGTTTCGTCGGCCCAGGCCCATACATAGTGGTTGCCTCCGGCGAACACCGACGGGTCCGCGGCCTGCACTTCGCGGGGCGAGGCGACCTCGTGAAAGACGAAATCCGGTGTCCAGGAAGCGGCCGCGCGGACCCACGTGAGGTCCTCGTCGTAGCGAATGGAGACGTCACCGGCAGGTACGGACAGGGTGTCGATTGTCGTGCCCCGCTCGCGGAGCCACCACGACACGCCGACCGTCGGGTGCCCTGCGAACGGTAGCTGGACGGCGGGCGTGTAGATCGCTGCTGCCGCACGTCCGTTGGCGCCTGGTGTGACGAACACGGTTTCGCTGAAGCCCAATTCGGCGGCGAGCGCCTGACGATCCGGTTCGCCCACCTCCGAGGCGGAGACGATCCCGAGGGGGTTCCCGAGCCCACCCTGGCGGTCGGTGAAGACACGGACGACGGTCACGTCGATACTCATGAACGCAGAATGTACTCCACTCGAGTGACGACGAACGCGAGAAGGCCCGCACGCGTGCTGCGTACGGGCCTTCTCGGATCTGTAACTGCTAGACGGTCGCGCCGTCGAGAATGCGGCCGGCCTCGATGGCCTGTCCGACACCCGCGACGATGGACGCGGCACGAATCGCTTCGAAGATGACCTCACGGTCGACGCCTTCGTCGCGCAGCGTCTTCTCGTGTGCTTCGAGGCAGTGGTTGCAGCCGTTGACCGCTGACACTGCGAGCGACCACAGTTCGAAGTCCGCCTTGTCGACGCCGGGGTTGCCGATGATGTTCATCCGCAGACCGGCGCGAAGGTCATCGTACTTGCCGTCCAGGTAGCCCTTGGTGCGGTAGAACACATTGTTCATACCCATGATCGAAGCCGCGCCGAGCGCTGCGTTGTAGGCCTCGGCGGACAGGGTGTCCGCGGCCTCCTCGGCAACCTCTTTCAGCGTGGTCGCCGACTTGGTGGCGGCGGCGGTGGCGAGAAGTGTTCCCCACAGCTGCTGCTCGTTCAGGACGGTCGATCGCGCAATGGAACTCAGGTTGAGCTTGAGATCCTTCGCGTACTCGGGGATCGAGTTCTTCAGGGTGTCGATGCTCATGTCAGACGCTCGCCGTCAGCAGTTCGCCTGCGTCGATGGTCGGGTCGCCCTTCTTCCAGTTGCATGCGCACAGCTCGTCCGACTGCAGCGCGTCGAGAACACGCAGAACCTCGTCGACGTTGCGGCCGACGGAACCCGCAGTGACAGAGACGAACTGGATTTCGTTGTTCGGGTCGACGATGAAGGTTGCGCGGTCGGCGACACCGTCGGCGTTGAGAACGCCGGTGGCCGTTGCGAGTTCACGCTTGAGGTCCGAGAGCATCGGGAAGGGCAGCGTCTTGAGCTCGTCGTGCTGTGCACGCCACTGGAAGTGAACGAACTCGTTGTCCACGGACGCGCCGAGAACCTGGGCATCACGATCGGCGAACTCTTCGTTCAGCTTCCCGAAGGCCGCGATTTCGGTGGGGCACACGAACGTGAAGTCCTTCGGCCAGAAGAACACGATGCGCCACTTGCCTGCGTGGTCGTCGCTGGTGACGGTGGTGAAGTAGTCGTCGGGCTGCTGTGCATTCACCTTGGACAGGTCACCGCCGATGACGGCGGTGAGGTTGTACGCGGGGAATTGATCTCCGATTGTCAACAGGGCCATGTGGTCTCCTCGAGTAGTGCTGCACATGTGCGCGCACGACAGTGCGCGCGGTTTCGTATGTGTGGGGTAGTCGGCTACAGGGCGATGACGAATCGCCGTCGCTGACCTGTACGAGTGTGCCAAAAGTGAGCCGAAAGGTAAAGGTGATGGGTGGCACTAGACTGATAGGCATGCCTGATGAGAGCTATCAACCCACGCTGTCACAGCTGCGTGCGTTCGTCGCGGTCGCCGAACATCGGCACTTCGGCACGGCCGCAGCGCGGTTGAAGGTGAGCCAGCCAACACTGTCGCAAGCACTGGCGTCCCTCGAACAGGGACTGGGCGTGCGGCTGATCGAACGCAGCACTCGGAAGGTGTTGATGACGACAGCCGGAGCGCAGTTGCTCGGTCGGGCGCGGTCGACGGTGGAATCGGCCGACGGATTCCTCGCGGAGGCGAACGGGCTCGGGGCCCGGCTGTCCGGACCGCTCCGGCTCGGGCTCATCCCGACGGTCGCGCCGTACGTGTTGCCCGCCCTCTTGCCCGCGTTGCGCAGCGAGTACCCGGAGGTAGTGCCATTCGTCGTCGAAGATCAGACCGACCGACTGTTGGCGTCCCTGCGCTCGGGCGCTATCGAGGCCGCCGTGTTGGCGCTTCCCACCGAGGAATCCGGCATCGTCGAAATCCCCTTGTACACGGAAGATTTCGTCATGATCGTTCCTGCAGGGCACGACCTCGACGGGAAGAAGTCACTCGCACTCTCCGCGCTCGCGGGCCAACCGCTGCTGCTGCTGGACGACGGGCATTGCCTGCGCGATCAGACGCTCGATCTCTGCCGCAGCATCGACGCCGCTCCGACGTCGAGCGACACACGCGCTACTTCGCTCGCGACTGTGGTCCAGTGTGTGGCAGGTGGTCTCGGTGTGACGCTGATACCGCGGTCGGCCGTGGCGGTCGAGACGCACAAGGGCCCCCTCGGGGTTGCGGAATTCGCCGACCCCAAACCCGGCCGCAGACTGGGCCTCGTACATCGGGCATCGAGTGCCCGCGCCGAGGAGTATGCGGCCGTCGCCGATGTCATCACCCGCGTGTGTGCGGCCGTCGCGGGCTGATGCGGCTTCGCCGCCCGTGCGCCCAAAGTGTTTTTGGTACAGC
>NZ_JBAWFH010000562.1:0-6908 GCF_049591685.1 Rhodococcus sp. (in: high G+C Gram-positive bacteria) | reverse complement strand
GGCGTGGGTCGGGCAGGAGGCGTGGGTCCGGCGGGAGGCGTGGGTCCGGCGGGAGGCGTCGGCCGTGCTGGAGGCGTGGGCGACAGGCTGGGAGTGGTGTCAGGCGTAGGACCGGACTCGGCCGCAGAACCCGATTCGGATCCCGCTCCAGGTAGTCGATCGTTCGGGTCGATGGCGCGCATGACCTCGGTGACGGCCTCGTACGGAGGAACGTCGTGAGCCGAAGCAGTATCTTCAGAGGCCGGGGGCGTGTCGGCGGTGCCTTCCGCGCCTTCAGCATGCTGGGCGGGATCGGTCACGTCGTCCGGCGGATTCGGCTCTTTCTCATGCTTACCTTTGCCGTCTCCATCGACGCTCACGTTCTCGGCCCTCCCGAACCCCCGGAAATTCTTCCCGACTCTTCGGCCGAGCTTACGCACTGCACTTGTCGACGTCCGTGCCGAGCATCGGTGCAGAGCACCACCGCCGAGCATCGGCCCCCCCAGGCAAAGGTGGCCCCACACCGCTGCCGGGTCGGGGGTCGGGCAGCAGTGTGGAGCCACTACGACTATCGCGGCAGTTTGTGAACCGTTACAACCGGCCTCGAGAAGTTCGCAGATTGATTCAGTTGAACGAATCGGTATCGACGGCGCGAGCCCAATGCCCCGTTTTCACCAGCGCCAAAGTCAGCAGCAGGCGATCTTGCGGGTCGGTCAGACTCCGCCCGGTGAGTTCCTCGATCTGTCGCATCCGGTAGATGACGGTGTTGCGATGGCAGTACAAAACCTTGGCCGCATTGGTGGGTGACCCGTCGTTGGCCAGCACGTGCGCGAGGGTGTCGAGCAACGTGTCTCTCTGTGGCGCGGGGTGAGTCCACATCGAACCGAGCGCGTGGTGCACCAGCAACTCCGACGATTGATCGTCGGCGGCCATGATGACGCGGGGCAAGCGGTCGGTTGCGAGCGCAACCCCCGCCGAGCCGTCGGCGATCGTTTCCGCGGTCAGCGACGCCAGCCGGTACGCACCCGCGAACGACGCCAATCCGTCCGGTGAATGCGCGACGCCCACCCTGCCCGTCGCACGCGGCACCAATGCGTCGACGACACTTTTCCACGTCCCACGTGTGAGCGCGACGAGAGCGAACTGGTGACCGTCGCGGATGTTCCAGTGCGACACCGCGCCGATCTGGTCCAGTGCATCCTCGGGCGCGGCCAGCGGTGGCTCGTCGCGATCGTCGAGAATGCCGACGATGCATGCAATGTGCTGCGCCGCAGACAAACCGAGCGTCGCACGCGCCTCGAATACGAACGCAGGATCGCCGCCGCGGCCCGTGCGTAAACCGTCGAGCACCGAGAGGACGTTTGCCAGATCACGCTGCTGCATCCGCGCACTTTCACGGCGATAAGCCGCCACCAACGTCTCGTACTGACCGTCGAGAGCGCGCCACAACTGTTGCCCCGCAACGAGAAGCAGGCGCTCCTCGATCATCGAGGTGTTGCGTTCACGCTCCCGAATGAGCTCCTCCCATAGGGTTCGGCTGCCGAGGGTGTACGCCTTGAGGACCAATTCCATCGGGATCCCCTGCCGGGCACGTTCACGGCCCGTGCGCCGCCACACCTCCCTCGTCGTGTCGGTCGACGCGGGGGCGCCGGAGAGCGTTCGGAGCCCCTGCCGGATGTGTTCGCGCGTACTCCGACGGATCTCGGCGGCGATGTCCGGCGCGGGCGAGGACAGGTACGCGGGATCCTGCTCGATCAACGCGAGGGTGATCGAGTCGGCTATCGCATCGGCACGCCCGAGCAACGACGACCACGCACGCTCAATGATTTCCTGGTCGCCGCGTTTCGACGCCACCCGGGCAGCGCGACTACTCGAACCTGCGCCTGGCTCGGGTGCGCTCACGATGCACAGTTTTGCGCACACCGCCTACATATCGGGGCGATTTGCGCAGTACTGGTGTCCCCGGACCCAAACATTTTGTGCGCTGCGCCTATATCCCGGCTTGTGCTCAGCAACCATAGTGAATCCACACACGAAATGTGAGGAGCATCACTGTGGGCAACAGCTCCACCACGCCCGTCTTCGAACTCGAATCGATCGACGTCGCCTTCGGCGGCATCATCGCACTGTCCGGCGTGAGTCTCGACGTACGGGCCGGAGAGGTACTCGGCGTCATCGGCCCCAACGGCGCAGGCAAGACGACCCTGTTCAACGTCGCCTGCGGACTCGTCCGCCCCGCATCCGGAACCATCCGACGCGACGGAAGACCCCTGACCCACCTTCGGGCCGACCACTTGCCAAAACTCGGCATGAGCAGAACGCTGCAGGGACTCGGGCTGTTCGATCGTATGACCGTCCTCGACAACGTCATGATCGGCGCAGACCGAAACGCCCGATCCGGTTTTCTCGCCGGGCTGCTCGGCCTCCCCAGCAGCGCACAGGACGACAACACCGTCCGCGCCGAAGCCATGACCACCCTCGAAGAACTGCGCATCGACGAATACGCCCACCGACTACCGCCGAGCCTGCCGTATGCGGTACGCAAACGCGTCGCGCTCGCCCGCGCACTCGTCAGCAAACCCTCGCTCATCCTCCTCGACGAACCCGCCTCCGGGCTGTCCTCCGACGAAATGGAAGAACTCGGCACGCTCATCCGCTCACTCGCAGCACCCGCAGGCTCCACAGCCGATTCCACGATCGACGGTTCCGGTCATTCCGGGGGCTCCACTCCTGCCCCCTCCGTGATGCTCGTCGAACACCACATGGATCTCGTGATGAGCGTCTGCGACCGCATCGTCGTACTGGATTTCGGCAAAGTCATCGCCCACGGCTCGCCTGCGGAAGTCCGCGAGGATCCCGCGGTGCTCGCTGCATACCTGGGGAACGAGGTATCACATGACCACTGACACAGCGCAATTGGCGATCACGGGTCTCACCGTGCACTACGGCCCGGTCATTGCGCTCGACAACGTGTCGATGACCATCCGCACCGGCACGGTCACCGCGGTGCTCGGCGCCAACGGTGCCGGAAAGACCACCTTGCTCAGAGCCGTGTCCGGGCTGCTCAAACCGACATCGGGAAGCATTCGGCTCGCCGGATCGGAACTTGTCGGCGTAGCACCGGACAGGTTGTCGCGCAAAGGACTCGCGCACGTACCCGAGGGCCGCGGGGTCATCGCCGAACTCACCGTCGAGGAGAATCTGCGACTCGGGGCGCTCGGACGAAACCGCAGTCACGACGCCGTCACCCTCGACCACGTCTACGACATGTTCGCCCCACTGGCCGGTCGACGAACTTCGTCGGCGCACACCCTGTCCGGCGGTGAACGTCAGATGCTCGTCATCGGCCGAGCACTGATGGCCACGCCGTCGGTACTCCTTCTCGACGAGCCGTCGCTCGGCCTCGCACCGAAGGTGGTCACCCAGATCTTCGAGACGCTGCGCACACTAGTCGAAACCGAGTCCATGACAGTCGTTCTCGTCGAGCAGAACGCCCGCAGCGCACTGTCCATCGCCGAACACGCCGTCGTCCTCGACCTCGGCAAGGTCGCCGTCGAAGGCCCGGCGGACACTCTCGCCGACGACGCAGCCCTCCGCCACGCCTACCTCGGATTCTGACGAGCCGAAAGGACGCCTCCACGGTGCAGCAACTACTCACCATCCTTCTCAACGGCGTGACCAGCGGCATGATCTACGCTGCGTTCGCGCTCGCACTCGTGCTCATCTTCAGGTCGACGCGGATCGTCAACTTCGCGCAGGCCCCGATGGCCATGATCACCACGTACGTCGCACTGGTCGTCATCGACGCCGGCTACTCGTACTGGATCGGCTTCGCGGCAGCACTGCTCAGCGGACTGATCCTGGGTGCGCTCGTCGAACGGCTCGTGATCCGGTTCGTCGACAGCTCGTCGCACATCAACCCCGTCATCCTGACGCTCGGGCTCTTCATCATCATCCACGCCGTCGCCGCCATCGTGTTCGGCAACCAATTCCGTTCGTTCCCTGCACCGTTCGGTCTGACCGGTCAGACCGTCGGCGACATGAACATCGCATTGACCGGGTACGACATGTTCAAGGTCGTCGCGGTGCTCGTCGTACTGGGCTTGCTGGTGCTGCTGTTCCGCTTCACCGATCTGGGCCTGAAGATGCGGGCGAGTGCGTTCGAGCAAGAGGTCGCACGCCTACTCGGTGTGCGGGTGAGCCGGATGCTCACTCTCGGCTGGGCACTCGCCGCCGTGGTCGGATCGCTCGCCGGAATACTCATCGCGGGCGGCTCGCTCGTGCACCCGGGCTACATGGACTCCATCGTCGTATTCGGCTTCGTCGCAGCGGTTCTCGGCGGGCTCGATTCGCCGGGAGGAGCCGTCGTCGGCGGGTTACTCATGGGAGTGGGGCTGAGTTTCGTCAGTGGCTACATCGGCCAAGACCTCGTCTCGACCGCCGCACTGGTCATCCTCATCGTGGTCCTGCTACTGAAACCGAGTGGCTTGTTCGCCGGCACCGTGGCGAGAAAGGTCTGACATGTCATCATCAGTCGCCGACCGGCAGACGACACCGACCGCCGCCTCGTCGTGGCGCACCCGACTGTCGGCCACTCCCGTCCGCCGCCATCTGCTGGCCGCCCTCGTCGGCCTCGTCGTCATCGTGCTGGTTCTCGAAAGTGTCAGTACCTTCCGGCAAAGTCAGCTGACATCGGTTGCCTACCTTGCCATCGCCGCAGGCGGACTCACCGTCCTCACCGGTTTGAGCGGGCAACTCTCGCTCGGGCACGGGGCATTCATGGCAGTGGGCGCCTACACCGCCGCACTGATGCTGCGAGAACAGGATTCGGGCTGGACCGTGCCGCTCGTTGTGCTCGCGGCGACGCTCATCACCGGCATCGTCGGCATCGTGGTCGGTATCGCTGCCGCTCGGTTGCACGGGCCCTACCTCGCCGGCGCCACACTCGCCCTCGCCGTCGCCGTCCCCGGCCTCGCGCTGTACTTCTCCGAATACCTCGGCGGCGAACAAGGACTCGTCGTACCCGCACCCAAGGTGCCCACCGCACTGGACAACGTCGTGTACTTCATCACCGGAAACGAACTCGACAGCACCAAGTTCGTCTCCTACGTCAGCTGGTTCCTCCTCGTCCTCGTCTTCTTCCTGCTCGCAAACATATCGTCCAGTCGAACCGGCCGACGCTGGCGAGCCGTGCGCGACGACGAGGTGGCCGCCGAACTGTCCGGGATCGACCTCGGCCGTGCCCGAATCCTCGCCTTCGTCGTCAGCGCCGCCTGCGCGGGAGCAGCGGGCGCGGTGCTGGCCATGGCGTCGAGAATCGCGGCGCCCAGCGGGTTCACCCTGACGCTGTCGCTGACACTGCTGTCGGCGGTGGTGATCGGTGGACTCGGTTCGCTGGCCGGCGCGCTCATCGGTGCCGCACTGCTGACCTACATTCCGCCCGTCGTCACCAACCTCGGCCTCGACGCCGGGCTGACCAGCCTTCAATCCGCTGAACTCGCACCGCTCGTGACCGGCATCTTCACCGTCCTGGTCATCCTGTTCGCACCACTGGGCCTCGTAGGTACTTACCGCAGATGGCGTTTCGCCAGAAAAGGGGAGAAATGAAAACATCCGTATCGCTGGCGGTTCGCGCCACGGCCCTGACCGCCGCGGTCGCCCTCGTGGCGTCCTGCGGCGCCGGTGGCCGTGAGGAATCTGCGGAATCGACCGAAGGATCGACCGTCGGCATCACCGACACATCGGTGAAGATCGGCGCCCACTTCCCGCTGACCGGGGTCGCGGCACCTGGTTACAGCGAGATACCCACCGGCGCGCAGGCCTATTTCGACTACGTCAACGCAGCAGGCGGCATCAACGGCAGGCAGATCGAATACCTGGTCCGGGACGACTCCTACGATCCCACCACCACCACGCAGGTGGTCAACGAGCTCGTCCTGCAGGACGAGGTGTTCGCCGTCGTCGGTGGGCTCGGCACCGCAACCCACAGCGCCGTCATCGACTTCCTCAACGAAGAAGGCGTACCCGACTTGTTCGTGTCCTCCGGCGCGATCATGTGGGGCAATGATCCGGAGAAGTACCCCAACACCTTCGGATGGCAACCCGACTATCAGGTCGAAGGCAAGATCATCGGCGACTGGGTGACGAAGAACCGTCCCGACGCCAAGGTCGGACTCTTCCTCCAGGACGACGACCTCGGCCGCGACAGCGAAGAAGCAGTCCGGCAGTACCTCGACGACCAGATCGTCGAAGTAGTCCGCTACACATCCGGCAACACCGACGTCGCGCCGCAGATCGCCGCACTGCAGGGCGCGGGAGCCGATCTGATCCTCGGCTTCAACGTGCCCTCGTACACCGCTCTGAGCCAGCTGACCTCGATGCGTCTGAACTACGACCCCGAATGGTTCTACAGCTCCATCGGCTCCGACGTCGACCTCGTCGGGTCGTTGCTCGGACGGTTCTCGCAAGGCGCCGTCACCAACGGCGGGCAGTCGCTCGAGGGCATGATCTCGCTCGAGTACATCCCCGGAGTCGACTCCGCCGACAACCAGTGGACCCAGCTCTGGCAGAAGGTGTGGGCGGAGAACGGAACTGGCGAACCACTCACCAACTACCGCATCTACGGCATGAGCCAGGCCTACGCCTTCGTCCAGGCACTCCAAGCCGCAGGTGAGAACCCGACGCGGGAGAACATCGTCGCCGCAGTGCAGGACAACGGTAAGAACTTCGAAGGACCACAGTTGGCGCCGTTCCGGTACTCCGAGGAAAGCCACCTAGGCATCTCGGGCGCCAGCGTCTTCCAGATCCGAAACGGTGTTCCCGTATACCTGACGCCCGTGCTGGCGACCGACATCGGTGACTCACCCGTCGAGGAATACACGGGTGAAGAATCCACTCCGCCGGAAAGCGGGATTCCGGAATAGCACCAC
>NZ_JBAWFH010000561.1:0-14459 GCF_049591685.1 Rhodococcus sp. (in: high G+C Gram-positive bacteria) | reverse complement strand
CACCCGAGCACCTCGCAGGCTCGGCGGGAACCCGTTGCGATACACCAGCAGCCGACGGCCATCGAGGTGCGGGGCGCGAGGGTCCACAACCTGAACGACGTCGACGTGTCCGTGCCGCTGCAAATGCTGGTCGCGGTGGCCGGAGTGTCGGGTTCGGGGAAATCGTCGCTGGCGATGGGAGTGTTCTACGCGGAGGGGTCGCGCCGTTACATCGCAGCTCTCTCGACCTATACCCGCCGCCGCAGGTCCCAGTCCCCGCGCGCCGCGGTCGACAGCGTCGAGCACGTACCTGCGGCGCTTGCCCTGCGGCAGCGCCCCGGCGTACCCGGGATACGCAGCACGTTCGGCACCTCGACCGAACTGCTCAACGTCCTGCGATTGATGTTCTCCCGCTTGGGATCTCATCGCTGCCCCAACGGCCACCGCCTCGAACCCACCGTCGACGTCGCACTCGACCGCGACCTCACATGCCCGCTCTGCGGAGTCACCTTCCGCCCGCCGGGCGCGGAATCCCTCGCCTTCAACTCCGACGGTGCCTGCCCGCGATGCACGGGCAACGGTGTGGTGCGCGAGGTGGACGAGAACATGCTGGTGCCCGATCCCTCGCTGACCATCGACGGCGGCGCGGTGGCACCGTGGTCGATGTTCGGGCTCACCGTGATGCCCCGTGTGGTCGCCGAGATGGGCGTGCGCACCGACGTCCCGTACGACGAGCTTCGCGCCGAGGAGCGCGACATCGTGATGCACGGGCCGGAAGAGAAGCGGCACATCACTGTTCCGACCAAGAACGGCAAGCTGTTCGAGATGGACTTCACGTATCGCAATGCGGTGCGGGCGGTGGAGGAAGCGCTGAACAAGGCGACCAGCGAGAAGGGCCTGACACGGGTGAACAGGTACATCAGTACCCACACCTGCCCGTTGTGCCACGGCGTCCGTCTCAGCGAACCCGCACTCCGACCGCTCATCGGTGGAATCGACCTCGGTCAGGCCACCGCGAAGAACCTCGACGACCTCACCGAGTGGGCCACGACCATCGAGAAGTCACTGCCCCCGGACATGCGCCAGATGGCACGCGACCTCGTCACCACGCTTTTTAACATGGCCCGGCGCCTCGTCGGTCTCGGCCTGGGATATCTGACACTCGATCGCGGCAGTTCGACCCTGTCCACCGGTGAGCGACAACGCGTTCAACTCGCCCGGGCGGTACGCAATCGAACCACCGGGGTGCTCTACGTCCTGGACGAACCCTCCATCGGACTACACCCGTCCAACGTCGACGCGCTACTCGACATCATGAGAGATTTACTGCGCGACGGGAACTCCGTGGTGTGCGTCGATCATGACGTCCAGGTCCTGCGCGACGCCGACTGGATCGTCGAGATGGGCCCCGGCGCAGGGAGCTTCGGTGGTCGCGTCCTGTCCACCGGTACCCCCACCGATCTGAGCGACGATCCGGCATCCCTGCTCGGCGGGTTCCTGGCCGGTCGAGAGAACGCCGTCGTCCGCGATCGCGCCCCATCGGAGACGATGTTCGCTCACGGGCGCGTTCACCTCACCACAGTGCCGCTGCACACCGTTCACGCTCTGGCAGTGGGCATTCCCCAGGGACGGATCACGGCAGTTACCGGCGTCTCCGGGTCCGGTAAGACCACCATGGTTCTCGACAGTCTCGTGCCGGCACTGTCGGCCCGGAGGGCAGGCGAGCGGCTACCCGCGCACGTCACGGGTCTCGACGCGCCGGGCATCAACCGCGTGAACGTTGTCGACGCAGCCCCTATCGGGGTCAATGTGCGCTCCACCATCGCGACCTACAGCGGTATTCTCGACGACCTGCGCCGCGCCTTCGCCGAGACACCGGCAGCCGCGGAGCGCGGCCTCACCGCCGCCGACTTCTCCTACAACACCGGGTCGCTACGGTGTCCCCGCTGCGAAGGAACCGGCCAGATTTCACTCGACGTGCAGTTCCTTCCCGACGTCGACATCAACTGCCCGGACTGCGCCGGTACTCGCTATTCCCCCACCGCCCACCAGATCCGCCGAGCCGTTCCACACGCGGCCGATCCAGCAGGCATCTCGCTACCGGAGTTGCTGTCGCGCACCGTCACCGAGGCCGCGGACCTCACCACCGACATTCGGCGCGTCCGCACTCGACTGCAGACCCTCATCGACCTCGGACTGGGCTACCTCACGCTCGGAGAGGCCACCCCCGCACTGTCGGGCGGTGAAGCGCAACGGCTCAAACTGGCAGGCGAACTCGGCCGAGACCAAGCGGACACCCTCTTCGTCTTCGACGAACCCAGCGTCGGGCTCCACCCGCTCGACGTCCGGACGCTGCTCGCAGTCATCGGCCGTCTCAACGGCAACGGAGCCACCGTCATCGTCATCGAACACGACCTCGACATGATCGCCAACGCCGACCACATCGTCGACATGGGCCCCGGGGGCGGCGATGACGGTGGGCGCATCGTCGCCACCGGCACACCGGACGACGTCGCCGCCAACCCCGACAGCCTCACTGGCCGCTACCTGGCCAGCCACTTGGTGCCCGGGCCAGGCGCACAACCCGACAGCCGCCGATGAGGGGTCTCGGATCAACCCAGTGCCGTCGGACAAGCCGCGATCTCAGCCGCCTCCGGGCTCGCCGGGTCGGCGTTCGCGGGACGCCCACCGCATCGCGTGCTCCCGCAGAGCGCCGGCGAGATCGGGTGCATTCGAGAAGAACTTGTCGTCCACCGCGCTCATCACGTCGGCTGCGCGGGCGAGAAGCTTCTCGCCATCAGTCGAAATACTCAGATGCGCAGCAGCCCCCGACTGCACAGAACGGTCGTCGACCAAGCCCGATGCGATGAACCCGGCGACAGTGACGTGCACACTCTGCACCGATATACCCGAGCGACGGGCAAGTTCGCTGAACGAGATTCCCGGCGCGGACCTGATGTGTGCGAGCATCCCGTATCTCCGCGACGTCAGCCCCAGCGGCTTGAAGGCCTCGTTGAGTGTCAACTCCCACGCCCTGGCCACCGCCAGCAACGTGGTCGTGGGGCTGAGAGGGATCCCGTCGACCATGGGTCACAGTATCGTCACCACACGCAAGCGTTACGGCGACGACCCCCTCCCTACTCCACGGTGTAGTGGGAGATGCGTCCATCACGCAACCGAGGCGCACCACGCCTCCGGGCCTCGTCGTGCCGCACGAGTTCGGGTCGGCCGTCTCGTGCCATGATCTGCGCAAACTGGGTCGACGCCTCCAGCGCCGCAGGCAAAGCGGTCCCCGGCTCGCCCTGCATCGTTCGACGACGGGCAAACAGCATTGTCAGAACGTCCTCCGCCATCGTCACTTCGTCCTTCAGATGCCGGGGCAGTGCGGTTGTCATGCGCTCACACTCCGCCGGTGGCAGTAGTGCACCGGCAGTGCAGTGACAGCGCGGGTGATCGGTGAACTCGACCATTCCAGATCGTCGCCGTCGTAGGCCGGTCGAAGCCCGTCCAGGCGAGAGATCAACGCCGTCAACGCTTCCTGAAGTTCGATGCGTCCGAGACCGGCCGCCGGGCACGCGTGGCGTCCGTAGCCGAATGCGAGATGTGGGTTCGGCGAACGATCCACACGCACGTCGTGAGGACAGTCGAAAACGTCGGGGTCTCGGTTGGCCGCCCCCAATGACACAATCACCGAATCACCGGCCGGCACGGCCACTCCGTCGATCCGGTCGTCCGCCGCGAGAAATCTCCACGTCGTCAGGTTGAAGGCCGAGTCGTAGCGGAGAAGCTACTCGACGGCGGACGGTACGAGGTCAGGTTCCGTCCGGAGTCGGTCGAGAACCTCAGGGCGCGCAAGCAAACCGATGAGTGCCAATTCCCGTTGAGCTGCGACCGGATCCTGTCCCGCCGCGAACAGCTGGAAGATCAGTGAAATGCCCCGTCCGCCAGGTTCGCGATCTCCACATCGGCAAGTGCTCGATCGATCGCCGCTCGATCCTCCGACGACTCGCGACGGAAACTCGACTGATGCGAGATGCACCCGAGAGCGACCACGTCGCGAACGGTCGCGCCCGGCGAACCCTCCCGCTCCTGCGGTACGGCAGCGACGAGGCGGGCCGACGCCTCGGTGGACATGGTCAGCAGATCGCGATCACCGACGACGATGCGCCCGCGTGCCGGCGACACGTGCCGATATACCGTGCGTAGCGCCGTTGCAGTCCTCTACCGTGACCGGGAAAGTGGAGGTCTGAGTGGCACCACCGTCCGCCGCCGCGTCGGGTGCGTCGACTGTCTGTGTGCAGGCGGACGCCACCAGAGCCACAGCGACGAGTGCGGTCGAGATGGCACTCCCGTCGCCCCGCTTCGATTTCGAACCGGTGACCTTGCTCGTCGATCCGTCCAGGTCGTCGGGAACTTTTGGTGTTCGATATCCGACTACTGATCGACGATCACGGGCCACCTGCCCGTGCGACCCGCAGAGAAGGAACGAACCCGCACATGCACACCCGTGAGACGACCACGTCGACAACGACGAAGGGGCAGACCACCGGCGCAGCCCCACCGCGGCGCTACCGTGCCCGTTCGACCACGCTCGCAGCTACGATTGTCATAGCCCTCGGCCTGACCGTCATTGTCACCGCGGTCTCCGGAGACAACCGCTACCTCGCGACCGGCGACTCCTACCCTGGCATCGTGACCTCCCAGCTGTACGTGGTGTTGCGGTTCGTCGCTGCCCTCTGCGGCGCAGTCACGTTCGGAGCACTGGTGCACGCGCTCACCTGTACACGCTTCACCTCGGTCGGCCGTGTCGGCCCGGAAGGCTATGCGGCACTGCTGATTGCCGCCCGCACGAGCGCTGTCTGGCTGGTGTCTTCCGCGGCATTGATTCCGGTGTCGGCGGCGGACGCCACCGGTATCGGTCTCGGCGACGCAATACGACGCGGAGCACTTCTCGATATCGTCGCGCCGAACGAGGCACCGAAGGCATGGATGGTCAGCACTGTCGCCTCCCTCGTCGTGGTCGTACTGACGCGGTGGACGCTGAACTGGGTTCCGATGGCGGCCGCAGCAGCGGTCTCCCTGATCGGGGTGCTCCCGGCCTGGGTGATCGGCAACGCCGGGCAGGGCCGCGATCACGATATCGGCACCAGCGCGGTCATCGTGGCGGTACTGGCCCTTTCGGTGTGGACCGGCGCCACGATCTCGTTGCGGTCGATGATCATCCGCGCGGGTGGACGCGACACGAACGACCTCGAACTGGCTGTGTCCAGGCATCGAGTCGTCGCCTCGTGCGCGGCGGTTCTCACCGTGGGTCCGTCCATCGTGTTGGCCGTCATTCTCATTCCGTCCGCATCGGCGTTCACCTCTGGTTATGGGCGATTTTCGGTTGCTGCAGCGGGACTCGTGCTCATCGCCGGAGTCCATGCCGTCGCCGCCGTCGTCCGGCGACAGTCCCGCGTCCATTACCCGCGCCTATCAGCGGAGGCGGTGTCGGCAGTTCTGGTATCCGTCTGGGCGTTGGTCGTCCTCATGGCCGTGCGGCCTGCACCGGCCTTCCTCGTCGTCCAGTCCACCGTCTATGACGTCTTTCTCGGGTTCGAGCCCACAGGGCCACCGTCGCTCGCTCAGTTTGCCTCGTTCTGGCGGTTCGACTTCGTCACCGGCGCCGGCGCCGTCCTGTTGGCCGGGTTGTACGCATGGGCAGTGGTGCGCCTACGCAGGCGGGGAGACACCTGGCCGAGAGGGCGCACCTTCGCGTGGATGGCCGGCTGCATCGCCTTGCTGATCGCAACCAGTTCTGGTGTGGGAGCCTACGGTTCGGCCATGTTCGGTGTCCATATGGGTGTGCACATGACACTGAACATGTTCGTTCCTGTGCTGCTCGTTCTGGGTGGACCCGTCACGCTCGCGCTGCGCGCGCTGCCGGCCGCGCGCGACGGTGACGCCCCCGGTCCGCGCGAATGGATCGTCATGGTCGTCCACTCACCGCTACTCAGGGTTCTGTCCACTCCCGCTGTCGCAGTGGGACTGTTCGTCCTCTCGCCTTTTGCGGTGTACTTCAGCCCCCTTTTCGACGAGTTGGTCCGCTATCACTGGGGTCACGAGTTGATGAACATCCACTTCATCATCACCGGGTACCTCTACTACTGGGTCATCATCGGAATCGATCCGGGCCCTAAGCGTCTGCCCCACCTCGGACGACTGGCTTTGCTGTTCGCCGCTATGCCCTTTCACGCGTTTTTCGGGATCGCGGTGATGACGATGGATCGCCTCATCGGCGAGAATTTCTACCGCTACCTGGACCTGGCGTGGGTGCAGGACCTCGCGAGCGATCAGCGCTTCGGCGGCGGTCTGGCATGGGCGTCGAGCGAGGTGCCCCTGGTGATGGTGGTAATCGCTCTGGTCACCCAGTGGGCTCGGCAGGACAGGAAGACCGAGATGCGGGAGGATCGGGCCGCCGATCGCAACGACGACGAGGAGCTCGTGGCCTACAACGCGATGTTGACGCAACTGTCGCGAACACGAAAGTAATTGTGTATCGGCGACCACCCACAGCGGGACGGTGACCGCCCAAACCGAGCACTCCGGTCACCACCACCACTATGAACGCGGGGATTCCCAGGATGGGGTCGAGGAAACCGAACAGCGGTCGCAGGTGTGGTCATCACGGACCCGCACGACAGAACGTGGTTGAGGCTGAAAGACGGAACGTAGCCGGGATCGAGTAGTAGCCGGTAACGCTCGATCAAGCAATCGCGAGCACGGCGGCAGTCAGCGCCTCGGGAGTGCTCAGCTGGATGGGTTCGCCGTTGAGCAGGACGGTGGGAGTCGAGTTGACGTTGGTATCGAGCACAGACTGGGTGGATGCGGCGACCCAGTCGGTGTGCGCGCCTGCGGTGATGCACTCGTCGACGGTCGCGGGAGCACCCGCTGCGACAGCCATCTCGGTGAGCTGATCGTCCGTCAGCCCCGGGCCACCTTCGGTGGGTTGCTGTTCGTACGCCGCCGAGTGGAAGCGGAGCCAGTTGTCCATCGATGAATCAGCTACGCACAGCGAGGCATTCGCAGCCCGTGTGGAGTAGTCGGTGGTCGACATTCGGTCGAGAATCGCAATCGGGTGGTAGTCGATCGCCGCCGCCCCGCTGGTGCGAAGTTCGTCCAGGGCGCTGCCGAAGGTGGTCTCGAATGCCTGGCAGCTGGGGCACAGGAAATCCTCGTAGATCGTCAGGACGCGCTTGGGTGCCTGCCCGTCGGGCCCGGTCTCGACGTCGGCCTCGGCAGCGCGCAGGGCACCGGACTCGGTGACCGACGCCGGTGCCGATGCTGCGCTGGGGGTATCGCGGCCGGAGATGACGACGATTCCCACGACGAGCGCGAAGATCACCACGACAGCGGTCATGCCCGCGCGTATGAGAACCGAGCGTTTGCGTTCGGCTTCGGCCAGCGCGTTGCGACCGCTCCGGTCGGTTTTCGACACGATGTGATTCCTCTTCTCGTGATGTGGTGAGGCTTCGGGCCCGTTCGACGAAAAGTCGTCCGGAGCATCGCAAAAGTTCCCGCAGACGGTGGAGAAGTTGTAGCCGCTGGTCGCCGGCTCAGTCGGCGCGCCGATAGCGGCGTAGACGCAGAGAGTTCGAGACGACGAAGAACGACGAGAACGCCATGGCCGCCCCCGCCAGGAGCGGATTGAGCAAACCGGCTGCGGCCACGGGTATGGCGGCGACGTTGTAACCGAACGCCCACACCATGTTGCCCTTGATCGTCGCCAGAGTGGCCTTGGCGAGGCCCAGCGAGTCCACGACTGCGCCCAGGTCGTCTCGGACGACGATGATGTCGGCGGCGCCGATGGCGACATCCGTACCTGCACCGATAGCGAGACCCAGATCCGCTGTGGCGAGGGCCGGACCGTCGTTGATCCCGTCGCCCACCATGGCGACCGTGCGGCCACTCTCCCGCAGGGCTGCCACGATCTCGACCTTGCCTTCGGGAAGCACCTCGGCGACGACGTCGGTGATTCCGACCGCGTCGGCGACCGCCTGCGCGGCGTACGCGTTGTCCCCGGTGACGAGCAGAGTGCGAAGTCCGAGGGCGTGCAGCTGCGCGACAGCCGCGGCGGCGGACGGCTTGATCGTGTCGGAGACGACCAGAACGGCGCGAACTCGGCCATCGACTGCCATGTAGACCGCTGTCGCGCCGAGCTGCTCACTTTCGTGCTGTGCACGGGCGAGGACTTTGGGGATAGGCCATTCTTTGTCCTCGAACAATCGCCGGCGGCCAATCTCCACCGAGCGGCTTTCCACGAGTCCGCGTGCCCCCAGACCCGGGAGCGCGACGAAGTCGTCGACCGGTGGGAGTGCATCGGTGCGGGCCCGCGCAGCATCGACGATGGCAGCCGCGATCGCGTGTTCGGATGCGTATTCCACCGCTCCGGCAAGTCGTAACAGATCGTTCTCGTTGTCCCCGTGCGCGACGACGATCGACTCGAACGTCAAAGCTCCGGTGGTGATCGTCCCGGTCTTGTCGAAGACGACGGTGTCGACCGTGCGTGTGGCCTCGAGAGCCTGATGTCCTTTGATGAACACCCCTAGTTGCGCTCCCCTGCCCGAGGCCACCATCAGCGCGGTGGGTGTGGCCAGGCCGAGTGCACAGGGGCAGGCGATGATCAGCACCGCGAGTGCAGCGCTGACTGCTGCGTTCACGTCACCGGACGCGACGACCCATCCGGTGAACGTCGCCGCGGAGAGCACGAACACGATGGGAACGAAAACGCCGGAGATGCGGTCCGCGAGGCGCTGCAGATCGGCTTTACCCGACTGGGCGGCGTCGACCAGCCTGATCATGCCTGCCAGCGCTGTATCGGCTCCGACCGCGGCTGCCTCGACCACCAGGCGTCCGTCCAGGACGACAGTGCCGCCGATCACCGTTGTGCCAACCCCTTTGTCGACGGGAAGGGACTCCCCTGTCATGGCGCTGGTGTCGACGGTGCAGTGGCCGTCCACGACGAGACCGTCCGCGGCGATCACCTCCCCGGGACGCACGACGAACTGCTGGCCTTCCTTCAGCTCAGCGACGGGAATTCGCAGTTCGCCACCGTCGCGCAGGAGCACCGAAACATCGCGTGCCCCGAGAGCTGCGAGAGCCCGGAGCGCGCCGCCCGCACGGCGTTTGGCCTTCGCTTCGAAGTAACGGCCCGCGAGCACGAAGACCGTGACGCCGGCTGCCACTTCGAGGTAGATCGCATCACCGGAGGTGATTGCTGCCCAGATTCCACGGGTCTGGTCTGCAGTCGACACCTGGAAGAACATCGAGTACACGGACCACCCGGTCGCTGCGATGATTCCGGTGGACACCAGCGTGTCCATGGTGGTGGTGCGGTGAGCAAATCCGGACAACGCTGCCCGATGGAACGGCAACGCCGACCACAACACGACCGGGGCCGCGAGCGCCAGAAGTATGAACTGCCAGCCTGTTATGCGTGTGTCGGGCACGACGGCAAACATGATGGACAGATCGGCCAGCGGAACGAACAGGATCAACGCGACGATCAGGCGGCGAAAGACATCTCGGGAGTGTGCATCGTCGGCCGAGGTGTCGACGCGGGCATCGTCCGTGAATTCTTCGGCTGTGAATCCGGCGGCTTCGACCATCCCGCACAGGTCTTCCGTGGTGATGGCTGGCGGCGCCTCGATGGTGGCGACCGCGGTGGCGTAGTTCACCGAGGCCTTGACCCCGTCGACCTTGTTGAGCTTTCGTTCGATCCGATTGGCACAGGCACCGCATGTCATACCTTCGACGGCGAGCGCGACACGTACGAGTAAGGCTTTCTCCTGAACGGCTTGTGCGCTGCCGGCGGACGCGGAGTTCGGGTGAGTGCTGACGGACATGGTGACCAGTTCTCTCATTCGACGATGTGGTGGTGGTCGGGCGCGGACGTAACCGGTTCCGGTCAGGCGGCGGAGTCGTCGGCGTCTCGAAGGTGACCGCGTCGACGTCCATGGCGAGCGCCCTCGGGAACGATCACGCCCTCGGCGGCATCGTCGTCCGACAACCGTTGCGGCGACGGTGAACCCGACCCGCTTCCTTTTCGCCGGACCATCGCGGTGACCGCGACACCGACGGCGATGATGGCGTGGGACGCGACGCGTTCGGGGGTCACCTGGCCGGATATCGTGTCGGTGATCACGAAGACCGCCAACAACCCGGTGAACGCGACGAGAACGGGCATCAGCCCCGTGGTCGCCGCCGGGCGCCACGCTGCAACGAGGAAACCGATCCCGACAGCGATGTTCCACGCGGTGCTCTCGTTGAACAGGTGTCCGGCCATTGCCTCGTGGCCCATAGCCATCGGAGCGGCCGCAGGCATATGCCCCATTCCGAAAATCTGTGCGACGCCGAGCGTGATCTGCGCCAGAGCGACGAGCACCAGCGCTGCTCTCCACGGGTGGTCGCGGCACATCCACCGCGCCACACGTCGAGGACGACTACGCGGCGCGCTAACGCCCACCGCGTCGAGTATCTGTGTCGTCAGGTCAGGGGTGCGGGAAGCCGACCCGACACGGAGACTTCGCGTCAGCTCGGTCGCGGAGGCATACCAGCTCTGGCAGCGTGCGCAAATCTCCAGGTGGCCATCGGTACGCGCCGACGGCACAGGCTCCCGTTCTCCGTCGATGCGCGCCGACAGCGCTTCTCGCGCGAGTATGCAGTCCACGTAGTAGTTGTCGCGCGGGTCCGGTAAAAGGTTCCCCGACCATCCCCTCAGTAACACTGAGGGGGTATCAACTACACTGAAGGCGTGAGTATCCGGGCCGAGCACGATGCGAACACCACCGCGCTGGCGCTCGCTGCCGGCCGAGGCGACCACCGGGCACTGGAATCGTTCATTCGAGAAACCCAGCGCGACGTGTGGCGGTTCATCGCACATCTGAGCTCCACGTCCGCTGCAGACGACCTCACACAGGAGACCTACCTTCGCGCGATGAAGTCCCTGCCGCGCTTCGCCGCCCAGTCGTCGGCGCGCACGTGGCTCCTGTCGATTGCCCGACGCGTGGTGGTCGATCAGGTCAGGGCGGCGATGGCCCGGCCTCGGTTGGTGGGAAGCGATGACTGGGTAGCTGTAGTGGACACCGCGCAGACGGCGTCGGCATGGTCGAACTCCGCCGAAGATCTCGTCGAAATCCGCATGATGCTCGCGACGCTTCCCCCGGAACGACAAGAAGCACTCGTTCTGACGCAAATCCTCGGTTTCTCCTACCAGGAAGCCGCCGAGGTGTGCGGAGCTCCCATCGGAACGATTCGATCCCGAGTCGCGAGGGCTCGTGAACAGCTGATCTCGGAAGTCCGCGACACTGGGCTCGACACCGGCTGAAGTAGCGCGTGTTCCACACATCCCTGCTCGACTTTTGAATGACCTCCCCTCGGTGGCCGTCGGGCAATGACGGCCACCGAGTTGGCCATTTCGTAACCTACTTTTTTGGCCACCTTCCGCCAGGGTCCGGTCATCCATCCTTATGGTGACCTGATGACACACCAACCACCTCGAGCGCGCCGGTGCAGCCGACGTGGCGGCAACGGCGCCGACGGGCCGACAACGGCCCGCGGACAGGGACGGAATTTGCGATGAGAATGCTGACGAACGGCCGGCGGAGACGGCTCCCAACCACGGCGTTGGCCGCGGCCGCGGTCTTCGCAATTTCGACTCTCGGGGGCGTTGCGGCCGCCGAACCGCGGCAGACATCGGCCGTATCGTCGATCGTCAAAGAAGGCCGCAGCTGGGAACTCCAGGTGTACTCGGCGGCGATGAACAAAGACGTCACCGTGGAGGTGCAGCGTCCAGTCGACCAGTCGAGGCCAGCCCCAAGCCTGTACTTGCTGAGCGGCCTCGACGCCGGCGAGGGTTCCGCCAGCTGGCAGCAACAAACAGACGCATTGAGCTTCCTCTCCGACAAGCAGGTCAACGTCGTCCTCCCCATCGGGGGCCGCGGAAGCTACTACGCCGATTGGCGTCGGGAAGATCCCGTGCTCGGCGTGAACAAATGGCAGACGTTTCTGACCGAGGAGCTTCCGCCGCTCATCGACGGCGCTTTGGGCACAACGGGTCGCAACTCGCTGGCGGGGCTGTCGACGTCCGGAACCGCAGTCCTGCAGATGGCCGAGGCCAAGCCCGGATTGTTCAAGTCCGTTGCGGCATACAGTGGCTGCGCCCAGATCGCCGACCCGTTGGGTAGACAATTCGTCAAACTGTCTGTCGAAACGTGGGCCGGCGGCAACACAATCAACATGTACGGCCCCGACAACGACCCTGCATGGGCGGCAAACGACCCGGTCATCAACGCGGAGAAGCTACGCGGCACCGAGCTGTACATTTCGAGCGGAAGCGGCGTCCCCCAACCTGACGACGTTCGTTACTACACCGAAGGCAACGGGCCTCAGGGCGTGGTGAACCTGGGCCTCGGTGTGGTGATCGAAGGAGCGACCAACTTTTGCTCGCACATGCTGCAGCACAGGCTGAACTCTCTGGGGATACCTGCCACGTACCAGTTCCCTCCGGTGGGCACGCACTATTGGCCGTATTGGGAACAGGCGCTGCATGATTCGTGGCCGGTACTCGCCAGGGGGATGAGCCTGTAAGGGTACGAGGATGAACGTCGTCGGTCGAGGGTTGCTCGTGGTCGCGCTTGCCGCGCCGCTTGCGACGACTCTGATGCTGACACAACCCCCTACCGCGTACGCGTGCACTTGCGCACACGACACCACCAGGGCTGGCGCCGCACTGGCGGTGGCGGATTCCGCGACCGGCGACGGCGCGGTATTCGTCGGCACGCCGACGTCGATGGACGACGACGGACTCACCGACTACTACGAATTCGACGTCCGCGAAATCTTCCGAGGCGAGGTCGGCGCCGCGACAACCGTGTCCACCCCGAGCGAAACCTCCGCATGCGGGACCAGCTTCGCGCTGGACACGGAGTACCTGGTGTTCACCAGTACCTATAGCGCGAAGGACGCTCCGTTGTCGGCCAACAGTTGCGCAGCCACCACGTCCTCCGCCGACGAATTCGTGAGGGCTGCAACCGTTGCGCAATACGGCGAGCCGAGACCCCTCACCGACACGGAGCGAGCAGTTGCAGAGAAGTCGACTCCCGCCACGGCATGGTGGTGGGGCGCCGGTGCCATCGGTGGGATCGCCCTAGCTGCGGCGGCAGGAACCCTCATCTGGAAAACCCGCAAAGGTGATCGGACGTAGCCCTCGACCGCATGAACATGCTACTTCGTGGGCAACGGTTCGCGGCGGCGAAGCACAATCAGAGCGAGACCAGCCGAGATGACCGCCAGAACGGACAGTGCGGTCGAGGCCCACATCCACGCGCTCGGCGAGAACGTGGGTGTGAGGGTAGAGGTGAGCGGCGTGTAGGCCGTCCAGCCGAAATCGGCGACGATGGGAACCGACACGACGACCGGCGCCGTCACCGAAATCAAGGCAGTCGGCGCGTTCGTCGGCAACAGTGACGCGTAAACCAACCCGATTGCAAAGGGCAGTACGACGATCTGAGAGATGGACCAGACCACATCGATGGACGAGTCCGACAGGATCCCCGCGGCGGCCACTACCACGAGAAGCGTCAGGCCCGTCAACGCCGACGGCCATCGCCACCCGACCACGGCACCCAACAGCAGGGCAGCAACGAACTCGAGCGCCGTCGACGTCGTGAAGCTCAGTGTCGTCGTCGTCGCGATGTAAGCAAGGGCACCGAGTATCACTGCTCCGGACGCCGCAGGGAGCGCGAACGCTGCACCGATGAGCAAAGGCACGACTGCCACACCCAGTAGCCATCGGCCTTGCGATGCGTCACCCGACCCGAGCGACAACAGTGAACGCTCGAACAACCAGTGCAGAACCAATCCTCCAACGGCAATCGCGATGCCTACCAGCATAATACGTCCATTGGGCAAGGTCGGGTGTGGAACACCCTCGAACGGAGACGCCCACAACGAGATGACAAGCAACACCGCGAACACGCCGATCAGGACGAGAAGGTACGTCTGTTGATCCGTTTCCAGGTAGTCGGCATACCGCCTTGGGTAGCTTTGCAGCGGCCCCTCGGCCGCTATCGCCGAGAAGGACCCGACCACGATAGCGCACTGAAGCAGCCGACTCGAACCTGCCAACGCTGCACACCCGCCCAGAATCAGACCCGCACCGAGAGTGCGTACGTGAATGTCGGCCGAGAAATCGACGGACGTCGCCAGCGCAAGCGACGCGCTTCCGAATCCGGCTGCTACGAAGCCAGCTTTCCCGCGAACAGCCAGAGCCGCGACCATCACGGCGACGACTACAGCCAGAGCTGTTACCGACTGCGCGCTGCGGAAGAGGGCGTCGAAGCCGTCACCCCCACCCATCACGAAGGCGAACGTGGGCGACACCGTCGTCGACCACGCCAACGCCGCGACGAACGCGCCGATTGCAATGGTGACGAGCGCGA
>NZ_JBAWFH010000560.1:0-6567 GCF_049591685.1 Rhodococcus sp. (in: high G+C Gram-positive bacteria) | reverse complement strand
GGACAGGGGCCGCCACCGCCACCGATCAGCGCGACGACTGACGGGCCCCACACCGCGTTCTTTTAGCGCGGGCCGAATTGGCGGTCCCCCGCGTCGCCGAGACCCGGGACGATGATGCCGTTGTCATCGAGGCCCTCGTCGATACTCGCTGTGACCAAGCGGACCGGATGTCCTGATTCGTTCAGCGCGGCAACACCTTCCGGCGAGACCACCACGCACACGACGATGATGTCGGTCGCCCCGCGAGCAACCAGCAGGTCGATCGTCCGAATCATGGACCCACCGGTCGCCAACATCGGGTCGAGCACGAAAACAGGGGTGCCGGACAGATCGACGGGTAGCGACTCGAGGTAGGGCACTGGCTCGAGCGTCTCCTCGTCCCGTGCCATCCCGATGAAGCCGACGCCGGCCTGAGGAAGCAGAGCGCTGGCCTGTTCGACCATTCCGAGCCCCGCGCGCAACACCGGAACGAGCAGAGGTGGATGCGCCAGGCGAACACCTGTGGTGCGAGCAACCGGCGTGTCCACCTCGAATTCGTCCACCGGTGCATCACGCAGAGCTTCGTACACCAACGTGTGCGTCAGTTTCCGCAATGCGGATCTGAAGGTGGCGTTGTCGCTGCGCGCATCCCGCAAAGTCGTCAAAAGCGCTGCGGTCAACGGATGGTCGACTACCTGTGTGTCCATGCTCGGAGAGTATGGGCGAAACACCGACAAGCCAAGCCGCCCGCGGACGGTCCGAATCCGGCCGCGCAGCGTCGGCAACTATTGCCAGGGACTTGGGGTCGACCGGCACGTTGACTCGTAACGCATGACGCCTCGAACGATCTCGGTTTCGGGGCTCCATGCCGATAAACGTGCTCACTCCCGAGGAAAGGGCAACATCATGACACTCGGTCCTCTGTCCGACTGCCTGGTCGTCGATCTCTCCCGTGCCCTGGCAGGGCCACACGCCGCGATGATGTTGGGTGACCTCGGTGCGCGGGTGATCAAGGTCGAGTCACCGTCCGGTGGTGACGACACCCGCAGCTGGGGTCCGCCGTTCGTGTCCGACGAGGAGGGTGACCGGCACTCGACGTACTTCCTCTCGTGCAATCGCAACAAGGAGTCCATCGCGCTCGACCTGAAAGCCGACGACGGTCGGGCGACGCTCAACGAACTGATCGGTCACGCCGACGTACTCGTCGAGAACTTTCGGCCCGGGGTTCTCGATCGATTGGGCTTCGGCATGGACGCGCTGCACGAGCTGAACCCGCGTCTGGTCGTTCTGTCCATCACCGGATTCGGGCACGACGGCCCCGAAGGCGCCAGGCCGGGCTACGACCAGATCGCCCAGGGCGAAGCAGGATTGATGTCGTTGACGGGGCCGTCCCGCGACGAACCGACACGCGTCGGCGTTCCCATCGGTGATCTGCTCGCAGGTATGAACGGCGCATACGGCGTCGTCGCGGCATTGCACGAGCGCAACACCACCGGGCGCGGACGTGTCGTGCGGACCAGCCTCCTTGCGTCCATCGTCGGAGTCCACGCGTTCCAGGGCACCCGCTACACCGTCGCGGGCGAAGTGCCCCGGCCGACCGGTGGGCATCATCCGTCGATCTGCCCGTACGGGCTTTTCCACTCCTCCGAGGGCCTGGTGCAGATCGCCGTGGGCAGCGAAGGGCTGTGGCAGCGCTTCGCGCCCGAATTCGGCCTCGACCGCCCGGAATGGGCCACCAACCCGAGGCGCGTCGCCGACCGAGACGCGGTCATCGCCGCAGTCGAAACGGCATTCGCAGACTGGCCAACGGACAAACTGCTCGGACGCCTGACCGAACTGGGCGTCCCGGCAGGTCGGGTCCGCGACCTCGAGGAGGTCTACACCTGGGAACAGACGCGCTCCCAAGGACTGTTGATCGACGTCGACCATTCGGCTCTCGGCACCATCACCCTGCCAGGGCCGCCGTTGCGTTTCGACGACGACTCGGTCGGCGCAGGCATGCGCGGAACTCATACCGCCCCGCCCACCCTCGATCAACACGGGGACTCGATCCGCTCCTGGCTCGAGGAAGCACGATGATCCAGAGCGGCGCAGGGACCACCACGAGCGCACCAACCCGCCTCAGCGCGCTCGAATTGATCGACCTGATCGTCGATGCAGGGACGTTCGAACGGTGGGACGGCACGCCGCTGCCCCCGATCGGGGTACACGGACCTCCCCAGCAGAGCTACCTCGACGAACTCGAGGCAGCCCGGGCGGCAAGTGGGTGCGACGAATCGGTCTTGACCGGCGAGGCCACGCTCGCAGGCCGACGCGTGGCAATCGTCATGTGCGAGTTCGGATTTCTCGCAGGATCCATCGGGACGGCCGCTGCGGAACGCCTGGTGCAGGCCGTCGAGAGAGCTACCGCCGAGAAGCTCCCGCTGCTGGCGGCCCCCACGTCCGGCGGAACGCGCATGCAGGAGGGCACCGTCGCATTCCTGCAGATGGTGAAGATCTCGTCGGCGATCGCGGCACACAAGTCGGCGGGGCTCGCCTACGCCGTCTACCTACGCCATCCCACCACCGGTGGCGCGCTCGCGTCGTGGGGGTCTCTCGGTCATGTGACCGCGGCCGAACCCGGTGCGCTACTCGGCTTCCTCGGCCCACGCGTGTACAAGGCCCTGTACGGCGAAAAATTCCCCGAGGGCGTGCAGACCGCCGAGAATCTGGCCGCCAAGGGCCTCGTCGACGCCGTGATCCCGCCGGAGCGGCTGCGAGAGGTGGCCATCTCGGCCCTCGCCGTTCTGTGTGCGCCGCACGAGCCGCCGCCGCCGGTCCCCAACGTCCCGCTCGAACACCTCGACGACGTACCCGCTTGGGAGTCGATCGAACGGTCGAGGAGACCGGAACGACCGGGCGTGCGACAGCTGGTGCGGTCGGCGGCGAACACGGTGACGCCGCTGCAGGGCACCGGCGCAGGTGAGATCGAACCCGGACTGTTCCTCGCGCTGGCGAAGTTCGGCGCGTCGGCCTGCGTGCTGCTCGGGCAGGACCGTACCTTTGCAGGTCAGCCACTCGGCCCCGCGGGATTACGCGAAGCGCGACGAGGCATGAGGTTGGCCGAGGAGCTTTCCCTGCCGCTGGTGACCGTCATCGACACGGCGGGTGCCGCGCTGAGCAAGGAAGCCGAAGAGGGCGGGCTCGCGGGCGAGATCGCCCGATGTCTGGTCGAACTCACCACGCTGAAGGCGCCGACGATCTGCCTGCTCCTCGGCCAGGGCGCGGGCGGCGGGGCACTCGCCCTTCTTCCTGCCGACCGAGTGCTGTGCGCACAGCACGGCTGGCTCTCACCGCTGCCACCGGAAGGCGCGTCGGCGATCAAATTCCACACCGTCGACCGCGCCGCGGAGATGGCGGAGGAACAGGGCGTCCGCAGTATCGACCTGCTACGGAACGGGGTTATCGACCGCATCGTCGCCGAACGTCCCGACGCCTCCGACGAGCCGGCGCAGTTTCTTTCGCGCCTCGGCACCGTGCTCGAGCACGAACTCGCGGTGCTCCTGGCAGCTGACCCGACGAACCTGGTATCAAGTCGGTTGAACCGGTACCGCTACCTGGGGATGTCGAAACACCAAAAAAACGCGTTGATTGGGCAAAGCTTGCCAGTGCAGGCCGACACCGACGGTCGATAGCGTTTTCACGAGAGAGCGCACCGCAGCGCGAACTCCGGCCGACTCTGCTGTACCCACAGTCCCCGATAGAGGAGATTCCACAGTGCCCGAAGCAATCGAGGTCCGCAAGGTCCCCCTTCACAACGTGTCCGATGCGAGCGAGCTGGCTAAGCTCATCGACGACGGCGTGATCGAAGCCGACCGTGTCATCGCGGTCATCGGCAAGACGGAGGGCAACGGCGGCGTCAACGACTACACCCGCATCATCGCCGACCGCGCGTTCCGTGAAGTATTGTCCGCGAAAGGAACTCGCAGCGCACACGACGTCGGCGAGGTACCGATCGTCTGGTCCGGCGGAACCGATGGCGTGATCAGCCCGCACGCAACTATTTTCGCCACCGTGGCCTCGGACAAAGCAGTGCAGAGCGACGAGCCGCGCCTGACTGTCGGTGTCGCCATGAGCGAGCAGTTGCTGCCCGAGGACATCGGCCGCACCGCCATGATCACCAAGGTCGCTGCCGGCGTCAAAGAGGCGATGGCCCAGGCAGGGATCACCGATCCCGCCGACGTGCACTACGTGCAGACCAAGACACCGCTGCTCACCATCCACACGATCCGCGACGCCAAGAGCCGCGGCAAGACGGTCTGGACCGAGCAGACTCACGAGTCGATGGACCTGTCCAACGGCGGTACGGCATTGGGCGTCGCCGTCGGCCTCGGTGAGATCGACATGCCGACCGACGAAGATGTCATGCACAGCCGTGAGCTGTACTCGTCCGTCGCCTCGTGCTCGTCGGGGGTCGAGCTGGACCGCGCTCAGATCGTCGTTGTCGGCAACACCCGTGGCATCGGTGGCCGCTACCGCATCGGCCACAGTGTCATGACCGACGCACTGGACCAGGACGGCATCTGGAACGCCATCAAGAATGCCGGCCTGGACCTCCCCGAGCGACCGCACACCAAGGACTTGGACGGCAAGCTCGTCAACGTCTTCCTCAAGTGCGAAGCCAGCCAGGACGGTACGGTTCGTGGTCGTCGTAACGCGATGCTCGACGACTCGGATGTGCACTGGCACCGTCAGATCAAGGCGTGCGTCGGCGGCGTCACCGCCGCGGTGACCGGCGACCCGGCCGTGTTCGTGTCCGTCTCGGCAGCACACCAGGGCCCCGAAGGCGGCGGACCCGTCGCTGCCATCGTCGACCTCGGCTAACGCGCCCGAACATCAGCTTCGTGCCGCGCGGGACCGGACAACCCGGTGCCGCGCGGCTTTCCGGCCCCTCATGCAACTGTGTCCCCGAGCCAGAAAGAAACACCCATGGCACGCACTCTTCGACCAGCCGACGAACTCGTCATGTGCGACGCACTCGAGCTCAGCGGCAAGATCAAACGCCGAGAGGTGTCGTGCGTGGAGACCATGACGGCGTACCTCGATCACATCGACAAGCACAACCCGTCCGTCAACGCCATCGTCGCGCTGCGCGACCGCGACGACTTGCTCGCCGAGGCGCAGGAACGTGACCGTCAGCTGGCCGATGGCGTATACCTCGGCTGGATGCACGGCTTTCCCCATGCGGTGAAGGATCTCTCGGCCGTCGCAGGGATGCCGTTCACGTCGGGATCACCTATATTCGCGGACCGCATCGCCGAGGCGGACGATCTGTTCGTCGCCCGGATCAGGGCTGCGGGCGCCATTATCATCGGCAAGACCAACACGCCGGAGTTCGGATTCGGTTCGCAGACCTACAACCCGGTCTATGGCACCACGGTGTCGCCGTACGACACCTCGCGCACCGCAGGCGGTAGCAGCGGCGGGGCCGCGGCGGCACTCGCCCTGCGCATGGTGCCCGTCGCCGATGGCACCGACTACATGGGCTCGCTGCGCAACCCCGCCGCGTTCAACAACGTGGTCGGCTTCCGGCCCTCGTGGGGCCGAATCCCCGAGCCGGGCTTCATCGCTCAGGGAGCGGTCGCCGGCCCGATGGGCCGATCCGTTACCGACGTCGCACACCTGCTGTCGACGATGGCCGGACCCGACGCGGGCGCGCCCCTCGGGATCAACGAGGACCCCGAGATCTTCACTCGGACACTCGAACGCAGCTTCCGCGGAGCGCGCGTTGCGTGGGTCGGCGACTGGAACGGTTACCTGGCAACCGAACCCGGCGTGCTCGAACTGTGCGAGTCGTCGTTCGCGACCTTTGCGGATCTGGGCTGCGACGTCGAGACCGCCTTACCGGACTTCGCGCCGGAGAACATCTGGCAGCTGTTCCTGACGTGGCGGTGGTGGGCGCAACTCGGCATGGCCGATCTCTACGACGACCCCCGCACGCGAGCGCTCATGAAGCCCGAAATGCAGTGGGAGATGCGCAATGCCGTCGCGCTCACCGCACGCGACGTCACCAAGGCTGCGCTGGCCCGTAACCAATGGCAGGCCGCGCTGACAACGATGTTCGATACGTACGACTTCATCCTGGCTCCCAGCGCTCAGGTGTTCCCGTTCGACAAAAGTCAGCATTGGCCGGAGTCGATCGCCGGACGTTCGATGGACACGTATCACCGGTGGATGGAGACGGTCGTGCCGTGGACGATGACCGGTGTGCCGGTTGCGGCTGTTCCCGTGGGATTCGACGACCGTGGTCTCCCGATGGGCGTTCAGATCATCGGAAGGCACGGCGCGGACCGGGCGGTTCTTCAGCTCGCCTACGCCTACGAGCAGGCGTCACGCTGGGTGGAACGCGTCGTCCCTCCAGCGCTGCACGTCCGCTGAACCCCCACATCCGCGTCATGGGCCGCCGAGTACGGTTGAACAATGGATGACATGGTCGGTGAACTTCGTCCAGGGGCACAAGATTTCCCTGCGTCGGCGGGGTATGCACTGACGGCCGCGGAACTGCTTGCACTGCCCAGCCTCGCGGGATCGAAGCTGGTGGCCGGCGAG
>NZ_JBAWFH010000559.1:0-8587 GCF_049591685.1 Rhodococcus sp. (in: high G+C Gram-positive bacteria) | reverse complement strand
CTTGACCTGGGTGCCCTGCAGGATGGCCGTGTCGTTCGGACCGGTTGCCAGCGGGTTCAGGGTGCGGCCGTCGAGATCGAAGATGACTGCGTCTTCGGCAGCAACTTCACCGTTGACGGACACGGTGCCGGTGAGCAGCGAGGTGCCCGGGTCGATGACGAAGTCGGTCAGCTCGACGACGGTCTCACCTGCGGTGAGGGACAGGCCGCTTCCTTCGTGGTCGACCTCACCCTGCACGTAGGGGTCCACTGTGCCCGGCTCCCAGTACTTGACGTTTCCGCCGGTGATCGGGAAGCGAATGGAACCGTCTGCGAGAGTGGCGCTTCCGATGGTTCCCGGCGTGAGGCCGAGGGTCGTCAGTGCACCGGTGAAGCCGGGGTCGAGTGCAACTGCGGTGTCGACGCCGTTGCTGAGGTCGGCGACCTCGGCTGCAGGCTCCGGCATGGCCTCGGTGGTCTCCATTGCGGAAGACTCCATGGCCGACGAGGTGGTGTCGGAGGTACTGGAGGAGTCGTCGCTCGAGCAGGCGGCAAGAGGTACGAGGGTCAATGCACCAATTGCGGTGGCTGCCATGACTTTACGGATCGATATCATGTCGGTCTACCTTTCTGTGCTCACGTCTTGAGCGTTATCTGTGATTCGCCGCCGACGGTGGCCCGGATGGGTTCGATGTTCGTCGGCGAAGGTGGCGTGTCCGAGATTGTGGCCGTCACCAGCGGTAAACCCTTGTGAGGACCAGCCGGTGCACCGTGGGTCGAAAGCAAATCGCCCTGGTAGACACAGACTCCCACGCTTCGCCGGCCCGTTGTGCCCGTATCGTCCGTTTCTGCCAATGGTAGTAGCGCCGTGTCCGGTTCGATGCCGTCGCGTGTCCCCCTCGTTACATCGGGCCGATTAACCGCAAGTCCGGTTTGGTTCGAGGCTGCACCTTCGGGTCAGACGACGGGCCCAGTAGGCTCGCGGCTCCAACCGTGTTCGCAGTCGAGTAGCCGGCGAGCCGATATCCAGGAGAGAGTGCAGATGAGTGTTGTCCGTGACGTCGCCGATCTGAAGTCCGCCTTGGGCAGTCTGGTTCCGCCCGTACTTCTGGACGTCCGGTGGGCCCTTGGCGACACCGAGGGCGCGCAGCACTACCGCGATGCCCATATCCCGGGGGCGGTGTTCGTCGACCTCGAAGCCGACCTGGCCGAGCACGGGTCACCCGAGCATGGCCGGCATCCACTGCCGTCGATCGACGACCTGCAGGCAGCGGCTCGCCGCTGGGGTGTCAGCTCACGCGTTCCCGTGGTGGTCTACGACAACACGGGAAACCTCGCGGCGGCGCGCGCCTGGTGGCTACTGAAGTGGGCCGGGGTCGAGCAGGTGTCGCTGCTCGACGGTGGCTTGCGTGCCTGGGTGGATGCGGGCTACGAAACCGCGGCGGGTGACGAGTTCGCCCTCGGTGACGGCGACATCGAGCTGAGCGCGGGGCACCTGCGCACGTTGACGGCCGATCAGGCCGAAGCGTTGGCCGCGGCTGGAACTCTTCTCGACGCACGGGCAGCCGAGAGGTTCGCGGGGGAGAGCGAACCCATCGATCCCCGCGCGGGCCACATACCCGGCGCGGTCAGCGCGCCCACGACACACAATCTCGATGCCGACGGGCGCTTCCTGCCCGCGGAGGCGCTGCGTGCGCGATTCGCCCACGTCGCCGGGGAGGTCGGTGTCTACTGCGGGTCGGGGGTCACCGCTGCGCATCAGGTTGCTGCGCTGGCCATCGCCGGGATCGACGCGGCGCTCTACCCCGGCTCGTGGTCCCAGTGGTCGAACGATCCTGATCGCCCGGTCGCCACCGGACGGTGACGCTCCAGACGGTCAGGGCCGGTCGAGGTCGGTCGGAAGCTTCGATCACCCGGCCAGGATCATGTCCGCAGCCTTCTCACCGATCAGCACGCTCGGCGCGTGCGTGTGGCCGCGAATGATGGTCGGCATGATCGATGCGTCAGCAACACGGAGCCGATCGACGCCGCGCACGCGCAGATCGGGCGTCACCACGCTCGATGCGTCGTTGCCCATTCGGCAGGTACTCACCGGGTGGTAGAGCGTGTGAGCGTTCTGCTCGAGCGCTTCGCTGAGGACGTCGCCGGCATTGTGGGGGCGAACGATCTCCCCCAGGAGGCCCTTCAGTGACGGCTGCGACGCAATCTCCGTGCACACCCGCAGGCCTTCGAGCATGGCGTCGCGGTCCATGCCCTTCTCGTCGCTGAGGTACCTCGGTTCGATGATCGGCTTCGCGGTCGGGTCGCTCGAGCGGAGGCTGATCTCGCCCCGACTCTCCGGACGCAGGAGCACCGCACCGATGACGGCTGCGTGCGCGTCCGGTGCGATCAGGCCCTCGTCGAAGAACGGCGCGGGGGCGTAGATCAGTTCGACGTCCGGGTAGGCCAAGCCGTCGCGGCTCTTGATGAAGCCGTAGGCCTCGGCGACGTTCGAGGTGAGCATGCCCCGTCGTCGAACGAGGTAGTTGACGAGTTCGGGGATTTTCTCGGCGAAGAAGAGCGAGTCCTTCTCGAGGCTCCACCCGATCAGCGCCGAGAGGTGATCGGTGAGGTTCTTCCCGACCTCCGGTGCATGATGCTTGACGGCAATGCCGTGCGAACCCAGTTGCTCCTTGTCACCGATGCCCGACAGCATCAGCAGCTGAGGCGTGTTGACGGCACCGCCCGCGAGGACGACTTCCTTGGCTGCACGAACCTCCCGGGTGATCCCGTTGCTGACGTACTCGACGCCCACCGCTGCGGATCCCTCGAAGATCACCCGAGTGGCCTGGGATTCGGTGAGGATCGTCAGGTTGGGTCGTTTCTTCACCGGTTTGAGGTACGCGTCGGCGGTGCTCCATCGCGCGCCGCGCTTCTGGTTCACCATGGTCTGCGAGAAGCCCGTGGGCTCGGGCAGATTGGCAGGCTCGACCGGATAGCCCGCCTCGCGGACGGCACCGAGGAACGACTGGGTGAGTGCGCGGGGGCTACGCTGGTTCGACACGATGAGCGGACCAGTGCTGCCGGCGTCGACGGCGCTCGTTCCTTCGATGCTCTCGATCTTGCGGAAGTACGGCACAACGGATTCGAACGACCACGAATCGTCGCTGAGCGAGGCCCATTCGTCGTAGTCCGCGGCGAAACCTCGCACCCACATCATCGCGTTCATCGACGACGAGCCGCCGAGCATCTTGCCTCGCGGCCAGAAGATGCTGCGACCCTTCAGTTCCGGCTGTGGTTCGGTGTCGTAGTTCCAGTCGACCTCGGAGCGGAAGAGTTTGGAGAACGCTGCCGGGATATGGGCGAACTTGTTCTTGTCCTCCAGGCCCGCCTCGAGCAGGACCACCGAATTCCGCGGATCGGCGCTCAGGCGGTTGGCCAGGACGGCACCGGACGAACCGGCCCCGACGACGACGTAGTCCGTGACGAACGGTTCGGTCATGTGTGCTCTCCTTTATCCGCGCAGTGCCGACGCGAAAATCGCGGGCATCTTGAACCACGACGGCGCGGCGGCGAACGCGGTCAGCAACCGGCCCGTGGTCGCAGCCGTTCGATTGGTGACGAACCATGGCGGCTTCGGGGAAAGCGACCATTCCTTGTTGACAAGTGAACGCGGCGACGGGCGGAAAGGCCCACGTACGACGGTTCTTTCGGCGTCGTCGATGAGGAGGGCATTGTGTACGATGCCGATTCCGCTCTGCACGTCGTCGATGGTGTGGCCGGGGAATGCACCCCACGTCGCGGCCGGGCTGAGGAAGGCGAGGCCGGTCCACGCGTTGACGGCGATCGCTCCGTACCGCAAATCGGCGAGGTGTTCGTCGAACCGGGTGCCCATCTCGTCGATCGTTCTCGGGTGCGCGATGACGTTGACGCCGAGCGTGCCGACGAACGTCTCGTTGACTGTTTCGATGGCCTTCTCCGCGAACTGCTCACCCTCGTAGGGGAGTTCGACAATTCCGAGAACGGGCGCGAAGTACTCGGTGCTCAGTAGTGCGGCCTCGTCACCTGGGTCGAGGTCGTCGATCAGTACGCGGCCGTGCGCCAATCGCTGGGCGCCGGGGTAGCTGCTCAGAGCGGACTCGACGCGGCTGTCGCTACCCGGATAGTAAGCACGACGTTCTGGTGCCGCGGCCAACGCGTCACGGACCGCGGCGACGAATTCGTCGCGCTGCTTCCACCCGGACGACAATACGATCACCTGTGAGGCGACGCAGTTGTATCCGCCGTTGTGCAGCCTCTGCGTTGCAACGTGTTCCGCCTGGAAGCGAATGTCGGCGGCACTCCACTCGCCGGGGAGGACGATGGTCGGTGAGACGCCGCCCAGTTCGCTCGTCATCGGCTTCTTCAACACTGGGTCGCCGGCGGCTTTGCGCTCGGCACCGGCCTCCCCGGGCCCGAACACGATGGCGTCGTGGGTGATGGAGCTACCGGTCATGTGTACGTGGTCGACGAGGTGGTGGCCGACGAGATACGTCCCGATGTCTGCGCCACCGGTCAGGATGCGAACGGCACCCAGGGTGATGAGAGGCTCGAGGATCTTGGAGAACACGTCGAACATCGGATCGGTGATCGGATTGAGCTTGAGGGCCACGACGCGGTTGTGGGCCACGAGCTCGTACAGCGTGTCCAGGGGAGCGATCGACATGATGTTGCCCGCACCGAGTACGACTCCAATTCCGTTGGTGCGTGCGGGTGTCCGTTGCGCCAGCCCCGCCGACTTCTTCGCGGCTGCGGCGTCGACACCCGGCTTCAACCACACCTGGCCGCTGAAACCGCTCAGGAGTAGTTGATCGAACACCCCACGCGGGAGGATTTGCACGGTCGTCCGGCCGCCGGGGGCCGAGCCGAATTTTGCGTCGGCGAGCGGGCTCTTGCCTGCGTCGAGCGCTTCGAGGGTCTTCGCGACGGTCGCCGTTCCACCGGCGAACGCGTAGGGACCGGACATCCATTCCTCGCCGACGAGCGGGGAAGTGCCCACGAGGCCCTTGACGGTGGATGCTGCCTCCACCCATTCTGCGGCATGCGCGATGGTCAGGTCGCGGACGCGCTCGATGATTCGCCGTCGTTCGGACAGTGAGGAGGCACGCCACGCCTTCTCACCCTCGTGAAGTTCGCTCAACGCGGTGTCCACATGTGTTCGCGTGTCGACCTCCGACGACTCGGCGACGCGCAGTCGAGGTGTAGTCGATTCGGTCACGGTGCTCACTCCCTTCGTTCTCGCGGTGTTCACTGTGATTGTCGTCTCGTTCGGGCGCGCTGCGCCATGGGCCGAGGCTGTGGAAGTGAGCGGCGCGATTGTGCGTCGGCACAACAAGGTGTGGTGTGCGTTACATCGGACGGCTAGGGTGCAGGGATGGCGAAAGCGAGCACGGCCACCGCACCCACATCGTTCGAGCTGGCCGCGCCCCTGCTCGATGCAGTGGAAGAACTGGCCGACGAATTGGTCCGCCGCATATTGACGGCCGAGCACGCGTACGTCGAATCGACGCTGCTCAGCCCTAGTCAGCTGCGCGGTGCCTGCCTCGCGAACGTCACGGACATGATCTGTGAACTGGCGGGTGAGCGTCCCGTCGATCTCGAGGCAGCCAGAGCTGCGGGGCGACTCAAGGCCGAGCAGGGTGTGCCGCTCGCGGCCCTACTGCACGCGTTCCGTTTGGGCGGTCGCCTCATCTGGGAGGAACTGCTCGCCCGATCCGACGACGACGATGCGCCGCGGACGCTGCTCGAGATGGCCGCGCACGTATGGGCCCTGGTGGACGTCTGCTCGGACGCAGCCGCCGAGGCCTATCGCGTGAGCATCGACGCCCGAGCCGAGCACGATGCGGAGGCGCGACGACGGTTGGTGCGGACGCTGTTCGCCGACCACGGCGCGAACCCGGCAGCGGTCGCCGACGCACTGCGCACCTTTCGCATTCCCGACCGCGGAAGCTTCGTCGTCGTCTCTGCCGATACCCGCTGCGCGCACATCGCGACGCCTGGCGTCGAGTCGGTGTGGGACAGCGCGGTCGACGGCGTGGTCGGGCTGCTGTTCGCGCAATCGGATCAAGCCCTGGAATTCGTGCTCGACGGTATTGCCGGTGGCAATGGCGACATCGGTGTCAGCGCGGTGTTCCGCACGTCGTCGTCGATACCGGGTGCCGTCGTCCAGGCGAGGTCGGCGCGGGCGTGTGCACCCGTCGACGATGCTCCGTGCACCCGCTACGACTCGGTGCCCGTGCCGCTTCTGTTGGCGGGCCACCCCGAATCCGGTCATATCGCCGCCGCACAGATCCTGGGCGACCTGTTGCTGCTGCCTGCAGAGGAGCGCGACAGTCTGCTCGGCACCCTGGACGCGTGGTTCCGCGCCGAGGGTTCGACGAGCGGGGCGGCTGCGGCTCTGCACTATCACCGCAACACGGTTCTCTATCGGCTACGGCGGATAGGTGAACTCACCGGCCGTAATTTCTCCAATCCGGCGCATGCGGCGGAGTTGTACGTGGGCCTGCGTGCGTTTCAGTTGCAGGTGCGCTCCGCGCCCGTGCGCACTTAGTGCTGTTGGAACGACGTTTTTCGCACACCGGGGGTCGCATCAATTACTCGCGATGATCACATCCAGAATTCCGGTGCCCAGCGGGACGGATTCGCAGGGTGGTTCGATGTCGGCGGACGGATCGAGCGCGGCAAGGACCAGGGCGGCAGTGGTCGCATCGTAGGTGAATGCGAAATGCGCGACGTTGTTCTGCGGACATACATCCTGAACCACGACGTTGTTCGCACCCGAATCACGAAGCAGCGCATTGGTGTACGGCTGAATCACCTCGTCCACCCGGGTGGCAATACTGGTGTATTCGACGCCGGGGACGGTGTCACCACCCGCGTTCAGTTCGGTCAGGAATTCCGAGCCCTCCATCAGCTGGACGAGTGCGGGACCCAGTTCACCGGATACCAGCGTCAGTGCACCCGGCACGGCCTGCACCGCTGGTGAGAAGCCGTAGGCGTTGCCGCCGTAGGTGGGTGAGGCGATGCCGATCCACTTGTCCACCAGCTCGGCTCCGCCCAACCGGTTGGTGTAGTAGCGAGCCACGGCCGCGCCCTGCGAGTAGCCGACGACATCCACGGCGCTGGCTCCCGACCTGGCGGCGACGGACTCTGCGAACTCTCTCAGTTGGGCTGCGCTCTCGCGGATGTCGCCGAATCCGTAGCTCGAGCCGTCCGGGGAAGCACCGAAGTTGAGGGCGTGAACACAGTGACCGGCTGCGGCGAGAACGGGAGCCATGCCCGCCCAGTCGGCGTAGGCACTGGCGTCGGTGCCGTGTACGAGAATGACCGGGTTCGGATGGGTATCGGTGGGAATGCACGACGGGTCGTTCGCGCCGCTGGGGGCCGCGTCGGGATGCTCGGAGGCGTATCGGATCGCGTCGCCGTGCAAAGTTTGAGCGGGCCCCGGCACGGACGGCATCAGCACGATCGGTACAGCGGGCCCCGCCGCGGCGGGGGATGCGCTGGACAGAGCGACGGTGAAGGTTGCGGCCAGAACAAGCAGCGAGGAGGAAAGCCTCATGCGTCACCTTTGATCGAGGGTTACGTCTCGAATGCTATGTGCGCGGTGCCAAATACCTCGGTATTGAGTTGTGATCGGTCACTAAGTGTCCAGGGCATCGACGCCCCGACGTCGTCGATGTGCGGCTGGTCAGGAAATTCTGCTCGCCTTGACCCAGTCGACGCTCATGGTCTGCGGGAAAGGCGTCGACGCCGGCACTTTACCGACCCAGTTGTTCCCGACTGCGACGTTGAACAGCACGTAGTGCGGCCAGGCTCCGGAGAACGGCGTCCAGTTTCCGCCCTTGGCTTCGTACTCGGCTTTGCTGACCGAATACTGCGGCGCACCGTCTACGAACCAGGTGATTCGGTCGGGTAGCCAATCCACCCGATACGTGTGAAAACCGTCGGAAACAGGCGCCATTCCGCCGCCGGTCTTCACGTCGGTATTCGAATTCGATTTCGCCGGACCGTGCAAATTGAAGGACGGTCCGTTTGTTCCTGGGATTTCGACGATATCTATTTCACCCTGCCGCGGCCAACTGTATTCGTTGCCCGGTTCGAGCCCGAGTAACCAGAAAGCGGGTAGTAGACCGGCGGCCCTGGGCATCTTGATGGATGCTTCGATACGCACGGGCGGGGTTACGGATTGTTTTCCGAAGCTGACTACGCGCGCGCTCGTGAAGTTGTCGGGTGCAGGCTTGCGGTCGGGTGGCGTCTCCTTCCTCGCGGTGATATTGAGTGAACCGTTGCCCACCGACGCGTTGGATGTGGAGTTGGTGTAGTACTGCTGTTCTCCGGAACTTGCTCCCCACCTGCCGGTTTGGAATCCCCACTTGGCTGGATCGACGACTCCGGCGCTGTTGAACTGGTCTTCCCACAGCAGCGGCGTCTGTGTCGGGGGTGGCGTCTGTGTCACCGGAGTGGTGGTCGTCGGGGGCGTGGTGACGGGTGGAGCAGTGGTGGTGGGTGGGGTCGAAGCGCGCGTATAGGGAAAGACCGGTAGAGGCTTGGGGGGATTGAAAGGGTAGGTATACGGCGCGGCCAGAACG
>NZ_JBAWFH010000558.1:0-19189 GCF_049591685.1 Rhodococcus sp. (in: high G+C Gram-positive bacteria) | reverse complement strand
GTGGGAAGCAATCAGGCGATGTCGCTGCTCGTTGGCTCGGGGAGCACGACCTCTGAGGTGCGTACGCGAGCGGCGATGAAGGCGCCCATGTGGTGGACTGCGTCTGCGGCCTCACGCAGAATCGACGCCTGCAGATGGGCAACGTGCCACAGCTTCTCGTACTCCACGTAGTCCACCTCCGCGCCCGACGACAACAGCTTGTCGTGGAACGCGACGATCTGGGGGTAGAGCACCTCTTCCGTTCCGACGTGCATGACGATCGGCGGTAGTCCGGTCAGGTCGCCCAGCAGCGGTGCGAAACCCTGGTCGAGGGGGTCACCGCCGCCGAGGTACGCCTCGGCGGCGCTGTACGACCACTTGGTGTTGACGACGATGTCTCGCTCGATCTGCGCATCGCGCGCACCGGGATCCACCCAGGGTGAGATCAGCGCAAGCGCGGCGGGTCGAACTCCGTCGTCGACCAGGTGCCGGGCCGTCGCCACCGACAGGCCACCGCCTGCGGAGTCACCGGCGATCGCGATGCGGTTGGCAGAGAAGCCGTGCGTCTTGACGAGTTCGCGAAACGCGGCCACCGCATCGTTCAGGCCCGCAGGGTACGGGTTCTCCGGCGCGAGGCGGTAGTCGAGAACGTATACCGCACAGCCCGATTCGCGCGCGAGATGGGCGGCGAGCGAACGGTGCGTCGAGATCGAACCGATCGTGTAGGCGCCGCCGTGCAGGTACAGCACGGCGGTATCGCGCTCGGTTGCGCCGACGGTGATGCGCTCCGCGGGTCGTCCGGCCAGCGTCATCTTCTGGCTCACCGCACCGTCGGGCATCACCTGCAACGGCGATGCCAGATCGAGGATCCGGCGTTGCACGGTGACCGGCAGGCGCGCGTCCAACGCGAGTCGGTAGAACGGTTTGAGCGCAGCCGCCACGAGCGGGAGCGGAAGGTAGACGGTTTTCACGGCTACTTCTTCCGTGGCATGACGCGGCCCGCGACCGTGGCGATGACGCGCTGGTACTTCGAACCCGTCAGCCGTTGGAACAGATCGAGGGCAATGGCGTCCGAGCCGATGAGGACGCGGCCCTTGCCCTTTTCGACACCCTTCAGGATGACCTTGGCGGCCTGGTCCGGGGTGGTCTTCGCGAGTTTGGCGTCGAAGAACGCGGCGACGGACTTCTGGTCGTAGTTCTCGGCAACCGCCGCGTTGCGTGCGATGGCCGTCTTGATGCCGCCGGGATGGACGACGGTCATCTTGACTGGTGCCTTGTTGATCAGCAGCTCCATGCGCAGAGCTTCGCTGAAGCCACGGACCGCAAACTTTGCAGCGTTGTATGCAGCCTGCGACGGCATGGCGAGCAGACCGAAGAGGCTCGAGATGTTGACGATGTGGCCGTCGCCCGATTCCTGCAGGTGCGGCAGAAATGCCTTGGTACCGTTGACGACTCCCCAGAAGTCGACGTCGACGATGCGCTCGATGTCCTTGAACGAAGAGGCTTCGACGTCGCCGTGGTAGGCGATGCCTGCGTTGTTGTAGATCTGATTGATCTTGCCGAAACGCTGCTTGACGGCTTCTGCATAGTCCAGAACCGTTTCGCGCTGTGCGACGTCGAGGAATTGTGAATCCACCTCGGCGCCCAGAGCTTCTACCTGTGCGACCGTCTCGGCGAGCCCGGTGAGGTCGACGTCGGAGAGAGCCAACTTGGCACCGCGCTCGGCGAGATTGAGTGCGAGTGCGCGGCCGATGCCGGACCCTGCTCCCGTGACGACGGCAACTTTGCCTGCGAACGCAGTGTTGGTCTCTGCCTTGGACATCACGGGGCCACGACCTTGCTGTTCGAGGCGGTTGCTGCGGAACCGCCGATGGTGGATAGATCCGATGCGGCGACGCTACGGTATGCCGCCAGGTCGAACTTTTTCGTCATGCTGCGGAAGCGGAACGTGAAGTCCGGCCACAAGGTGGTGTTGTTGCCGTGCTTGTCGAGGTACCAGCTCGCGCAGCCACCGTTCATCCACACACTGTTGGCCATCCGGTTCTGCAGGTCGTTGTTGTACTCGTCCTGGACGTCCTTGCGCACCTCGATGACACCGATGTCGTGCTTCTCGATGGTGTCGAGTGCGTCGATGACGTAGTTGAGCTGCGACTCGATCATGAACACCATGGACGTGTGGCCCAAACCGGTGTTCGGTCCGACGAGGAAGAACATGTTGGGGAAGTTCGCGACGGCCGCGCCCTTGTAGCCCTGCTGGCCCTCTTCGTCGAAGGTCTGCGCCAGCGTCTTGCCGCCTCGGCCGTAAATGCCCTGGTAAGCCGGGGAATCGGTGACGTGGAAGCCGGTGGCGACCACGAGTGCGTCGATGGGTCGCTCGGTGCCGTCCGCTGAGACGATGGAGTTGGCCTTGACCTCGGCGATGCCGTCGGTGACCAGGTCGACGTTCGGGCGGTCGAGGGCCGGGTAGTACGCGTTGGAGATCAGCATGCGCTTGCAGCCGATGCGGAAGTTGGGCGTGACCTTCTTACGAAGTGCCTTGTCCTTGATGCCCTTGTTGATCTGCTGGCGGGCGATGAGCTCGAAGACGCGCATCAGCTTCGGGTTCTTGGCGAGCCCGACGACCTGGGTCTCGCGAGCGGCATAGATGCCGGTGCGGGAGAGGCGCTGGAAGAACGGGACGTGCTTGAAAGCGAACTTCTCGATGCCGGTGTACGCGCGATCGAAGCGGGGGAGGATCCACGGTGCCGTGCGCTGGTAGACGTCGAGGTGCTCGACCTTGTCCGCGATGGCCGGAACGATCTGGATGGCCGAAGCTCCGGTGCCGATGACGGCGACGCGCTTGCCCGCGAGCGAGACGTCGTGGTTCCACTGCGCCGAGTGGAAGATGTCGCCCTGGAATCCCTCGATGCCCTTGATCGGGGGAAGGTTGGGCTCGCACAGAGCGCCGACCGCAGTGACGACGACCTTGGCCGTGTAGTCGCCCGTACTGGCCACGATGTCCCAGCGGTGCGTGTCTTCGTTCCAGGTCACCGAGGTGACGTCCGAGTTGAACACGTGCTTGCCCATGACGTCGTACTTCCGTGCAACGGAGGTGATGTACTTGTGGATCTCGGGCTGCGTGGAGAACGACCGAGTCCAGTCGGGGTTGAGCGCGAACGAGTACGAGTACAGGTGCGACGGCACGTCGCAGGCCGCGCCCGGGTACGTGTTGTCGCGCCAGGTGCCGCCGACGTCGCCGCCGCGCTCGAGGACGAGGAAGTTCTTCTTGCCCTGCTGGGTCAGCTTGATCGCTGCACCCAACCCGGCGAACCCGCTGCCGATGATCACGGTGTCGACCTGGCGCGGCGCCGTCACGCGCTCCGGAGTATCTGTTACGGAAAGACTCATGTACGAGAGAGTAGGAGCTTACTGACCGTGAGTCAATAGCTGTTGACTCTTATTCAATAGGGTGTTCTCATGTCCAGTGTGAACAACCCAGCCAGTTCTGCTCCCAAAAGGACGCGAATGAGCCCCGGCGAGCGACGTGCCCAGCTCATCGAACTCGGCACGGAAATGCTGGCAGAGAGGTCTCTCGAACAGGTTTCGGTGGAAGACATCGCGGATCAAGCAGGCGTGTCCCGCGGACTCCTTTTTCACTACTTCTCGTCCAAGCAGGATTTCCACCTGGCCATCGTGCGTGAAGCAAGCAAGACGATGCTCGACCGAACCGCACCCGACATGACCCTCGAACCCTACGAAATCCTGCGCGATTCCATTGCGAATTACGTCGATTACGTCACCGAGAATCGAGATACCTTCATCTCGCTGCTCCGCGGTTCGGCCACCGGCGACCCCGATATGCGTGAGGTCTTCGAACAGACTCGTGCCACCATGGCCGAGCGCACGCTCGCCAACCTGCACAAGCTTCAGGTCGACGCCAACGGCACCACCGAACTGGCAGTGCGCGGGTGGATCGCCTTTGTCGAGGAAGCCACCATCTCCTGGCTCCGCGACCCTCGAATCACCCGCGACCAGCTCATCGAACTCAACGTCGGCGCCCTCCCCGCAGTCGCCTTGGCCCCGAGCATGATCGCCTCGCTGCTCGGCGCATCGGCCGAATAGCAGGCAGGCTCACCCGCCCAGCCGCCCGCGACCACACACAACCCCCGAAACGACGAATGACGCATTCGATCACCCGTAGGTGACCGAACGCGTCATTCGGTGAACAGGCGCTGTTACTCGCCGACGCCCGAGAATGCTTCGTCGATGATTTCGAGTTGCTCGACGGCGTGCACCTTGCTCGACCCCGAGGACGGGGCCGACATTGCACGACGCGAGACGCGCTTGATTCCGGTGAGGACGTCCGGCATCAGTTCCGGGAACGCGAGACCGAAGAACGGCCACGCACCCTGGTTTGCCGGCTCCTCCTGGACCCAGCGGAACTCCGTGGCGTTCGGGTAGCTCTTGATCGCCTCGGTGATCCGACGCGTCGGAACCGGGTAGAGCTGCTCGATGCGCACGATGGCGACGTCTTCGCGGTTGTCCTTCTGCTTGCGGGCGAGCAGCTCGTAGTAGAGCTTGCCGCTGACCATCAGGACACGCTTGACCTTACTGCGATCACCGGTGCCGGTGTCGTAGGTCGGCTCGTCGAAGACCGAGTGGAACTTGCCGTCGGTGAAGTCCTCGATGTTGGACACCGCAGCCTTGTTTCGCAGCATCGACTTCGGGGTGAAGACGATGAGCGGGCGACGGATTCCGTCCCGTGCGTGACGACGCAGCAGGTGGAAGTAGTTCGCCGGCGTCGACGGGAGTGCGACGGTCATCGAGCCCTCGGCGCAGAGCGTGAGGAAGCGTTCGATGCGTCCGGACGTGTGGTCCGGTCCCTGGCCTTCGTGGCCGTGCGGCAGCAGCAGCACGACGTCGGAGAGCTGACCCCATTTGGCTTCGCCCGAGGAGATGAACTCGTCGATGATGGACTGCGCGCCGTTGATGAAGTCACCGAACTGCGCTTCCCACATGACGAGCGCGTCGGGGTTGCCCACCGAGTAGCCGTATTCGAAGCCGACGGCCGCGAACTCGCTGAGTGCGGAGTCGTAGACCATGAACTTGCCGGGGTTCTCGCTGCCGATGTTGTGCAGTGGGGTGTACTCGGCGCCGGTCTTGCGGTCGATGATGACCGAGTGCCTCTGGGTGAACGTGCCGCGACGGGTATCCTGGCCGGAGAAACGCACGTTGCGTCCTTCATCCACGAGCGATCCGAGTGCGAGCAACTCGCCGAATGCCCAGTCGACCTTGCCCTCGTACGCCATTTCGCGACGCTTCTCGAGTACCGGCTTGACACGCGGGTGCACGCTGAAGCCCTCGGGAACCTCGAGGAAGGCGTCGCCGATGCGGTGCAGGATCGACTTGTCGACCGCGGTGGTGAGCTTGGTGGGCAACTGCTGGTCGAGCTCGACCGATTCGCTGGGCTCGGGGTTGTACTTCTCGAGCTCGCGGACCTCGTTGAACACACGCTCGAGCTGTCCCTGATAGTCGCGGAGTGCGTCCTCTGCCTCTTTGAGGGAGATGTCGCCGCGGCCGATGAGGGATTCGGTGTAGCTCTTGCGAACGCTGCGCTTGGTGTCGATGACGTCGTACATCGCCGGCTGCGTCATCGAGGGGTCGTCGCCCTCGTTGTGTCCACGCCTGCGGTAGCAGATCATGTCGATGACGACGTCCTTGTTGTACATCTCGCGGAAGTCGACCGCGAGCTGGGCAACGCGGACGCATGCCTCCGGGTCGTCGCCGTTGACGTGGAAGATCGGCGCGCCGATCATCTTGGCGACGTCGGTGCAGTACTCGGACGAACGCGAGTGCTCGGGTGCGGTGGTGAAACCGACCTGGTTGTTGACCACGATGTGCACGGTGCCGCCGGTGCGGTAGCCGCGCAGCTGCGCGAGGTTGAGCGTTTCCGCGACGACGCCCTGGCCCGCGAAAGCCGCGTCACCGTGGAGCATGAGCGGAAGTACGGAGAATCCGCCTTCGCCCGCGCCCTTGTCGAGCAGATCCTGCTTGGCGCGGACCAGTCCTTCGAGGACCGGGTCGACGGCTTCGAGGTGCGACGGGTTGGCGGTCAGCGACACGGCGATGTCGTTCTCGCCGAACATCTGGATGTACGTGCCCTCGGCGCCGAGGTGGTATTTCACGTCGCCGGAGCCATGCGCGGCCGCCGGGTTCATGTTGCCCTCGAACTCGGTGAAGATCTTCGAGTACGGCTTGCCGACGATGTTGGCCAACACATTGAGGCGGCCACGGTGCGGCATGCCGATAACGACCTCGTCGAGCCCGTGCTCGGCGCTCTGGTCGATGACGGCATCCATCATCGGAATGACGGATTCCGCGCCTTCGAGCGAAAACCGCTTCTGGCCGACGTACTTGGTCTGCAGGAAGGTCTCGAATGCCTCCGCAGCGTTGAGCTTGCTGAGGATGTACTTCTGCTGCGCCACGGTCGGCTTGACGTGAGTCGCCTCGACGCGTTCCTGCAGCCACGCGACCTGATCGGTCTCGAGGATATGGGTGTACTCGACGCCGACGTGGCGGCAGTACGAGTCGCGCAGGACGCTGAGTACGTCGCGCAGACGCATCTTGTCCTTGCCGTGGAAGCCGCCGACCTTGAACTCGCGGTCGAGGTCCCACAGCGTCAGGTCGTGGCTGATGACGTCGAGATCCGGGTGCATCCGGAACTTGTCCTTGGTGAACTGCAACGGGTCCGTGTCGGCCATGAGGTGGCCGCGGTTGCGGTACGCCGCGATCAGTTCGAGAACACGGGTGTTCTTGTCGACGGTGCCCTCGGGCAGATCCTTACGCCACCGAATGGGCTCGTAGGGGATCTTGAGCGAGTGGAAGATCTCGTCGTAGAACTCGTCGCTGATCAGCAGGTTGTGAATCGTGCGCAGGAAGTCGCCCGACTCGGCACCCTGAATGATGCGGTGGTCGTACGTCGAGGTCAGCGTCATGAGCTTGCCGACGCCCAGATCGGCGAGGCGCTCGTCGCTCGAGCCCTGGAACTCGGCGGGGTACTCCATCGCGCCTGCACCGATGATGGCGCCCTGGCCCTGCATGAGGCGCGGCACGGAGTGCACGGTGCCGATGCCGCCGGGGTTGGTCAGGGACATCGTGACGCCCTGGAAATCCTCACCGGTGAGCTTGCCGTCACGAGCACGACGAACGATGTCCTCGTACGCGTTGTAGAACTGCGTGAACGAGTAGTCCTGCGTGTTCTTGATCGCGGCGACGACGAGGTTGCGCGAGCCGTCCTTGCCCTTGAGGTCGATGGCGAGACCGAGGTTGGTGGCAGCGGGAGTGACTGCGTTCGGCTTGCCGTCGATCTCGGCGAAGTGGCGGTTCATGTTCGGGAACGCCTTGACGGCCTGCACGATTGCATAGCCGAGAAGGTGGGTGAACGAGATCTTGCCGCCGCGTGTACGAGCGAGGTGGTTGTTGATCACCAGGCGGTTGTCGACCATGAGCTTGGCCGGAATCGCGCGAACACTGGTGGCCGTCGGAATCTGCAGCGAAGCCGACATGTTCTTCGCGACGGCAGCAGCGGCGCCGCGGAGAACCTTGCTGGACTCTTCGACGTTCGAGGCAGCGGCAGCGGCTGCGGGCTTCGGGGCTGCGGACGGGTTGGCACCCGCGGCCTTCGACGTAGCCGGGCGAGAAGTGGGAGCGGGCTTCTGAGCGGCGGGCTTCGGCGTCTCGTCCTTCGCAGCGCTGGGAGCCTCTGCCTCCGGAGCCTGGGACTTGGGAGCCTCTGCCTTCGGGGCGGGTGCCTTGGAAGCCTGCTTCTTCGGAGCTTCGGTTTTGGCTGCGGCCGGTGCCTTACTGCCGTTCGGAGCAGACGCCGTCCCATCACCTACCGGAGCGTCCGGGTCGTAGTCGGTGAGAAATTCATGCCAGCTGGCGTCGACCGATGAAGGGTCCTGCTTGAACCGCTGGTACATCTCGTCGACCAGCCACTGGTTTTGTCCGAATTGGGTAGTGGAGCTGCTGCTCACGGCAGTAGTTCGCCTCGATTCTTCTCTTCGTTCCCATATGTCACGCGCGTACCCGTTCAGGTTAGACCTCATCGAGGGAGCGAACACGCCCGGGACGCGGCTGTGGTATGTACTCACGAGTAGCTATCGGCTTCGTTGCCGACCGTACTTCTCCTCTATCGAATCTTCCGCTCCGCGCGTTTCGGTCGCATCCCACAGTCGGCTGTAGTAGCCCCCTCTGGCGCGGAGTTCATCGTGCGTTCCGGTCTCCACGATGCGCCCGCCGTCGACGACGACCACGAGATCGGCGCGGGCAGCCGTTGCGAGTCGGTGGGCAACCACCACGGCGGTTCGCTTGCGCAGCACTGCGTCGCTGGCGGCCAGAACTTTGCGTTCGGTGGCCGGGTCGAGGGTGGCCGTCGCTTCGTCGAGGAGTAGCAGATCGGGGTCGACGAGTTCGGCTCTGGCCAGCGCGATCAACTGGCGTTGACCCGCGGAGAGGCCTTGCCCCCGCTCGCCGACGGGCCGGCGCATACCGCCTCTCAGCGCGGCGATGGTGTCGAGTGCGCCGACCGCCCGCGCCGCGTCCTCGATCTCGCCGCGGGTCGCGTCGGGCTTGCCGAAGGCGATGTTGCTCGCGACGTCGCCCGTGAACAGGTGCGCTTCCTGGGGGACGACGCCGAGGCGATGCCGATAGTCGGAGAGCCGGTAATCGCGCAGATCGGTGCCCGAAACACGCACCGATCCGGCCGTCGGATCGTAGAAGCGGGCGAGCAATTTGACGATGGTCGACTTGCCCGCGCCCGTCTGCCCGACGAGTGCGACGGTGGTGCCGTGGGCGATTGTGAGATTGATCTCGGAGAGTGCGTTGGCGTCCGCTCCCGCGTACCGGAAGGCGACGTTCTCGAACCGGATGTCGCTGTGAAACCGTCCGGGAACGACGGGGACTGCGTCGGCGTCGGACGCGGCTTCGATGGAGCTCGGGGTGCGCAACAGGTCGCCGATGCGCTGAACTCCGACCCTGGCCTGCTGGTAGCCGTCGAAGACCTGGGAGAGCTGCTGGATGGGTCCGAACAACAACCCGAGATAGAGGACGAAGGCGACGAGGGTGCCCGTCGAGGTCGATCCGGTGGCGACCTGATGGGCGCCGACGAACACCACGAGCGCGAGTGCGATGTCGGACAGCAGCGTGATGAAGGGGAAGTAAAGGGAGATCGCGCGCTGCGATCGCATTCGGCTGACGCGGTACCGGTCGGCGCGCTCGGCGAATCGGCGGGCCGCGAAGTCCTCGCGGCGGTAGGCCTGGGCTGCGCGCAGACCGGCGATGTTTTCCTGGAAGTCGGCATTGACGGCCGAGATGCGTTCGCGCGAGACGGAGTATGCAGATGACGAGATTCGGCGGAACACGACGGTGGCGACGATCAACGGCGGAACCACGGCCAGCGCAACGAGCCCCAGCGAGAAGTCGGTGACGAGCAGGGCCGTCGAGATGCCGAGGACGGTCAGCAGGCTGACCACGGCCGTGGACGCACCGGTCTGGATGAACGACGACAACGCGTCGACGTCGGTGGTCATGCGGGTCATGATCCGGCCGGACAGCTCGCGCTCGTAGTAGTCGAGGCCGAGTCGTTGAATGTGTGCGTAGCTGCGCACCCGAAGACCGAACAGCACGCGTTCGCCCGCGCGGGCGGTGATCGTCGTGGTCGCGGCGAGAACGAACCACCCGGCGGCCGCCAGCACGACTCCGACGACGGTGGCCGTCCACAGGGCGCTCGAATCGCCTCGCCCGACACCGTCGTCGACGGCGAAGCGCACGATGGAGGGGAAGGCTATGGACGCGAGCGAGTCCAGTGCCAGCAGCCCCACGACTGTGATCAGCAGCATCCGGACCGGTGACAGCAACCGCGACAGCCGAAAATCCGGGTCCGCGGCGCGCAGGTCCGGGCCGGACGCTCCCGGGTCGCCCGTCGTCGAACGGCCCGGTGTTGGGCTCTCCGTCGCCGGCGGCAGTGCATCCACGGCCGCTTGCATCCGTGGTGTGGACGCGACGTTGCCGAGCGCTCCCGACACCGGGCCACGGGTGACCGACCCGGCGCGTTCGACGGCACGGCCGTCGTCTGCGTTGGGCACGGCATCTGCGTTCAGTACGGTGTCGGGCCACAGCCGATCCGCGGTGGGCGCGACGCTGCCGGTGACGGACGGTGTGGTCGCGCTGGGTATGGTCGCGCAGGGTGTGGTCGCGCTGTGCGTGGTCGAGGTTGCGGTGGGGACTTCGCTTCCGGCGAGCAGTTCGCGGAACAGTGCGCAGCGCTCGTCCAGCTCGTCGACGGTGCCGGAATCGATGATGCGTCCGCCGTCGAGCACTGCCACTCGATCGGCCAGGGTCAACGTCGATCGTCGGTGGGCCAGGATGACGGTGGTGCGATCGCGTTGGCGCCGAAGAGCGTCGAAGATCTTGGCTTCCGTCGTCGCGTCGACCGCGGACGTGGCGTCGTCGAGAACCAGGACGCGTGGGTCCGTGAGCAACGCGCGGGCGAGTGCGATGCGTTGACGCTGACCGCCGGACAGGGTGAGCCCACGCTCGCCGACGATCGAGTCGTACCCGTCGGGGAGTGCTTCGACGAACTCCGCCGCCTCTGCGAGTGCGGCTGCGTGTGCAATCTCTTCGGCGGTGGCGTCGGGTCTGCCGAGTGCGATGTTGGCGGCGATCGTGTCCGAGAACAGGAATGGTTCGTCGAACACGAGGCCGACCGCGCTGCGAAGCTGCTCGGCGCTCACCTGGTCGACGTCGAAACGTCGGTTGTTCGAGGTGAGTGCGACCGATCCGGACCGGGGGCTGAAGAAGCGTGGGAGCAGAAGCGACAACGCGGTTTTGCCCGCTCCGGCTCGACCGACGATTGCGACGCTCTCGCCGGGCGCAACGGTCAAGTCGAAGGAGTCCAGGATTGCACGGTCGTCCTCGAATCCGAACGTGACGTTGTGCAGATCCAGGCCGAGTGGACCGTCGGGGAGGTGGGCCGGATGCTCGGGTTCGGGCACCGACGGCTCGGTGTCGATGACGTCGTACACGCGCTCGACTGCGGCACGGGAGAGCTGAGCCATGATGACCACGGACGAGATGGTGCGAGTCACGGCGGACAGGGTGGCCACGTACGTGGCGAAAGCAAGGAAGGTGCCGACGGTGATCTGACCGTTCATCGCCAGGTAGCCCCCGAGCGCGATGACGCCGACCAGTCCGAGCTGAGGTATTGCAGCCAAGGACGGTGCGAACCGTGCGTTGATCGCGGCCGAACGCATGCGTTCGGCGAACAATTTTCTGCCCAGCGCCTCGAGCCGGTCTACCGCTCGTGCTTCCTGGCCGAAGCCCTTGACCACCCGCACCCCGGTGACGGTTTCTTCTACGTGCTGCGCCAGATCCGCGGCCCGCTGCTGCGCAGACCAGGTGGCCGCGTACAGCGTGGGGCGGATGCGGTGGACTACCAGGGAGACAGCGGGAACGATGAGCAGTGCGACGACGGTGAGCAGGGGTGACAGGTACGCCATGACGCAGAGCGCGAGCACGAACTGTAGGAGGGCGCCGGCGGAGAGCGGGACCATGGCGAGAAGGCCCTGAACCAACTGCAGGTCCGTGATCGATCGAGACACTACCTGGCCGGTGCGAATCTCGTCCTGGCGTCGCCCGTCCAGCTTTTGCAGCGAACCGAGAAGCCCGAGCCGTAGATCGTGCTGCACGTCGATGGACAGGCGTCCCGCCAGCATGCGCCGGCCGAATTGACACGCGAACCGAACCAAGCCGAGTACACCGATGGCCAACGCGAGGCCGAGGATCGTGTCGCCGCCGCCCGTTCCTGCGTCGTCTATCGCTGCTCGCGTCAGCAGGGGGAACGTGATGTCGATAACGGCGGCGATCATCGTGACCGACAGGGCGCCTGCGGCGGTCGCTCGGTGAACCCAGCACTGCGCGAGGAGCCTGCGAATCCAGCCGACTCGGTCGTTCTCGATACCGTCTCTCACCATCGAGTACGAACGGTAGTCCGAGCCACCGACAGCACCGACAGCACCGACCCCGCCGACCCCGCCGACCCCGCCGACCCCACCGACGCCGCCGACCCCACCGGCGCCAGGGTCAGCCGATGTCGCGTCGTCGCGTTCGGTACCACCCGGCCACGACGGCGGCGACCGCCCACAGCGTCAGCCCGATCGGCGCCCACGGCCATGGTGGGAGCAGATTGCCGTCGTCGACATGGCCCGCGGCGACGACCGCCATGCTCAGCGCCGACGGCGTGACGTTCTGCAGGCCGTCGATCCCGATCCCGGACGCAATGCCGACGGCGATCAATTCGCCCACCGGGAACCAGGCGACGATGATGATCGACGGCCAGGTGGGGGAGCCGAACAGCAGGCCGAGGCCGGATCCGATCAACGACCACAGCACTACGGCAAACAGCCCTGCGGCGATATACGCACATACGTCGACGGTCAGTGTGAATCGCCCGCCGGTGAACAGGAGAAGGCAGACGACGCTGAAGATCGCGACGATCAACCCGTAGGCGAGCGCGAACGCAGCGGTGACGATCACCTTCGCCGCGACGACCTGATCGCGGCCGGGCGAGGTGAGGAATGACGTTGTGATGGTGTCGTGACGAAATTCGGTTCCGGCGTTGACGGCCGAGAACACCGCGGCGAACAGCATCGCGAACACGAGGGCGACGAGCAATCCGACCAGGACGGCTTCGTCGGCGTCGCCGCCGTATTCCTCGGTGGTGTCCATGACGGCCGCGGAGATCGCACTGGCGCCGATGCCGACGAGTACCGGCGGCAACGCCAGCGCCCACCAGAAGTTGAGGGTGGTGATCTTGCGGATTTCCGCGGTGAACAGTGTGGTCATCGTCGGTTTCCGTCCCAGGGGGACTGCGTCGGCTGCTGTCCAAAACCCGGCTGCTGTCCAAAACCCGGCTGCTGTCCGTAACCCGGCGGTGGTCCGTACCCCGGCGGTGGTCTGTAGCCGGCTGCTCCGATGGGCGCGGCGGTGTACTGGCCGGCCGTCATGGACAGGAACACCTGCTCGAGGTCGACGTGCTCGTGGCTGGTTCCGAACACCGTCAGACCGTTCTCGCGTGCGACGCGGGTGATGGTGTCTGCGTCTGCGCCTGCGACGCCGAGGCGGCCGTCGGGCAAGAGCTGGGTGTTGGTGATGCCGATGGATGCGAGCGCCAAGGCGAGGGCTGCGGGATCGGACACGGCGACGAGCGTGCGGTTGGGCCTGGATGCTCGGAGCCTGTCGATGCTGCCCTGGTAGACCAGGGTGCCCGCGCTGACGATCACGAGGTTGTCCACCGTTGCCTCGACCTCACGCAGGAGGTGGCTCGAGATCAGCACGGTGCGGCCGCCTGCCGCGTAGGCCTTCAGGAAGTCGCGGAGCCAGGCGATGCCTTCGGGATCGAGACCGTTCGCGGGCTCGTCGAGCACGAGGATTTCGGGGTCGCCGAGCAGTGCGGTGGCCAGTGCGAGACGTTGTCTCATTCCCAGCGAGAAGCCGCCGACGTTCCTGGAGGCCGCGTCGGTCAGGCCGACGATGCGCAACACGTCGTCTGCTCGGGAGTCCGGAAGGCCGGTGGCCGCGGTGTATATGCGCAGGTGACCGATGGCGCTGCGTTTGGGGTGCAGACTGCGGGAGTCGAGGACGGCTCCGATGGTGCGCGCGGGCTGTGGCAGGGCCGCGAACGGTGCACCCGCGACGAGCCCGATGCCTGCGGTGGGCGTGGACAGCCCCAGCAGCATGCGCAGTGTCGTCGTCTTGCCCGAGCCGTTCGGCCCGAGAAACCCGGTGATCGATCCGCGGGGTACTGCGAAACTGAGGTCGGACACGGCCCGGACCGTCCCGAACACCTTGGTCAATCCTCGGGCTTCGAGGGCGTTGGCTTGAAGTCCGCCGCCCTGTGTGAAGTCCCCGTGAAAGTGCGTCATCTGGCGATTCCCCCGAACCTCGTGCCCGAACGTGTGAGCAGGTGTACCGGGCCGGTGCCGACCGGCCCGGTACGAGGTTACGGGTTGCGCTGGATCAGCCGAGGAACGCGGCTGCGACCGCGCGGTAGATCTCGCTCGGATTCGACTGGTCGGGAAGTGCGTGCAGCGTGACGTGCGATGCGCCCGCGTCGAGGTGCTCGCGAAGCCGGTGTGCGATGGCGTCGGCGTCGCCGTGCGCGACGAGTGCGTCGATCAGCCGGTCACTGCCCCCGCCGCCGATCTCCTCCTCGCTGTAGCCGAGACGTTTCAGGTTGTTGGTGTAGTTACGCAACTGCAGGTACGGGTTGTTGACGGGCGGGCGCCCGATCTCGCGTGCCGCGGCGGCGTCGCTCTCGAGCACTGCCTTGTGTTCGGGTGCCAGCACCTTGTCCGGCCCGAGGATTTCCCGTGCTTCGCGGGTGTGTTCGGGTGTCGTCAGGTACGGGTGCGCGCCGGCCGTGCGGTCGGCGGACAGCTTCAACACCTTGGGACCGAGCGCAGCCAGTACTCGTCGTTCGACGGGTACTCCGCCCTCGTCGAGTGCGTCGAGGTACTGCACCAGCGCGTCGTACGGCTTCTGGTATTCCTGTGTGGCTTCGGGGTGTCCGGCGCCGATACCGAGGAGAAATCGCCCGGGGTGCTTCTTCTCGATGCGGTGGTACGACTCGGCCACCTCGGGCGCCGCTGCCGACCAGATGTTGACGATGCCCGTTGCGACCACGACGGACTCCGTGGCGTCGAGTGCCTCTTCTGCCGATGTCAGATCGGCCGGTGGTGAGCCGCCCAGCCAGATCGTGCCGTAGCCGGAGGATTCGATCAGCCGGGCGAGTTCGGGCGGTATGCCGGAGAAATGTCGCCAGATACCCAGGGTTCCGAGATCGGGTGTGTCAGTGGTCATAGCCGTGTCCAACGTCGGCTCGCCGCTCCAGAATTCCGTCCACCGGATCCGGGTCGATGACCATGGTCTGCGGCCAGGCCCTCGGCGCCGGGCCGAACGCTTCGCGGGCGTTCTTGATGACGCCCTTGCCGATGATCCGGTTGCCGGTTCCACCGATGACCGCACCGATGCCGGCGGGGAGCAGTTTCCCGACCAGCAAGGCGCTTCGCTTGGCCAGGTACTTCTGGACGAATTTTTTGACGAGCGACTTGTTCATCGTGGTCATCGCGCCGCCGGGTACCCGTGAAGTGATGAGGGTGCCCCAGTTCTTCGCCGAGGTGCCCACGGTCTTCTGCACGATCTGCATGCCAGATTCGCCCAGCGCGACGGCGAGGACCAGGGCTCGTCGTTGCTGATGATCGTGCACCGGAATGCCGTGCACGGACGCGACGGAGAGCGTCAACAGTGCCGACGACTCGATGAAGAACGCGGTTTCGGCTCCGACGGTGGCCAGTGACGCCATCGTTCCAATTGCGGGTATCGCCGCGGCGCCGCCGACTGCGCTGCCACTTCCGGTGACGGCGAGCAGGAACCGGTTCTCGAGACGTTCGATCAGCTGAGCCGGAGTGTCGTCGGGGTGTGCTCGACGCATGTGCGCGACGTACTTCTCGACGGCCGGGCCCTGCAGGCGGCTGGCGTTGTCGAGGATGCGTACCAGTGCCTTTTCGAGGCGTCCGCCGTCCTTGACCACGTCCACCTGGTCGCTGTGCTTCTTCGCCATCGCGCTCCGATCCTCCACGTTGTTGCCGAGTTGGCTGTTACCCGTTCCCGTTCGGTTCTATCCTGCGTGCATGGGTGAGCAGGTCGAGGGCGCACGGCGGTTGCCTGCCGCGTCCCTGCGCTCGTACGTAACGTCGTACGCCGGCTATCGGTTGTCCGGCTTCGAGGCCGGTACGCATGTCGGGATGCCGGGCCCGGATCTGACGGTCGTCGTGGCGATCGATTCGCAGGTGGAGTTCGCGGATTCGGTGCATCAGGGCGCGTGTGCGTTCGGGGCTCTGGCCAGCGGCATCTCTGCCGAACCGGTGACGATCGCGCACGACGGCTCGCAGCACGGCATCCAGCTGTCGTTGACGCCCGAGGGGGCGCGCGCGGTGTTCGGTGTGCCCACTGCAGCCCTCGGTGACTGGATGGTCGAGCTGTCCGATGTTCTTCCCGACGCGGCGGAGCTCGTGGATCGGGTGTCCGAGGACGTCGGGTGGCAACGCCGGTTCGATATCGTCGACGAAATCCTGTCGCGGTCGTCGCGCGAACGGTCGGTGGATCCGACGCTCACCGAGGCCTGGCGGCGGTTGGTGCGCAGTGCCGACATGCCCCGGGTCGACGAGGTGGCGCGTGATATCGGCTGGAGTCGTCGGTATCTGATCACCCGTTTCACCGGTGAATTCGGGGTGTCGCCGAAGGCGGCCGCCAGGATCGCGCGTTTTCATCGTTCGCACCGGATGCTTCGCCGTCCGGTGGCACCTCGGCTCGCGGACGTCGCGGCTGCCTGCGGCTACTACGACCAGGCACACATGGCGCGGGAGTGGCGGGAGATGGCGGGCGCATCGCCGACGCAGTGGCGTAAGAACGAGAAGTTCGCATTCGTCCAAGACGACGAGGTCGCCTCCGATGACACTCTGCAGGTATGACCGAAACGAAGAATTACATCTGGCCTTGCTTCCGCTACACCGACGCCCGTGCGGCGATCCGATTCGCCGTGGACGTTCTGGGGTTCACCGAGAGCGCGGTCCACGGTGAGGGCGAAATCGTCGAACACGCGGAACTTCGCTGGCCCGAGGGCGGGGGCGTGATGTTGGGCAGTGTGCGCGAGGACAGCGCGATTTCCGACCCTGTGCCCGCGGGCACAGGGTCGGTGTACGTCGTCACCGACCACCCCGACGAGATTCACGATCGCGTCGTGGCGGCCGGCGGCAACGTCGTCTATCCACTGCGTGACGAGGACTACGGCAGTCGCGGGTTCACCTGCCGCGACCCCGAGGGCGTGCTGTGGTCGTTCGGTACCTACGCCGGAACCCAGTGACTCGCCGGCACCACTTCGTCGTCCTTGGGTGGCGGCGGGGCAGTGCCGTCGCCGAACGGGCGACCACCGAGTGACTCGCGTCCGTGCGGTGCAGTCCAGCCGCGCAGGTCCGGGCCCTTCGGCACGATCGACGTCGGGTTGATGTCGGTGTGCACCTCGTAGTAATGCCGCTTGATGTGGTCGAAGTCGACGGTGTCACCGAAGCCCGGTGTCTGGAACAGGTCCCGTGCGTAGTTCCACAGCACCGGCATTTCGCTCAGTTTGCTGCGGTTGCACTTGAAGTGCCCGTGGTAGACGGGGTCGAAGCGTACGAGCGTGGTGAACAGGCGAATGTCCGCTTCGGTGATGGTGTCGCCGACGAGGTATCGCTGCTCGCCCAGTCGCTCGGTCAGCCAGTCCAGTGCGGTGAACAACCGGTCGTAGGCGTCGTCGTACGCCTTTTGCGAACCGGCGAACCCGCAGCGGTAGACGCCGTTGTTGACCTCGGTGAACACGCGCTGAGAGACCTCGTCGATCTCGCCGCGCAGGGCTTCAGGGTAAAGGTCGGGTGCGCCCTCGCGGTGATACTGCGTCCACTCGGTCGAGAAGTCGAGGGTGATCTGCGGGAAGTTGTTGGTGACCACCTGGCCGGTGTCGACCTCGACGATCGCGGGCACGGTGATGCCGCGCGGGTAGTCGGGGTACCGGGCGAAGTAGGCGTCCTGAAGCCGCGGAATTTTCAGTACCGGGTCGACGCCGCCCGGCTCTTCGTCGAAGTTCCAGCTGCGCGGGTCGTGGGTGGGACCCGGGATGCCGAGGGAGATGACGTCTTCGAGTCCCAGAAGTCGCCGCACGATGATCGAGCGCTGCGCCCACGGGCATGCCCGGGCGGCGACCAGTCGGTAGCGGCCGGGTTCGACCGGGTACCCGTCACGGCCGTCGGCGGTGATGCGGGTTTCGATGTAATTGGTGTCTCGCTTGAAGTCCTTACCGTTCTCGACGTAGCTCATGGTTTTCAACCTACGTAATTCTCGCCCGGAGCCGGGAGGGAGTGATCGACGGTGACGACGACGCCCCACTCCTGAAAGCCCAGTCGAGCAGCGAGACGACGCGCCGTGCCGTTGTCGGCGCGGGCCCGCCACTGCGGCACCATGCCCTCGTCGAACGCGTCGTTGGTGGCGAGTCGACCGACCACCTGCGCGTTGCCCTGGCGTCTGGCTTCGGGCGCGGTGAGAACTCCGACATCGGCCAGCACGCCGCCCCACTCGAGGTATGCGGCTGCGGACAGCGGGGTCGCCGAGTCGGCCGGGCGGTCGTCCCCGAGCAGGGTGAACCACGAACGCTTGCGCGTGAGGTCGGCGGCATCGACCTCGTCGCGCGCACACATCGCCTCCAGGGCGAGGACGTGGGACAGCTCGTGCGATATCAACGGGTCGTGCCGGTCGATGGTCGTGCCGACGTCGCTTGCGAACGACAGCACGGTCGGGACGCTGCTGTGAGTAGCGGCGGCCCCGCCGGACCGCGGTTGGCGCACGAGGCCTTCGAGGAATCCGCGCCCAGCGAGTTCCGAGTCCGTGTGCCTCCCCGCGATCTCGAGCATCTCGGCGGCGCCGACGAGCACACTGGAGTCGCCGAGACGCACGAATGTGACGGAGGTCGCATCGGGGTTCGGGTGGGTGTGTCTGCTGCCCGGGCGGAATGCCGAATCGGGGAGTCCCAGCTGCCTGGACCACGCGAGGCGGATGATGTCGTGATGATGTGAATCCACCGTCGAAAGCCTATCGCGGCCGCCCGCAAAGAATTTTTTCGGTTTTTTTCGCCCTGACGTATCGCAACAGCCGGATGGATGGCATGATCGACTACGAGATTGGAGCTTCGACGTGAAGGTCCAGCTCGCTACAGAAGGTTTACGGTATGACGCAGGGCAGTGTTAAGTGGTTCAACGGCGAAAAGGGCTTCGGCTTCATCGAGCAGGACGGTGGCGGACCTGACGTGTTCGTTCACTACTCGGAGATCCAGGGAACTGGCTTCAAGTCTCTCGACGAGGGTCAGCGCGTGGAGTTCGAGGTCGGCCAGGGTCAGAAGGGCCCCCAGGCTACCGGCGTCCGCGCTATCTGATCCCCTAAAGGATCGCCACCCGAAATTGCTGACGGCTTGACGCTGTCTTCAGTTCAGGTACTTCGAAGGCCGGATACACGAAGAGAAATCTTCGAGTATCCGGCCTTCGTGCTGTGCTGCCCCGGGCAGCACGTATGGCACTGTTGACGCCAT
>NZ_JBAWFH010000557.1:0-14405 GCF_049591685.1 Rhodococcus sp. (in: high G+C Gram-positive bacteria) | reverse complement strand
CGCTGTACTGGCAGCAATGGAGTCTGCGTACCGCCGCGCTCGACGAATTGTCTGCAGCCGTCGTGTCGGCGGCGGCGGCAAGTCTCGACTGAAACTCGATCCGCCGACTCCGACCGGTCAGGCCTGGGTGCGAATGAGGTCGGCTGCTTTCTCCGCGATGGCGTACACGGTGGCATTGGTGTTGGCCGATACCGGCGACGGCATGATCGACGCATCCGCAACGCGAAGACCCTCGATGCCGCGAACGCGTAGTTCGAGGTCGACCACCGCAAGGTCGTCTGTGCCCACGCGGCAGGTGCCTGCGTAGTGGAAGTAGACGACCAAGCTGCGCGCGAGGTAGTCGCGCACAGACGAGCTGTCGCCGATAGCCGTTCCTGGTTGCACCTCTTCTCCTCGCCACTCGGCCAATGCCGGCGATCGGCCTATTGCCCGCGCTATCTCGAGTCCGGCCTCCATCACCGCGACGTCACGCTCGTCGCCGAGGTAATTGGGGTCGATGAGCGGACTGACGGTGATCGCTTTGTCCGCGAGCCGAACTCGACCGCGGCTGAACGGCGTCATCGCGGAGAACGCCAGTGCGTAACCGTTGTCGGGGCCGTCCAATGTCTGTGCACGCAGCGGAGCAGTGACGACCAGGATCTGCAAGTCAGGACCCGACACCGCGCCCGCGGTCTCGACCAGACCGATGGCTTGGCCCATCAGGTTGTGCGGGTTGTGCGGCAGTGGTGCCGACGCTTCGTACAGAACGGTCGACATGGGATGGTCGTGCAGGTTCTCGCCGACGCCGGGCAGGTCCAGTACCACCTCGATCCCCATGTCACGGAGGTGCGCGGCAGGCCCGATGCCCGAGGCGAGCAACAGGTGCGGAGAGCCGATGGCCCCGGCGGACAGCACGACTTCACGCTTTGCCTCCGCGCGGACCGTGTATTCGTCGCGAACGTATTCGATGCCGGTGGCGATACCGTCGACGACGAGTATGCGCGACACCACCGCGTCGGTGACGATGTGGAAATTCGGGCGGTCGAAGACCGCCTGCCCGAGGTAGGCGTCGGACGCGCTCTGTCGATGCCCGTCGACGACATTGCCGTCCGAGAGACCGAATCCCGTCTCGACGCCGCTGCTGATGTCGCGTGCGCTTTCGTACCCCACCTCGGCTGCTGCTCGAAGCGCTGCGACGGCGATGGGACTCGGTTCGATCATCGGCCCGACAGAGAGCGGTCCGTTCGTTCCTCTGAATTCCGGGTTCCGACCCTCGGTGCTCTCGGTTCGCTTGAAGTACGGGAGAAGGTCGTCGAAACCCCACCCCTTCGCTCCCTGATCAACCCAGGCATCGTAGCTGGCGCGGTGGCCACGGACGAAGTTGAGTCCGTTGATCGAAGACGATCCGCCGAGTGCGCGTCCGCGAGGCACCGGTACCGATGACGCGGAAAACTTTTGCACGACACTGCTTTCTCCCCAGCTGACTTCGGTACCGAGAAGTGCGGGCCAGTGGAAGGGGATTGCCATGTCCGCGAGCTTGTCCGAGGAGCCCGCTTCTATGAGCAGCACTTCTGCATCCGGATCTTCGCTCAGGCGGGCGGCGAGAACGCTTCCCGCTGTACCTGCGCCGACGACGATGTAGTCGAATGCGGATGGGGTGGGGCCATGAAGGCCGGGGATGTTGGTCTGTGTTCCGGTCAATTGGTTCATGACACAACAATGGCTCCATAGCCGGTCCTGTTCTGTTCACTATCTGGACAGTCCCTGTGTCGGTGGTCACAGCACATCGATCTCATCCGTCGATACCGAACGCTGCCATACGCTTGTAGAGCGTGGTTCGACTGATGCCCAACGCTTTTGCGACTGCGGCCTTGTTCCCTCCGTGACGGTACAGTTCGTCTTCGATGACGGTACGTAGGGCTCCGTCGATGGCGCCCAGTGGACGAGATGCCGAACGTTCCTGTATCCGGCCGAGGTCGCGGTGACTGACGTCGCCCACCGTCCGTAGCCGCGCCGCTGCATGTACTTCGGACCGTAGTTCGGCGAGATTGCCAGGCCAGTCATGAGCGATCAACGCGTGCATGGCAGCCGGCGTGAACCGGATCGGCGCACGCATGTCTGCAAGATACTGTTCGACAATCGCGGGGATCTCGTGCTTCCGCAGCCTGAGCGGCAGCAACTCCACGCGTGTCCGGCACATGTCGACGACTCGAAAGACTTCTGAGGACAACGCAATCAGAGGTGCACTGGACACAGCGAACCAGACTCGAGAGCGAGTCATGGCTACATGCAGTGCGTGCGCGATGGGCGGCGTCAGTAAGTGCACGTTCTCTACAGCAACCGGGCGGTTCCCATTCTCCAGCGCCTCGATCGCGCCGTGCAACCACTGTTGAGCAGGATGCAAAACCGCCTCGAATGCGTCGAAGACAACAGGATGGCGTGCGCCCATCAGGTCTGACAGCACCGTTGTGCGGCCGGAGCCGGCCTCGCCCGCCACGGCGAGCGAGGTTTCGGCGTGCCGCGAGTGCGACAGTTGATCAGCGAGTCGGTCTGTTCGCGACCGACCGCGCGTCAGAAGGTTCCCTTCGTTCCCTTCGTTCCCGGCGAAGGCCGAACCGACGCCCGTGGGCGCACCGAACAAGTCGTGGTCGCTAGCACTGGGCAGCGAGTGCTGAACGAGCCGCCTGGAGATCTCGTCGGCTGCCTGCATCACCAGGGCATGCATCAGTGGACTGTCGCTTGCCGTATAGAACGTGAAAGCGATAACGCCTTCGACGCTGCCGGTCATCGGATGCAGAACCGGAAAACCGTAGCAGCTGAACATCTTCATGGCGTCGAAGAAGTGTTCGCTTCCCCTGACCGCAAGGGGCTCCTGCAATTCGCGCACGGTGGATATCGAATTGGTGCCCGCCGTTTCTTCGGTGAACAACCGCCCCGCGACGGCCCCGTTGACAGTGAGGGCACCGCGGATTTTCGGTGTTCCGTGTCGAACATCGACGAGTCGGACGTCGCGGTCCGCCAGTAGTACCGAGCAGTCGAGACCGGTGAAGATGGCAGTCAATCGATCGAGTACAGGACGGGCGGCAACCATCAGTCGGCCGCCGACGGGGACCGACGAAATGTCGATATCGCGGGGCAAGAGGGCAGGGTCGAGGCCGATCGTCGACGCACGCTGCCAGGACAAGGCAATACGGTCCGCGGTCAGGGTCACGGTGTGCCGATCAAGGTCCGCCGGAGGGCATCGGCGCTCACGCGCTGTGGAAGCGCACGAAGGAGGACACCGGCAGCCGAGTTGTCGAGTTCCGGCTGAGGCGGTGCGACCGATCAGCGTGGCCCAACGCGACCCCGCAGATTATGCGTTGCTCCTCGTCGATCCCGAGCTGAGTCCGGATCACCGGCGAGAAGTCGATGAAGGAAGCTTGTGGACAGGTGTCCAACCCCGCCGCCCTCGCAGCCATCATCAACGCCTGCAGGAACAGCCCCGCGTCGACATACGCGCCGGCCAGCGCATGCTTGCTCACCGTCAGGACCATGCCGACCGGAGCCCCGAAGAAGTCGTAGTTGCGGCGGTGGTGCGCGATCCTGGCTACCGTATTGCCCGGGTCGATGCCCAACACGTCGGCGTACAGGGTCTCTCCGAACAGGCGCCGTCTGGCTTTCAACGGCTCGCACCACCCGTCCGAGGTGGGTTGGTAGTCGTAGTCACGCTGCCGGACGGTGTTCGGATCGTCGAAAGCCGCGAGCAGGGCCGTAGTCAGCGCTGTTTTCGCTGCACCGGTGACAACGTGCACTCTCCATGGTTGTGTGTTCGAGTTGCTCGGCGCTTTGGCGGCGAGTTCCAGCAGTGATTCGACGACCGCCGTGGAAACCGGGTCGGAGCGAAACGCTCGGACGCTTTTACGGCTCTTCAGTGCCTCGTCCACCGACATCGACCTCATCGGTTTGCGGCCGGTCGGATGTCGTACGAGATCCGACCGGCCGGCAAGTAGAAAAGCGCGATCAAGGCGCCTCCCCTGACCTCCGGGTAGTGATGGCTCCCGGGCCCCGGAGCAGTCCAACCAGCGCCTTGCCAACCGCGCGGTCCAGCGATCTCGGCACCGTTATCAAGAGGGACAACAAGATTCACTTCCCCATAGGGGTGTTGGTGGTACTGGCCACGCATTCTCGACACGCTGTTCATGTAAACGGCGGTAATGCTGAAGAAGTGCAGGTCCTCGCTCGGTTCTGCGATCCGACTTCGACGGTAGTTTCGACCTTGAACTTCAATGTCCGCAGCCCAACCGTCGGCGACCCCGGTCGAGATCAGGGTGGCCAGCTCGCTGTACAGGACAGAATCGGGCCCGTAATTTTCGTTGAGCCAACTTTCCAATTCCGCACCCGCCGTTCGATTGTTGATCTCGGCCAGGAACGGGATACTGCGGTCGATCAACTGCTGCCGTTCGTCCATGTGCGCCTGCCTCGGGTTGTGGATGTGTGGGCCGGATTCAGCCAGGCCGCAGATTTAGATTACACGCACTTGCCGTAAAGTAAATGACACGACCGGGAGCCGTCAGCCCGACCGAGGCCTGGTCGACTATCGTTACAGCCAGTGTTCGTTAATGGCCGTAAGGAGTGCGCATATGGGTCGCAGAGCAACCGAGCCCACGTCGAACGAGACGGCTCCCCCCGAGGGCACACCGGCCCGGGGTCGACCACGTGATCCCGCGATCGATCAAGCCATTATCGAGGCGGCTCGCCGGCGGTTGGTAATCGACGGTTACACCAAGATGACCGTCAACGACGTGGCGCGCGAGGCGGGCGTCACTCGTCCGACCATCTATCGTCGCTGGGACGGCAAATTCGACTTGGTTGTCGACGCCCTCGACTATGGCTTTCGGGCTCAGCGCGCGATGTACCCCACCACGGAATTCGACAATATGACCGGCTTCGACGCGTTCGTCGAAGCTATCCGGCGAGTAGACCCTTGCTACTTCAACCTCGACGCCATGGTGCTGGTGGGCAACTTCATGGGTGAAAAACTGCGCAGGCCGGAACTCCTCGAAATCTTTCGTGAGCACGCCGTCGAACCCCGCGTCGCCATGGTCGAAAGTTTGCTTCGGTCGCTACAGGAGAAGGGAGAGGTTCGTACCGATGCCGACATTCATACGGTCGCAACGCTGAGCTTCGGTGCGTATTACGCCGCATTTCTCCGAGGCGAGAGCGACCGGTCCCAGTTGCCGACATACGTGGCGAAAACGCTGTGGCCCGCCATCAACGCGAAGTGAGTCAGCACGCGGCAACACCGGCGTGGGTTTCCATTGCGTTACAAACATTGACTGTAACGCAATAGCTTCGTACTGTTCGTCGCAGTCGACGTTCCGCACGAGGAGGATGCCGACCTCGGTTCGAACGATCGAAGGACTGCACATGACGTCACATATTCCGGTCGGATCCGCCGGCGAGATAGTCATACGGGCCGATCAGGTGATCGAGAAACAGCCGGTCGGGCGATTTCATCGAGCCCTCTTGGCCATGGCCGGCGCCGTCATGTTCCTCGACGGCTTCGACACCCAGGCAATCAGCTTCGTCGCTCCTGCACTCGCTGCCGAATGGGGTGTCTCCAAATCTGCTCTGGGCCCGATCTTCTCGGCCGCAATCGCCGGTCTGATGGTCGGCTACCTGTGCTTGTCGCCGTTCGCACGACGTCTCGGTCACCGACGGATGGTGATAGCTTGCACCTTCCTTTTCGGTGTACTGACGCTCGCCTGTGCCCTGGCTTCGAATCCAACCCAACTGATTGCACTTCGTTTCTGTACCGGCGCAGGACTGGGTGCTGCCATACCGAGCCTAGTCGCGCTGACGAGCGAATTCGCGCCGGCGCGAAGACGCTCTTCGTCGGTGATGTTCATCTATTGCTGGCTCGCACTGGGCTTCGTCGCCGCAGGCATCGTGTCCGGGTTCGTCATACCGACGCTCGGTTGGCGGTATATGTTCGTGATCGGAGGCGTGACGCCGTTGGTTCTGACGCTACTGCTCGTCAAATTCTTTCCCGAATCCCCACAGTTCCTGTTGTCTCGGGGCAGGAATCAGGATGCGCTGCAGGTTCTTCGGCGGTTGGATCCAACCGTCGATCCTTCTGCACGAATCGAAATCACCGCTGCCACAGCAGACACTGCGTCGCCCGGCATATTCACCGTCGTCCGCGGACGATGGCTCCCGAACACACTGCTGCTGTGGACCGCGTTCGTCGGCAATCTCGCGGTCTTCTACGCCATTCAAAGTTGGCTTCCGACCATAATTTCCACCTTGGGGGGAACACCCACGGTCATGATCGCTTCCACGGTGCTGACGACCGTCGGAGGGGTTGCCGCAGCCCTGTTCATCGGGCCGCTGATGGACCGCTACAACCCGTTTCGCACTCTGGGCTATGTGTATCTTGCGGGCACAGGTTTGGTCGTTTTGCTCGGCGTGGCCCTGACCGACGTCGCCACGGCAGCACTCCTCGTCATTGCCTTCCTGACCGGAATGGCGGTGACCGGAGGCCAGATGAGCCTTGCCGCCCTGGCCACCGTGCTCTACCCCGTCAATCTGCGGTCGGTCGGAGTGGGCTGGGGACTCGGCATCGGCCGGTTGGGCGGGATAGCCGGCCCGTTGATCGTCGGTTCGGCGCTCGCAGCGGACCTTGGGGAACGCGACGTCTTCGTCATCCTGTCGTTCTTCCTCCTCGCTGCTTGCATCAGCGTCTTCGTTCTGGGCAATCGTGTCCGCCGCGAGTCAGCTTCGACCTGAATTCGTCCACAGGCAGGCCGCCCGGCAACCGAACCGCACTTGCGCAGAGCAACTTCGGACAAGTGTCTGCACAGGTGCAACTTCGGTTCGGTGCCGCGCAACCCATCACGTCATCAGCGCAGCAGACGAGCGACTGCCCCCTTGGCCACCTCTTCTGGGCGATACTGTTCGGCCGCGTATGCGCCGATGGCCAACAGGCTGCCAGTCAGGGCTGGAATCGCCCATTGCAGCAGGTGCAGTTGTTTCTGCGCCGCCGCCACATCGGGGGGGTGTGGTTGTGACGGCGGTGGTGCCGTCGGCCACCGGCACCGATTGGTGCTCCGATATTTTGCGGCCGAGCACTCGGCTGTACGCGGTCACACCCGGGGCGGCGACGGTCACCGTGGTCTTGGTGATGGCCATCGTGCGTACGCCCTGCCCCGTACATCGCTTGCAGCAGTATCGGCCATACACACGCTGCAACCACTACCGTCAGTTCCGTCTGACGCGTGGTTCCGTAGATAAGGGCGACGAGCGGGATAAGCCCCAACGTCGGAATGGACCGAAGAAACTCGATAAGGAAACGGCAACTGCGATAGGCGAAGTCGTTCGTTCCGAGGAGTATTCCCAGGGGCACCGCGATGATCGCCGAGTACCGCAGGCCCAGAGCCCAGCCGGTCATGGTCGATCCGATGTCGGTCCAGAACGACGACGTCGTCGCCATCTCCAATACTCGGCCGACCACCGGAACCGGCCCGGGGATTGTGTCCGCGGCGAACAGGCCCGACGACGACACGGCAGCCCACGCGAGTACCAGCACGACCGGAGCGATTGCCTTCTGTGCAGTGGAGGGCGTCACCGACCCAACTCGGAACGCCGGCGCGGTGCGCACCGCAGCTACGGTCATCGAGTGAGCCCACTGACGTCGGCCGAAGGATCGAGAGCGCCGTTCGCTTGAAGAATTGCTGCGATTTCCTCTATTCCCGCTGCGTCGATACGGCTTTCGAGTGCCGGGTACCCGGTGTCCGCAACGGTGTCAGCGGGAGTGCCGAAGTGTCGAACCATGGCGGCGCGCATGTCGTCGGGGTGCGAGTCGGCATACTCCACGGATTCGTCGAGCGCTGCCTGGAACTTCTCGACCACCTCGGGATTGGTCTCGACATATTCACGGGTGCCGGTGATGATGACTCGGGGTGCGGGGCCGAAAATCTGCTCGATGGGGTCACCGACGGGTGCCTCGAATTCTCCGGTCCTCAGTAGGAGGCTGGCATACGGATCGCCGATCAAAGCCGCGTCGATCCGACCCGCGTTCAGTCATTCGCCCATGGCAGAGAACGGAACTTCGATTACCGACACGCCGCTGCCGTCGCCGCCTGCTTGATCGACGACACCTCGGACTCCGTACTCGGACGCCGATGCGAGGAGATTCACCCCGACCGTCTTGCCTTCCAGATCGGCCGCCGTGCGAATCGGACTACCGGCCTCGACCAGCAAAGTCGAGCCGGTGCGGCCGTCCGGACCCGCTTCGAACGTCGAGACGCCGCCCACCCACCAGGTCGGCCGGCGTGATGTCGACGAGTTCGACGTTCAATCCGTTACGTTCGAAGATTCCTTGGTCGACACCCAGCAACACTGCCGCGTAGTCCGACAATTGAACGTTGCCGAGCCGGACGGTGGTCGGTCCGTTCTCGGACGCGGCAGGGGCGCTTTCCGCGCCGCCGCATGCGGTCGCGGTCAGCGCCAGAGTGACTCCCGCCGTCGCAAGTATCGATCGCGTTCGGACATGTCGGCGCTGTGGAATCATTTTCGGTTGGCTGGGACAGGCGACGCCCACGAGACGTCGAAAGATGACGTTAGTGACCCAGCGCACACCCATGCCATGGGCATAGCGTCCAAATTCAGATCCATACAGTGGACAGACCATCCATCCCGCCCGCGCCAGGCTTCCCATAGTGTCTGCAGACATGACCATCGATCGAGTGCCGGTATCAGGCGGAAGCATCGCCGTCGAGACTCACACCGGGACCACCGAGCCCATTCTCGTGGTGCACGGGGTTTCCGGCCAGCGCATGCTGTGGGGTTGGTTGCACACAGAAGCGCCACACCTGACACTCGTCGCACCGGATCTCCGAGGGCGGGGAGACAGCGTGGACGTCGAAGGTCCGTCATCGCTGACTCAGCATGCAGAAGACCTCGATGCCGTCGTCGATGCACTGGACGTGGACGCCGTGCACGTGTGCGGGATGTCGATGGGTGGATTCGTTGCGGTCGAGTTCGCCGCTCGATTCCCGTCCAGAGTGAAAAGCCTCGTTCTCGTCGACGGCGGCGTGCCGGTGGGACCGCCCGCCGGTCTCACACGGGAGAACGTAGAGGCTGTGTTCGCAGACAAGATCGCTCGAACACAGCAGCGGTGGAACAACGTCGACGACTACATCGACTTGGATCCAATTGAGCTGCAGTGGAACAAAACTCGGTGGCGCTGCCGGGAGGACTACTGCCCACGCTACGCGATCGGAGATGCCGCGCGGTCGGTCTCCGAGGTCGCCGCCGCACACAGAGTGTCGTGGACGACCGCGCACCGGCGGTTGGTCGCGTTGGCCGCGTTGGCCACGCAGGTGCTGGCCGAGCCTGAACCGGTGCGGGTACTCGGAATCGACGAGACCCGCCGCGGCAAACCCAGATGGGACCGCTGCGAGAAGGCCGTTTGGGATCACTGCTCGACATCAATACCGAAACGATCCGAAACGGAGTCGAGAAGTGCGCTGACCACTGTGACCGCGGCGATGTGCGCCGGCGCAAACAGTATCGCCGACAACAACCTCTCCCGTGCCCGTTTTACGGGCGGGCCTCGCGTCATGCCTCGACATCGTCATGAACGGGTGGAGCGTCACCGAGGTGAATTCCTCGATCCTGGGATAGCGGGCTCAGCGTCGCGCGTTCGGTTCACTGATCTCCGGCGGCGCGAGTAACGTCTCCACGACGCCCGCACACCGAGTACGCGAGGATGACACCGTGGACATTGTCAATTCAGTGATCAACTTCTTGGCAGACAAGCTGTACAGCGTCTTCCTGATCTACCTGTTGATCGGTGTCGGCCTCTACTTCACAATTCGTACCAAGTTCGTGCAAATCAGGCTGCTGCCGTCGATGTTCAAGGCGATCGGCGGATCCCGATCGGACGCCGAGGGGGGTATCTCCGCCTTCCAAGCCTTCTGCGTCGGCCTCGCGTCGCGCGTCGGAACCGGCAATATCGCGGGCGTCGCCATCGCGATCACCCTGGGCGGACCCGGTGCCATCTTCTGGATGTGGATCGTCGCGATGGTAGGAATGGCAACCGCGTTCGTCGAAGCGACGCTCGCCCAGATGTACAAGGTGCGCAACCCCGACGGCAGCTTCCGCGGTGGGCCTGCGTACTACATCCAGTACGGCCTCGGATCACGCCGGTGGGGAATAGTCTTCGCATGCCTATTGATCTTTGCGTTCGGGTTCGCCTTCAATATGGTGCAGGCCAACACGATCACCGAGTCGTTCTCGTCGACGCTGGACATCGACCCCGGCTGGGTCGCAGTATTCCTGGTCGTTCTGTCCGCGCCCATCCTGTTCGGTGGGGTCCGCCGAATCGCCAAGGTGGCGGAAGTCGTTCTGCCGTTGATGGCGCTGGTGTACGTCGTTCTCGCCGCCGTCATCGTCGCAATGAACCTCACAGAGCTCGGATCAGTGTTCTCCCAAATCATCCGCAGCGCATTCGGTCTCGAAGAAGCGATCGGCGGAACCACCGGCGGCATCCTTGCTGCCATGTTGAACGGCGTCAAGCGCGGACTGTTCTCCAACGAAGCCGGAATGGGCAGTGCGCCCAACGCGGCCGCGACGGCTACCGTCTCGCACCCCGTCAAGCAAGGCCTCATCCAGTCACTCGGCGTCTTCTTCGACACCATCGTCATCTGCAGCGCTACTGCGTTCATCATTCTGGTCTCCGGTGTCTACCAGGTGACTGACCCGGGCGGCGTCGAAGGCGCAGTCCTCACCCAGGAGTCGGTGTCGGCTCAGCTCGGATCGTGGACCGCAATACCGATGACTCTGTTGATCTTCGTCTTCGCGTTCTCCTCGATCCTCGGCAACTACTCCTACGCCGAGGTCAATCTGAATTTCCTCGGCGTCGACGGCAAACTGCTCAACGTGCTCCGCACAATCGTGTTGGCGGCAATTGGCTTCGGATCGCTGACCGCACTGAGCACCGTGTGGGCGCTCGCCGACGTGGCCATGGCCGCGATGGCAACCGTGAACCTGGTGGCAATCGCACTCCTCGGCAAATGGGCATTCGGCGCGCTGGCCGACTTCGAACAGATGCGTCGCGAAGGCCGCGACGACCACTTCATCGGACGCGGCAACAGCAATCTTCCGGGAGATCTGCCCGGCGACGTCTGGGACCCGATCTCCGACGACGACAAAGCCCTACGGGGGGACTAACCTCCCCGCAGTTCCCGCGCCCGCAGCCCCACAAGACAAACCAAGGGTATGAATCAGAGTACGACAGTGCTGTTCGGGCTACCTGGAGTCCGCCTTCACCATGTGACAAGCAGTGACACCGGGGACAGGTCGGTGGAATTCACCACCGAAGACAAGCGGGCCGCGGCATGCCTGTCTTGTGGGGTGGTCTCGACGTAGATTCAAGGCCACGCCGTTACGAGGCCCGGAGACATCCCTACGAGGACAATCCGATTGAACTGCAGCAGGACAAAACTCGGCGGTGCTGCCGTGAGGACTACTGCCCACGCGGATCGTTCACCGAAAGCGTCGACGAGACCCGCCGCGGCGGCCCCTGGGACCGGCAGCTGGGTGCGCACGGTGACGAAGCCGGGGCGTCAGGCCTCGGCGACGATCGCCGACCTGGCTTCGTCGACGTGCTTGCAGCAGGTGTCTACGTCGATCGGGGCCGCGTCGCCGGCGCTGTATGCACTGCGTAGCGCCGTCATCTGGCGCACGACGGCAACGCGGACGTTCTCGTGCATCGCCGCTGTGCCGATGCGTCGGGCGAGCTCGACGGCTGCGATGACGGCGGGGAGATTACCGAGTCCGTATTGGCGGATTGCGTCGAAGATCTGGTCGACCAATTCGGTGGCCGATGCGCGCGAAACCGTCAGACGGTAGTGCCCGTCACCGTCGTTGCGGCCCAGTAGCGGAGTAGGCCTCGACACGAGCGGCACCATGCCGACAGCGAGTTCGGCGAGCGCGTTGCGCGCCGTGTAGGGGTCGTTGGTGCTCGGCGACATCGCTCGAACGGCCATTTCGGTGAGCTGCTGCACCGCAAATTCGACGTCCTGCGTGGGGGTGCGTGTGTCGCCGAGAACGGTGGCGTCACGGATCGCCTTCGCAATGTCGTCGCTGGTGTTGCCGGTGACCGATGCGATGCGTTCTCCCTCGATTACATGGCGGCCCGCGCGTACGTGCATCTCGATCACGCTTCCTGCCTTGGACGCAGCGGCGATCAACGCGCTCTCGTCTACGCCGACGACGAAGCCTGATGCGGACGAGGCGACGGAAACAGCGGCGCCGGGCAGCTCGCGCGCATCCGTGGCGTCGTCCGGCACTTCCGCAGGATACAGAGAATCGGTGACCGCGACGAGTTCGGTACGCACCCGCGCTGACAACGTCGACACCTGGATGGAATCGGCGATGTGATGAATGAAGTACACGAGGACAGCCACGTCGACCACTGCGAGAAGGACGGCCACGTTGACGGCGATATCGGGGACGAAATTCAACCCGTCGGTCGCCGACCGAATCGACCGCAACACCATCAAGCTGTAGAGGAACGTCGCCCCGAAGATACCCAGTACGAACTGATTGCCTCTGTCCGACATGAAGTTCCGAACCAACCGGGGACCATACGCCGAACTGGCCGTCGCCAGAACCGAGATCGTGATGGAGAACGACGTCGCCGCGACCGCGAGCATCGAACCGCCGATCGCACCCAGAATGTCGCGGCTCCCACTCGCGCCGACCTCATACAGAAGAAACCCGAAGGCGCCGAAAGCTTTGCTGTCGAGGTACCGATCCAGCATCACCATCGTCTGCGCCAGCACCAACGCGAGGATTCCAAGGAGTGCGGGCAGGAACCAGAACGAATCACGGGCCCGCAACACCTGCGTTTTGAACGCTGTCATATTTCTCGTCCGTCGAGTCGTCGTTCGTCGAACACATCTGTTCGTAGTAAATCGACAATATCGTGGAGTTCAAGCCGTCCACACGTCGGTAGCCCCCGGCGGTGACTTTATCGTCTGCGCCGTTGTCGTCGGAGACCTTCCCCGCTCCCCCAGGACCAATCCTGATGCGATGGTCGCCGCCCATTCACAATCGACCTCCGTCGATGCTGATGTCGGAGCGACGGCGACGCTTTTGGTGACAGAGTCCGACGAACACCCCGATGCAGCCGGCGTTCGTCGAAAGATCATGTCAACAGCACACCGTCGGCATCGACATCAGATCCGACTCTATGCATCACACGCAGGGGCCGACCTACTGACGACCTACCATTGGTATCCAACCCGGGTATATCAGTCCAACGCCACCTTCGAGTTTCGAACCGCGTGGCTTGGGATCGAGGTTTCCTTGCTCGAACATGCCCGTCACCAGTTCAGCGGCTGCCAGTGCTTTCGGGAATGCGTTTCTGATGGACCATCTGATCATCGCGCATCGGTACATCCGCCAACCTGCCGCACAACTCGGACAGAAGCAGTCGCCCGAATTCGGCGCCTACCCCGACATCGTCACTCGAGGACCAGATTCGCCCGCGTCCCTCGCGTTTCCCTGCCATTGTGTTCTAACTTTCCGGCTACGGGTCGCGACTGTGGTTGGCACTTCTGACGCCACATTCATCACTGCCGCCTGAACGTCTGGGCCGCGAGCCGCACGTGGGTGTTCGCCGATCCGTAGCCTTCGTATCCGCCGCGACGTTCGAGTATCTCGACCTGTAAGCCCCCTTCCACGGGAAGGATGTAGGTGTGCAGCAGTTCGCCTGTGTCGTTCCGGTCGTAGAGCAGGTTGTGCTCGCGGAGCATGCCGAGGAGGTCCGAGTCGAGGGCGAACCGAGCGTCGAGGTCCGCGTAGTAGTTGTCGGGCGGCACGAGCAGTTCGACGCCGCGCGAGCTGATGCGCCGGACCGCGTCGACGACATTGCCTGTAGCGAAGGCCATCTGCGTGATGCCCTGCTGTTGCACGCCGCTCCCCCCGTCCGAGACAGTCAGCGCGATTCGCAAATCGCCCTGCTCGGCGCTCAACGCGCGGATGCGCAGCCGGCCCTCGGGTTGGATGTACTCCTCGACGCTGGCGGGACGCAAGCCGAACAAGGTTCGAAAGAACGAGAGTTCCTCGTTCAGCTGATCCGCGGAGACGGCCACGTCGAGGTGGTCGAGTCCGAGCCACCCGTCGTCGGGTGTGGCTGCGTCGGTTGCGACGAAGTCGGTGTGCCAGTCGTCGGCCTCGCCGGGGTCGGCACTGACGAACACGTGCAGGCCCGACGGTGACGTTATGCCCGGCAGCCCGGCTTCACCTTCGCCTCGTGTCGTGTCGACCGCGGGCCACAGCAGCGCCGAGGCACGCGCGGCGACGTCGGTGACCGGCGGTGCGACGAGTCCGAATGCAGTGGCTGCCGGGCCCGGCGCCGGTGCCTCGTTGAGGAC
>NZ_JBAWFH010000556.1:0-2923 GCF_049591685.1 Rhodococcus sp. (in: high G+C Gram-positive bacteria) | reverse complement strand
GTACATGCTCGCCGACGGCGGATTCAACATGGTCGGCGCTTAGGCGCGCCGGTACCGCAACGACAACAAAGATCTAGGAGAGAAGAACGATGAAGCTCATTACTTTCGACGACGGTCGCGTCGGTCGCCTCGAACTCGAGGAGAACCTCGTCATCGAACTCGACGTGCCCTCGACCCGCGAATACTTCGAACTCGAGGGCAAGGTATCCGAGACCGGCGAGCGCCTCGCCTACAGCGATGTGCGTCTGCGCGCCCCCATCGTGCCCAAGAAGTTCTTCCACACCGCCGGAAACTTCGCGGCTCACCACGAAGAGCTCGAAGCCGTCGACTGGTCGCACCCGGTGCACAAGGGCATCGTGTTCTTCCAGAACATCGACGCCATCATCGGCCCGGACGACGAAATCGTCTACCCCGACCAGCTCACCCGCGAGATGGACTACGAGCTCGAGATGCTGGCAGTCATCGGCAAGCCGGGCAAGTTCTTCAGCCCCGAAGACGCCGTCGAGCACATCGCCGGCTTCACGATCTTCAACGACATCTCGGCGCGCGACATCCAGCGCAAAGAGATGGAATCGGGCGTCTTCTCGTTCTCGAAGGCGATCGACACCTTCTGCCCGATCGGCCCGTACATCGTGACCATCGATGAAGTGCCCGACTACCAGAACCTCGCGATGGAGTTGCGCGTCAACGGCGATGTTCGCCAGAAGGGCAACACGAACGAGATGATCGTCACGCTGCCACACCTCATCTCCTACCACTCGCCGCAGATCTTCAGCGCGGGTGACCTCATCAGCACCGGCACCATCCGCGGAGTCGCGGCGATCCAGCCGAACCCGTTCGACTTCTACCTCAAGCCCGGTGACGTCGTCGAGGCAGAGATCCAGGGTCTCGGTGTCCTTCGCAACAAGGTCATCAGCTGGGAAGAGCGCTACGGCGAGCCCGCCCCGAAGCGCGTGGACTGGTAGGCCTGACCTGTGAAGATCGCGAACCTGGCAGGGCGTGCGGTGCTGGTGACGGATGCCGGTGCGCTCGATGTGGCCGTGGCGTCGGGTGGCCGGTTCGGCCCAGACCCGCAGGCGTTGTTCGAGGACTGGACGGCGTTCGCCGAGTGGGCTGAGGGGTCGGATGCCGCAGCGCATCCGGCATCCGCTTTCGATGAGGCACTTCTCGGTGCTCCGGTGCCGCGCCCGCGCCAGGTATTCGCGATCGGCTTGAATTACGCCGAGCACGCGGCCGAAGCGGGCTATCCGCCGGATGAGATGCCGGTGACCTTCACGAAGTTCCCGACGTCGATCGTCGGACAGTGCCATGTCGTCGAACTCCCCGAGGGCAACGTCGATTGGGAAGTCGAGCTCGTCGTCGTGATCGGCCGTGAGGGGTACAAAGTCGACAGAGGGAGCGCGTGGGACCATGTCGCGGGTCTGACGATCGGGCAGGATCTTTCCGAGCGCATCACGCAGCTCCAGGGATCGTCGCCGCAGTTCAGCCTGGGCAAATCCTTCCCCGGATTCGGGCCGACAGGGCCATGGCTCGTGACTGCCGACGAGTTCGCCGAGCGGGACGACCTCGCGATCGCGTGCAGCCTGTCGGGTAAAGGGATGCAGTCCTCTCGCACGTCGATGATGCTCTACGACATTGCCGAGCTGCTGGTGCGGCTGTCGGCGGTCACGCCGCTGCTGCCGGGCGACATCATCTTCTCGGGCACGCCGTCCGGCATCGGCAATCGACGCACACCGAAGCGGTTCATCGGCCCGGATGACGTGCTGGTGAGCGAGATCGAGGGCATCGGCACGCTGACCACGACGTTCACGCGCACCTCGTGAAACCGCTCTGCCACGACCTTCGCGTCGAATACCTCACGGCCCCGCGCTCGGGATCGGGGTACGCGCTCCGCGGTTCTCGTGGATCGTCGACCACGCGCAGGACGGCTCGCCAGGACGCGGGAGGCGACGGCGTCGAGCTGGCGGACGTGCCCGAACCGAAACTCCCGAAGGAACGATCCCAGCGTCGACGGCGCATACGTCCGGTCGAACAACCGGCCCATCCCGCCATGGCGGAGCAGGTTCATGTCGTCGATCGAGTCCGCCCCGGCGAGCATCCCCGCCACCAGCGCCATCACCTTCGCGCCAGCGCTTGCGCCCTTGTCCGTCGGGACACTCAACCGGTCGCGAGCCAACTCCGTTAGACCGGCCCGCTGCGCGAGCCTGAGCATCGGCACCAGTCCTGCGGTCGACACGAGGTTCGGATCATCGAACACCGCAGACACCGCGGCGGGAGCGTGCTTGAATTGCACCTACGAGATGCTTCTCGGATCGGTTGAACAGTTGCCCTATACAAGCTCTATTCGTAGGGGACTGCCGTGGGACTTCGGTGTCCCGATATCAGCCTTTGCGCAGACAGCGTCGTCTTGCACCGGCACTCGGTCCTACACGGTGTCAACGTCCCGCCCACAGGTGGACGATGGAGGCCTTCCAGCCCGGAGCAGGAACTGCCGTCAGGGGTATGTCGTGGTCGCGAGGCCACGAAGGGTACCGCGATAGATCGTCGTGAGGTCGTGGACGAGGCGGGCGGGCGATCGCTTGGTGACTCCGAGGAGGTCGAGGATCTCGCGGGAGTTGTGCATTGAATTGCGTAGGGCCAACGCGTATTCGTAGAGCGACTCGTCGACGTGCTCAACGTCCATGAGCTCTCTGACGGCTTTGCCCCATGCTCGCTCTAGCGTTTTCGCGTGGCGTTCTCCGCGTTGGTGGCGCGCGAGGTATCCCTCGCGGGATCGGAGCAGGACCATCGCCGATCCGTATCGTCCGACCAGCTCGAGCCATTTTCCGAGCACGGCTTCGAAGAAATCGACCCCGACCAGTTGCAGATCTTCCGAGTACGCGATGAGTTCCTCGAGAGGAGATATCAGGTAGTCACGGTGCAG
>NZ_JBAWFH010000555.1:0-14284 GCF_049591685.1 Rhodococcus sp. (in: high G+C Gram-positive bacteria) | reverse complement strand
CAGCTGGGCAGCTCAGGTGCCTTCGCCGTCACCATCAGCACGGGCGGCGTCGTCATCGCGTCGACGCCCACGCAGTTGCCTCTGCTCGACGAGGGTTCGGAAACCGTCGACGTCGACGGCGACAGGTTCCGGGTGTACACGTCCGAGGCCGTGTCGGCCAGCAACATCGTCATCTCGGTCGGCGTCCCGGCCATCGAAGCTCAGCAGGTCACCGACGACCAGCAGCGGTGGGTCATCTTCGGGGGTCTGGCCGCCGTGGCGGCGTCGACCGGCCTGGGATGGGTGTTCGGCGGCCGCGCCGTCAAACCGCTCGTGACGCTCACCCGCCAGGTCAGTGCGCGTCCGCCGCAATCTCCGGAGACCAGAACCGGAGTGCGGGAAGCAGACGAACTCGCCGTTGCCATCGCCGACATGCTCAAACGCGTCAACGACGCGCAGGCGCGCACCACCGAGGCTCTGGGCACCGCACGCGATTTCGCCGCGGTGTCCGCTCACGAACTGCGGACCCCGCTGACCGCGATGCGCACCGACATCGAAGTTCTGCGCACACTCGACCTGGAACCTCCGCAGCGGTTCGAGATCCTCGAAGACCTGCAGCGGACGCAGGGGCGGGTGGAGGCGACACTATCCGCCCTGGAACGTCTCGCGTCGGGCGAGCTGTCCAGCGAGAAGGACCGCACCGACGTCGACGTCGTCGAAATCTGCGACGTGGCAGCGCAGGACGCGATGCGGCAGAACCCCGATCTCGACGTACGGGTCGACGCCGCACCGACGCTCGTCGTGCGTGCGCTCCCCGCCGGGTTGCGCCTGGCCCTCGACAACGCCATCATCAACGCGGTCCGGCACGGTAACGCGACACAGGTGCTGATCACCGTCGCCCGTGACGGCAATCGCGTCGATATCGTCCTGGACGACAATGGGAGCGGTGTACCCGACAACGAGCGCACGTCGGTGTTCGAGCGCTTCTACCGCGGCGCGGCCGCCACCAAGGGCGGCTCGGGACTGGGGCTGGCACTCGTAGCGCAGCAGGCTGCGCTGCACGGTGGACGCGCCTACTTCACCGACAGTCCGCTCGGCGGTGCGCGGTTGGTGTTGGAACTCGACGATCGCGATCGCGAAGACGCCTGAACCGTTTACTCCGAGCGCGCCGCACAGCCAGTGCTGCCATCCCTGCGATGCGCTGAGACGTGAAAACTACTTGACGTCGAGCAGGTCGATCACGAAGACGAGGGTCTTGCCCGACAGACGGTGGCCCTGGCCGGCAGGTCCGTAGGCGAGCTCCGGCGGAATGGTGAGCTGACGACGCCCACCGACCTTCATCCCGGGAATTCCGTCCTGCCAGCCCTGAATCAGGCCCTGCAGGGGGAACTTGATCGACTCGCCGCGGTTCCATGAGGAGTCGAATTCCTCTCCGGATTCGAACTCGACGCCGACGTAGTGGACCTCGACATTGCCGCCCGCAACAGCTTCGGCGCCGTCGCCCTCGACCAGATCAACCACCACGAGATCGATGGGTGGAGGGCCTGCCTGGAACTCGATAATTGGCTTCGTCACGGCTTCCACCCTACGTCGTGCTGGTCAGCCGATAGGCGAAGGCATGAGTATTGTGCGGTATTCGCAGGTCAGTGCGTTGCCGGTGGCGGGATCGCGCATCTCGACCTTCCACTGCTCGGCGAACTGGTCGCCGCCGGGTCGGCCACATCCGACAGCCGCCAGGCTCCCGATCCGAGCACGTCCGGTGACGCATTCTTGCTCCACGCGACGCCTGGCGAAAGCCTTCGCCGCTAGCCTGACCGGGACGGCTTTGGAGTGGTACGACTTCGCCGTCTACTCGGCGGCTGCCGCCCTGATCTTCCCCATCATCTTCTTCCCGGAGAGCGATCCCCTCACCGGAACCCTGCTCGCCTTCTCGACCTACGCCGTCGGCTACATCGCGCGCCCGGTCGGTGGATTCGTCTTCGGACGGCTCGGCGACGTCATCGGGCGAAAACAACTACTTGTCATCACCCTGCTCCTGATCGGCGTCACCACGTTCGCCATCGGCCTGATCCCCGGCTACGACACCATTGGCATCGTCGCGCCGATCCTGCTGGTGACGATGCGATTCGCGCAGGGCGTCGCCGTCGGCGGCGAGTGGGGCGGAGCCGTCCTGCTCTCCAGCGAGTACGGCAACCCTCGTCAACGAGGCTTCTGGTCCTCCGCCGCACAGATCGGCCCGCCGGCGGGCAACCTGTTGGCCAACGGTGCTCTCGCCGGCCTGACCTTGGCGCTCACCGAGGAGCAGTTCGAGTCGTGGGGCTGGCGCGTCGCCTTCCTGTTCTCCGCGGTACTCGTCGGATTCGGTTTGTGGATCAGGCTGAAACTCGAGGACACCCCGGTGTTCAAGGCCCTGAAGGAGAGCGGCGATCGCTCCGAAGCTCCGATCAGTGAGGTCTTCGAGACCCAGCGCCGCCCCCTGATCGCGGCAATCCTCTCCCGCATCGCCCCCGACGTCCTCCACGCGTTGTTCACCGTCTTCTCGATCACCTACGGAACCCAGAAGCTGGGCTTCGAGCGCAGCGAAGTATTGATCGCAATTCTCATCGGTTCGGCCTTCCAGCTCGGCCTCATTCCGCTGGCGGGAGCCATCTCCGACCGCATCAACCGTCGCCTCGTCTACGCCGTGGCAGCGGTCGGCGGCGTCGCATGGTCCGCGATCTTCTTCCTCACCATCGGAGGGAGTTCACTGCCGCTGCTGATCCTGGGTGTCGTCGTCGGACTCGCGTTTCATTCGTTCATGTACGGGCCCCAGGCCGCGTTCGTCACCGAGCAGTTCACCGTTCGACTCCGCTCGACCGGAAGCTCGCTCGCCTACACCCTCGCCGGGGTACTCGGCGGCGCCATGGCCCCTCTGATCTTCGTCTTCCTGCTCGACCGGACGGACAGCTGGGAACTCATCGTCGCCTATGTGTCGATCGTCGGCATCCTCACTCTCATCGGACTCGCGCTCGGACGCAACCCGGACCGCGCAGAAGAAGAGGAATACGCGACGCTCTCCCGCGCTACGCCCGGAGCAGGATCTGCAGCGTGACCTCGAGATGATCGTCGATCGCCCGATGCACGAGGCCCTCGTCCCCCTTCTCGAGGGCCACGACGATGGCCTCGTGCTCGGTGCACACGTTGCGTTGCCGATCGGACGCCGCGAAGAGGGCCGTCAGGCCGACACGCAGTTGCCGGGCCCGCAACCCGGCGTAGGTACGCGAGAGCAACTCGCTACCGGCACTGTCGACGAGAATCTGATGGAAGCTACCGTCGAGGTCGATGAATTGTTTTGCAGCATCCTCGGTTTCGACATCGGCCAGCAGACTCTGCTTCTCGAGAGCCGCACGCATCTGCATGACGGGCGGCGCGCCCACGCTGATGGCCGTCGTCCCGGCGTGCCGCTCGAGCACACCGCGCAGATCCATGAGTTCGCCGATCTGACGACCCGACATCCTGACGACCCGACATCGCCGGCACGTGCGCACCGCGCTTGGGTACCATCTCGAACAGGCCCTCCGCCTGCAACATCAGGAGCGCTTCGCGAACGGGTGTGCGCGACACACCGATTCGCGTCGCGAGCTCTTGCTCGTTGAGAAAGGTGCCCGTCGCGGCCGGCGAAGAGAGAACCTGATCACGCACGAATGCATACGCCCTGTCTCTACCCGACACCGGTTGCATACGCTATGTATACCTCCCCACGCGACACGACACCAGGAGCGAAGCAGATGAGCACCACCCTTCGAGTGAGCCTCGCGCAGGTCACCAGCGGCACCGAACCATCCGAAAATCTGAAGATCATCGGTACTCACGCGCAGGCAGCCAAGGACGCAGGGTCCTCGCTCGTCGTGTTTCCCGAGGCCATGATGCGCTGCTTCGGTGGACCCATCCGCGGAATCGCCGAACCCGTCGACGGACCGTGGGCCGACACCGTCCGCGACATCGCCCACAGCGTCGGCATCACGATCGTCGCCGGCATGTTCACCCCAGCCGACGAGGGCCGCGTGCGCAACACACTGCTGGTGACTGGGCCGTCCACCGACGCGCACTACGACAAGATCCACCTGTTCGACGCCTTCGGATTCGCCGAGTCCGACACCGTCGCCCCCGGAACGGACCCGCTGACCGTCGACATCGACGGCGTCACCATCGGATTCGCCACCTGCTACGACATCCGGTTCCCCGCTCTGTTTCAGAAGCTCGGCGACATGGGTGCCCAACTCGTCGTCGTACCCGCATCGTGGGGATCCGGACCGGGCAAGATCGAGCAGTGGTCGCTGCTCGCACGGGCACGAGCACTCGACTGCACGGCATACGTCGCAGCCTGCGACCAAGCCGAGCCTGCCGACGCCAGCGGAACCGCACCCTTGGGCGTCGGCCACAGCGTCGTCAGCTCCCCCACCGGAGACGTCCTCGGTGAACTCGACGCGACGCCCGGGCTCCTCACCGTCGAGATCGACACCGCCCTCGTCGACGCCGTCCGGAAAAAGTTGCCGGTGCTCGAGAACCGTCGCCAGTTCTAGCCGCGCCCCGCCGAAAACGAGGTTGTGCATCGGTTCCCGCCCGAATCGGTGCACAGCTTCGATCTCGTTGTCGAGCTACACCGTCGAGGCGATACCGATCCAGAACTCGCGAATGGCGCGGGCGAGCGCTTCGGGCTGCTCGAGCGCAGGTATCACTCGGGCGTTGTGCACGGTAGCTTCTCGTGCGTCGACCATGGTGGCGACCACCGAACAGGCTTCCTCCGGTGTCCATTCTCCGCGGTCATCGGTGGTGACGAACAGGGTCGGGCACGTCAATTCCTCGGCAGCCCGACGTTAGTCGGTGCGGTTCAGAATTGCCGTCTCGATTGCCCTTACGGTGGCCCGGCGTCCGCTTCGCTTCAGCGCGTTGCGCGAGAACTGCACAGCGTCGAGGTCGTGGCCTCGAGTGTGATCGGTGAAGATAGTTTCTTCGATCGCACGTCGTACCGGGCCCCGCGGGCCGATCAGGCGATACAGCGGAAGCAGGAGTCGAGTCTTTCGGCGCAACTGCGCGTCCACGGGTCGAGTCGGCGCGCTGATGGCCACCAGGCTCGAGATCAGATCCGGTCGACGGGCAGCAAGTTCCATCCCGATATGACCACCCCAGGCGAGGCGTCAACGACCCAGCCAACCGGCCCGTAGCCGTACCGTTTCTGCAGCTCGACGACGAGTTCGGCAGCGGCGTCCGCACACGCCGATATGTCGGCGGACGCGCGCAACGAATCGCTGGCTCCGCACGACGGGGCGTCCACGAGATGGACTCGATAACCGGTGAGCAGGGGAACCAGGCGACTCCAGCTGGTCGAGTCGACGAACATGCTGTGCCACAGAACTACAGGAGGACCGTCGCCGGTCATAGTGAGGTGCAGGCGGCCCAGGACCTACTCGTCGGAGTTGCGGACAGAACGCGCTCGACGCAATCGCGCATCCGTGATCGCATCCGCCCACGCGATGTTCCTCACCCGCGGATGGGTCGCGACGACCATGGCCGATGTAGCCGCCTCGGCTGGAGTCACTCGCCAGACGGTCTATCAGCAATTCGACGGCAAACTCGCATTGCTGGACGGTTGCATCGACGACGCCCTCTCGAACGGCGCGAACACCGCGGTCCGGGAACTACCCGAGTACAAGAAAATGGCCGACGGCGACTTCGACGAACGGCTCGCCGCCGGTGCCCACTGGCTACGAGGTGCACACGAGCGTTCGGCAGCCATACAGCACGTCCTCGACCAGGCCGCGGTCGTAGACGGGGTTGCCGCTCAGCGGCTGGCCGAGCGCGAGCACACGCGGTGGAACGAAGTTCGCTGGGCGACGGAACTCATCCTCGCGGCTCCACCGTCGGACACCGTCGTCGACGCGATGTGGATGCTGACCGCTCGAAGCGTGTGGCTGCGGCTCACCCGGGAACGCGGGTGGTCGCCGTCGACATGGGAACGGTGGTTCATCGCCCACGCCGAAACGGAACTGCTTGTTGGGCCGTAAAGAGAAGCCGCCGGCCCCTTTCGGGACCGGCGGCATCGACGTTCTGCGGCGGAACTAGCGCGAGGCGAGATCCTGGTAATCGCGCTCGGTGTAACCGGTGTAGATCTGACGGGGACGGCCGATCTTGCCATTGGCGTCCTCGTGCATCTCGCGCCAGTGCGCGATCCAGCCGGGGAGGCGACCCATCGCGAACAACACGGTGAACATACGCGGCGGGAAGCCCATCGCGCGGTAGATCAGGCCCGTGTAGAAGTCGACGTTCGGGTACAGCTTCCGCTCGACGAAGTAATCGTCGGTGAGTGCGGTTTCCTCGAGCTTGAGCGCGATGTCGAGCAGTTCGTCACCGTTGCCCAGCTTGCTGAGGATCGTGTGCGCGGTCTCCTTGACCAGGGTTGCGCGCGGATCGAAGTTCTTGTAGACGCGGTGTCCGAAGCCCATGAGCTTGACGCCGTCTTCTTTGTTCTTCACTCGACGCAGGAAGTCGGTGGCGTCGCCGCCCTCGGCCTTGATCTTGTCGAGCATTTCCAGGACGGCCTGGTTGGCGCCGCCGTGCAGCGGGCCCCACAGTGCGTTGATGCCACCGGAAATGGACGTGAAGAGGTTGGCGTCCGATGATCCGACCAGCCGAACGGTCGACGTCGAACAGTTCTGCTCGTGATCGGCATGCAGGATGAGCAGCATGTCGAGCGCCTTGACGATCTCCGGATCGATCTCGTACGGCTCCGCGGGGAAACCGAACGTCATGCGGAGGAAGTTCTCGACGAGACTCTTCGAGTTGTCCGGGTACAGGAACGGCTGGCCGACCGACTTCTTGTAGGCGTACGCCGCGATGGTCGGCAACTTCGCGAGAAGGCGGATGGTGGACAGCTCGACCTGCTCGGGGTCGTTGGGATCCAGCGAATCCTGGTAGTACGCCGACAGCGCGTTGACCGCGCTCGAGAGCACCGGCATCGGGTGCGCGTTCCGCGGGAACCCGTCGAAGAACCGCTTGAGGTCCTCGTGTAGCAGCGTGTGCCGACGGATACGGTCGGTGAAAGTCTCGAGCTGGTCCTCGGAGGGCAGCTCTCCGTAGATCAACAGGTAGCTGACCTCGATGAACGAGGACTTGCCTGCAAGCTGTTCGATCGGGTAACCGCGGTACCGCAGGATGCCCTGGGCGCCGTCGATGTAGGTGATCGCCGACTTCGTCGAAGCGGTGTTGACGAAACCACCGTCGAGGGTCGTGTAACCGGTCTCAGCCAGCAGCTTTCCCAGTTCGATGCCGTCATTGCCCTCGGTCGCCTTGGCAATGGACATCTCGTGAACGCCACCGGGATAGGTGAGGGTGGCTTTGGCGTCATTCTCAGCGGGCACGAATGGTCCCTCTCGAACTCTTGTAACGGACACTTGTCTTTGAACGAACACATTCTTTACGTCGATAGAGAAACTAGTCTCTCGGCACCTCGGACGCCCACGGAGGGTCCGCACCCGGTCGCGAAACCGTGATGGCAGCGGCGCGTGCGGCGAACCTCAATGCTCTGTGCCAATCTTCCTCGTTCATCTCTCGCAGCGCGGACGATGTGACAATGGTCTCTCTCGCGAGAAAGTCGAGTAGAGCGCCGTGGACGGTGTCACCAGCACCGATGGTGTCGACCACATCGACGGCGACCCCCGGCACGCTGTGCTCGCCGGACGCGGTGAACACCGACAGGCCGTCACCGCCGCGCGTCATGACCACCGCCGTGACGCCTGCGCCCAACCAGTCGTCGACGGTCGTGCCCTCCTCACCCTGTCCCAACCAGTGAGAATCGTCCTCCGACACCTTGAGGATGTCGACGGCGGGCAACCACGACCGAAACCGGCGCCGGAAGCCGTCGGCGGTGATGTCGCCGCTCGTGCTGTCGATCGCCGCAGGCCTGATGTTGGGGTCGAGCATCGTCAGCTTCCCAGCCGCGTGCGCGCGATGCAGCAACTCGGCATACATCGACGCACCCGGCTCGTACAGCAACGACAACGTGCCGAACGACAACACGTCGATGTCCTCGCGCAGATCGCCCGGGTCCTGAACCAGTCGGTCCGCGGTGCCGTCGGCGTAGAACGAGTACTGCGCGCTGCCGTCGTCGGCGAGCGTCGTCAGCGCAAGCGTGGTCGGCTCCGCGCCGCGCTGAACGAACGACGTGTCGACGCCTGCATCGCGCAACCGAGCCAAAATCCGATCACCGAACGGGTCCGTCGATACCCGGGACAAGAAAGCTGCAGGCGTGCCCAGCCGTCCGAGCGCGACCGCGACGTTGAACGGCCCACCGCCCAACTTCGGGGACAGCAACGGCCCCTCGTGCACCGGCACCAGGTCCACCAACGCTTCGCCGCACACCAGAATCGTCATGGCCGGTACTCCATTCCCCATGCACCGGTCCACGATTCGCCGGGCTCGAGAACCAACATGTCGATACCCGAGTTGAAAGCGTCGGGCGGGCACGTCATGGGTTCGACGGCCAGTGCGCGTCCGCGATCCGGGTAAGCCTGATCGTGGGCCGGATCGGCGGTGAACACCTGAACCCAGTCGAACTCGCGGTCGGTCCACAGAACCGTCGCCGGACCGTCCGGGGCACGCAGAATGTGGCGCGCCTTGCCGTCCACGTCGGGGATCTCGGCACTGAACGGCGTATCCAGCCAGACATCCTTCAGCGGCTTCGGCGTCCGGAAATCGAAATCGGTGTCCTCGACGGGTACCGACGGCCCCGTGGGCAGGTTCCGCACCGCATCGAGTTCCAGCCGCGTACCCGCAGCGATCTCGAGCGTGCACTCGTCCAACGGAACATCGCCGACGCGAACGAACGTGTGAAAGCCCATCCCGTACGGCGCGGCCGTGCCACCGGTGTTCTTCGCGGTGGCCGTCACGACGAGTCCGTCGTCGGTGACCTCGTGCACCACCTCGACCGTCAGTGCGAACGGCCATCCCTCGTGCGTTCCTATCTCCACCGTCTGTTCGACGCGCGAGGCCGATCTATCGACGAGCGTCCACGCGACCCGGCGTACGAAGCCGTGACTCGCGTTGTTCCGCGAGGGCTCGGTGATCTCGAGCCTGTGCTCGGCGCCACCGAACGTGAACGTGCCGTCGGCGATCCTGTTCGGCCACGGGGCGAGGACGAGCCCCGCCGACAGCGGCGGCTTGGTGCCGATCTCCCACGTCTCGGTCATCGGCGAGCCGTCGAACTCGAGCCGCCGCAACCCTGCACCCGTGGACGCGACCTCGGCCCGGTACTTGCCGCTGCGGAGTTCGTAGTTCTGTGGATCAGCCATGGCCGTCATTCTTCACCACGGCCCCGACTCGGTATCGGATGAATGCCGGAAGTGCCAAAGCCGCGATCGAAACTCCCATGACAACGAGGACGCCGCCGCCCGCCGCGGCCGCCGCCGTTCCCACCGAAGCAGCCGCCGCTCCATGCAGAACGTCACCGATCCGCGGACCACCGGCGACCACGACGATGAACACACCCTGCAGGCGACCTCGCATCTCGTCGGTCGCCACCTGCTGGAGCATCGTCGAACGGAACGCCGCCGATACCATGTCCGCACCGCCGCCCAACGCGAGGAACGCCAGCGCGAACCACAGCGCGAGCGAGGTCATTCCGTCGGTAGCGAACCCGACGGCAACGCCGAACCCGATCATGGCTCCGCCCCACACCACGATGCAGATCAACACCGCGCGCCCCTGACGCTGCACCCGCGGGAGCCACCCCGAGAACACACCGCCGATGACGGCGCCTGCCGACATGGCGGCGAACAACATGCCCAGCACCGGTCCGCCCGACACCGGGTCACCGAAGCTCTCGTGCGCTATCTGAGGAAACAGTGCGCGCGGCATACCGAACACCATGGCGATGATGTCCACCACGAACGACGCCAAAAGCACCTTCTGCGTGGCCAGATAGGCGAAACCTTCGAACACCGAACGCAATCCGGCCCGCTGCCCCGTCCTGGACGGCGGAATCGCCGGCAACCTGACGACCGCCCACAGCGTCGCGAACAACGCAATCGTGTCGATCAGATACAGCGTCTCGAGCCCGATGTAGTAAATGAGAATGCCCGCGCTGAGCGGACCCGCGATCGCGCCGAAACTGAACACCGTCATGTTCAGCGAGTTCGCCGCCGGAAGCTGACTGCCCGGCAGAATTCGAGGCAGGATGGCGCTCCGCGTGGGCTGATTGACCGCGAAGAAGCCCTGCTGAATTGCCAACAACACCAGAATGACCCACACATTGTTCAGCTCGAGCAACGCCTGCAACCAGAACAGTGCAGACGTCGCGATCAGACCGCCCGTGGTGATCATCAGCAAAGTGCGTCGATCCATCACGTCGGCCAGCGCACCACCCCACAGCCCGAACACGATGAGCGGAACCAGCGCGAACACACCCGTCAACCCGACGAACGCCGAACTCAGAGTGATCTGGAAAACCTGTTGCGGCACAGCCACGATACTCAGCTGAGCACCGATGACCGTCACGATATTGGCGACCCACAACCGTCGATACGCCGGAGTCTTCAGTGGAGTCGTATCGGCGAGAACACCGCGCAGCCTGCTCACGGTTGGAGACGCTCCACCTCACCGGTACCGACAACCAGACGAATCCTGTTGTGCAGCCGACTGGTTCGGCCCTGCCAGAACTCGACGGTATCGGGCACCACACGGAAGCCGCCCCAGTTCGGCGGAACCGGCACCTCCAGCCCGTCGAATCTGCGGGTGACTTCGTCGAGCGCACGCTCGAGTTCCGCACGCGACCCGATCGGGCGCGACTGCTGCGACGCCCACGCCCCCAACTGCGACCCACGCGGCCGCGACGCGAAATACTCGGCCGTCGTCTCCGCGGACACCTTTTCGGCGACGCCGCGAATGGTCAGCTGACGCGCCATCCCTATCCACGGGAACGTCACCGACGCATACGGGGTACGCGTCAACTGCGTCCCCTTGTCGGAGTCGTAGTTGGTATAGAACACGACACCCGCGGCATCGAGGCCCTTGCACAGAACCGTGCGGGTCGACGGGCGGCCCGCCGCATCGACCGTCGCCAACACCACAGCGTTCGGCTCCGGAAGATGCGCAGCGACGGCATCGGCCAACCAGTCCTGCGCAACCGGCAGCCAACCGTCGCGAACCCGTTCGATGTCGAGGTCTGCGTCTTCCGTGTAATCGACGCGCATGTCGGCGAGAGCTGGTTTGTCGTTCGGCACGAACCCAGACGCTACCCCCGAGTACGACCAGCTAAAGTTTCTCCTCAAACAAGCCCGAACGTGGCTCGATCGGGCAGTGACGCTACGAGGAGAGTCCACAGGCATGGCTGTTCAACAGGTACCCGAAGACTTCGTCAGTGGCCTCGAAGGCGTCACCGCCTTCACCACCGACATCGCCGAACCCGACAAAGACGGCGGTGCACTGCGCTACCGCGGCGTCGACATCGAAGATCTCGTGTCCAAGCGCGTCACCTTCGGGAACGTCTGGGCGCTGCTCGTCGACGGACGCTTCGGACCGGGACTCCCGCCGGCCGAACCGTTCCCCCTCCCCATCCACACCGGCGACGTCCGCGTCGATGTACAGGCCGGCCTCGCGATGCTCGCGCCGATCTGGGGATACAAGCCACTGCTCGATATCGACGACGCCACCGCCCGCGACCAGCTCGCACGCGCATCCGTCATGGCACTGTCCTACGTCGCACAGTCCGCGCGCGGCATCTACCAGCCCGCAGTCCCGCAGAAGAAGATCGACCGGTGCGAAACCGTCACCGCACGCTTCATGACGCGGTGGAAGGGCGACCCCGACCCCGCACACACCGAAGCCATCGACGCCTACTGGGTATCGGCCGCCGAACACGGCATGAATGCCTCCACCTTCACCGCCCGCGTCATCGCATCCACCGGAGCCGACGTCGCCGCATCCCTGTCCGGAGCCATCGGCGCCATGTCCGGCCCGCTCCACGGCGGCGCACCCGCACGCGTCCTGCCGATGATCGAAGCAGTCGAAAAATCCGACGACCCCCGCGGACTCGTCAAAGGCATCCTCGACCGCAAAGAAAAGCTCATGGGCTTCGGCCACCGCGTCTACCGCGCCGAAGATCCCCGCGCCCGCGTGCTGCGTGCAACCGCCAAACGCCTCGGCGCTCCCCGCTACGAAGTGGCCGCGGCACTCGAACAAGCCGCACTGGCCGAACTGCGCGAACGCCGCCCCGACCGCGCCATCGAAACCAACGTCGAATTCTGGGCCGCAGTCATCCTCGACTTCGCCGAAGTACCCACCGCGATGATGCCCGCAATGTTCACCTGCGGCCGCACCGCAGGCTGGTGCGCACACATCCTCGAACAAAAGCGCCTCGGCAAACTCGTCCGCCCCGCCGCCATCTACACCGGCCCCGAACCCCGCAAACCCGAATCCGTCGACGGCTGGGGCCAAATCATCTGACCCCCGCCCACCCGTCCAACGCCGCTGCCACCCCCTGGCCGCGGCGTTCGGCGTTTCAGGGCTGGTTGCCGGTTGATCTTTTTTCCAACTCGAACACGGTGCACCCCGGCCTCGCCCGCCGGCGTCCGCGCACCCTTGAACGCGTCCACCAGCGTCCGCGGACCCTTGAACGCGTCCACCGGCGTCCGCGCACCTTCCCGCCAACTGCGCAGGTTGCAAACTGCGCCGACCGCTGCAACCTGCGCGGATTGGGGTCGGTCCGCGAACTAATTGGCCGGGCGAGCCAATCCGCCTGCGTTTTGACGCGTCGGCCCCTCCGCACTGCACGCGGGCTCATCCACCCCCATCCGCGCACCTTCCCGCCTCATCCACCGCCATCCGCGCACCTTCCAGCCTCATCCACCGCCATCCGCGCACCTTCCCGCAAACTGCGCAGCTTGCAAACTGCGCCGACCGCTGCAACCTGCGCGGATTGGGGTCGGTCCGCGAGCTGACTGGCCGGGCGAGCCGATCCGCCTGCACGCGGGCTCGTCCACTCCCTTCCGCGCACCTTCTCGCCTCATCCACCCCCATCCGCGCACCTTCCCGCAAACTGCGCAGCTTGCAAACTGCGCAGTTGGCTGGAACCCGCGCGGATTGGACTGAGCCGTCGCGAAAGTCGGTCAGCATACGCTGATTTCGTTCATCCACAGGCTGGTTATCCACATCTATCGCTGCCCCACGGAACGATTCAACATGTACGGCATGAACCTGGACTCGGACTTACTGCTTCGCTCCAACCTCGTTCGCGCCGGCTCGACCGATGCCGACATTCGAGCCGCGACGAAAACCGGCGCGATAGAGCGCATTCGTCGAGGAGCTTTTGCGCCGACGCAGAAGCTCGAAGCGATGAGCGCCTCCGAACGTCACATTCTCGGGGTCCGCGCACACCGTGCAGCAGCCGGCAGCGACTTGATCGTCAGTCATCAATCGGCGGCTCTGTTGCATGGAATTCCCTTGTGGACGCCGGACTTACAGCGCGCGCACTTTTCAATCGCACGGCCCAGCGGTGGGAGAAGGACGACGTCTCGACACGTTCACCCTGCGATTCTGAGCCCCCAAGACGTGGTCACCGCTGGCGGCCTCTCCGTCACCTCGCCGGACCGGACTGTGGCAGATCTGTGTAAGGCGCTCCCTTTCGAAGCTGCTGTGTGCGCGATCGACGCCGCACTGTACCGACGTCTGGCGACGATGAACGGAATCAGGGAGGCACTCCAACGCAGTGGTGTGAAAAGTACGGTGAAAGCCCAGCGCGCCGTGAACTTCGCCGACGCAGGCAGCGAAAGCATCGGTGAATCGCGAAGCCGAGTGCAGATTCACTACGCCGGACTTCCCGTCCCGATGCTTCAGGTCGACCTGTACAGCGATGCAGGCCTGTTCATCGCCAGGGTCGACTTCGTGTTCGAAGACTTCGGCGTCATCGGTGAGTTCGACGGAAGAGTCAAATACTCGAAATACCTGAACCCGGGCCAATCGCCGAGCGACGCCGTCGTTGCCGAGAAGTACAGGGAAGACGCACTTCGCTCGCACGGCTGGGTCGTCGTTCGGTGGACGTGGTCCGATCTCGAACACCCCGAGAGGCTCGTCGAAAAGCTGGAGCGAGCCTTCGAGCTCGCAAGCGCGCTTCCTCGTCCGCGCACCATCTTGCGGCCTGCCGTTGCCTGACCCGCGCACGTTCCAGGCAACCGCGCACTTTGCAACCTGCGCCAACGAACGCAACCTGCGCAGAAGCGTGGGCGGCGGACGGGCCAGGGTGCGCGGCGGACGGCAGCATGCCGGCGGACGGGCG
>NZ_JBAWFH010000554.1:0-1959 GCF_049591685.1 Rhodococcus sp. (in: high G+C Gram-positive bacteria) | reverse complement strand
CTGGAATTCGGCGTACACGTCGGTGCCGGGTACGTGCCGGCGCGTCGAGTGCAGGTAGCAGTGGGCACCGAGGTGGGCCGCGACGCAGTGGCCCAATCCTGTTGCTGTCTCGGCGAATCCGAGAACATCGACGTCGAGTCCACCGACTGCGGCGAGAACGAGGTCGGCGAGTCGGTTGGCCGCGTCGGTCACCACCGCCGGCTCGACGGGAATGTGTTTGCCGAGTACCTCGGAGACGAGCAGGTGTGCGCGTCGCGGGTTGCGGCGCAGACCCGGGCGGACGAGTTGGTCCACCGACCATTCCGACGACGTCGTTGTCGGCGTGACGATGATTCCGGTGGTGGGATTGCTCATCGGCCGGCCAGTTCCGTGAGCAGATCCACGAAGGTGATGCCCTCGTTGGTGACGCCGAACGCGTGGGCGCGCAGCATGGTCTGACGAGCCCAATTGCGGTGCGGGCCGAGCTCGTTCATCTTGTTGCGGTATCCGGAGGCGCGAACGCCGCCGGACTCGCTTTCGAGGATGTCGCGCGCATCGTGGTACTCCTCGTGCGTGACGGCGGACAGGGCGTGGACCGCGGGAACATGAGACGGGTGGATGACGGTTTTGCCTTGGATGCCGTTGGCCCGGTCGAGTGCGACCTCGCGCAGGAGCGCATCGAGGTCGTGGCTGACGAGCTGCTGGCGGAAGCGGACGGCCTCCTGCTCGGCGAAGGGTGTCTGCCGGAGCATGGGCCGAAACATACGCTCGTGGTCGGCGAAGTACTCCCACACCGGCCCGGTGATGACGAAGCCCGCTTCGTTGCTGCGTCCGAGGTGGTTGACGATGGCGCTGATGACGTCGGCGACGACGCGGACGTCGTAGATGGTGAGATCGCGGTCTCGGCGGATGCCGAACATGCCGCACATGTCGGTGGCGCCGATTCGAACGGCGAGGATACGGTCGCGGTGCGCGTCGAGGAGGGCGCGAATGGCGACGAGTTCGGTGTCGCGGGTCTCCCGGAAGACGACCTCGGGTGATTCGAGGACCGGCATCGCGAGCAGATGCTTGCCCAGCGCGACCTCACCCTCGGCAATGGCGTCGAGAAAACCGACTCCGCGTGCGGCGGTGAACTTGGGGACGACGAAGCCCGTCAGCGTCGACGCGCCCGGGGTCAACGACGTGCAGATGCGGCGAATCTGTTCCGGGGTCCGGGCACGAACGAAGACGAGAGAACCGAACACGTCCGCCGCGGTGAGCTTGTTCAGCGTCGCAACCGCGTTGTCGATGGCTCCCTCGAGGTTGTGATCGGCCACGGCGTCCTCGAGATCGACGACCAGTGAGCAGACACCGTCGGCGCTGCGCTTTATCAGTGCCTCGGCCAGGTCGTCCCGCGTGGCGGGCATGTACAGCGTCGCTCCCAGTGCGGTGGCGAGTCCGGTGAGATCACCGGACGGATCTACCGGCTGCGGGGGATGGAGGAACAACCGTTCCATCACTGCTGCTTCGAGGTGTCGGAAGTGTTGCAACGAAGTCCTTCGGGTTCGTGAGCGGGCCGTCAGCGATTCGAACCGCGCATACGATCGATCACTCCGGTGATGAAGCTTGCGATGCTGTCGAGATCTTGCAGGTAAGACCAGTAATCGGGGTGCGGGCCGGTCAACGCTGCGTTCGCGCGGTCGATTCGAGCCAGCTGAGCATCCAACACCGATCCCCATTCGGCAACCATGCCGCGGTTCACAGCGAGTTGTTGGGCGTCTCGTAACGTGAAACGCGCGGCCTGTTCCTTCTTGATTGGGTTTGCCTTCACCTCGCGCAACAGCGACAGCCGGTCGGTGACCGCGTCGACCAGCTTCTCCGCTTCGCTGAGGTGCGCACGGGCCTGGGCGATGTAGTCGAGTGCCTCTTCGGGGTTGCCGGAATCGGATGCTGCGCGAGCAGCAGAGAGGTCTTCCTCCGCCTGCTCGATGTGGCGTGCGC
>NZ_JBAWFH010000553.1:0-8214 GCF_049591685.1 Rhodococcus sp. (in: high G+C Gram-positive bacteria) | reverse complement strand
TCCTACATCTGCCACCCGTGGAGCCCCGGCGAGAGAAATCTCGCTGGGGTTTTCACTGTGAAGGGGAGACCCGTCGGGTCGCTGAGCATGCAATTTGGTACTCGGCGCCCGTACTGTGTAACCTCTTGAAGGCTTCAGCGCACGGATAGTTCGTGCGCCGGAAGTAAAGCCTGCGGAACGGCCAGACCCGCAGTCGATCGCCCCCTTAGCTCAGTCGGTAGAGCGTTTCCATGGTAAGGAAAAGGTCAACGGTTCGATTCCGTTAGGGGGCTCGCTGGATTGGATAGTTCGCGTCGGCGCCTTCTTTAGTGCGAAGGTGTAGGGGTGAGCACCTGAGGCGGTGTAGCTCAGTTGGTAGAGCAAACGACTCATAATCGTTGCGTCGCCGGTTCAAGTCCGGTCACCGCTACACAAGATGAATGCACAGTCCTGATTAACCGGATCAGATTTACCCGAAAGTAGGCATCCAGTGGCCTCCTCCACCGATGTGCGGCCCAAGATCACCTTGGCCTGCGAGGTTTGCAAGCACCGTAACTACATCACGAAGAAGAACCGTCGCAACGATCCCGACCGCCTCGAGCTGAAGAAGTTCTGCTCGAACTGCGGAACGCATCGCGCGCACCGCGAGTCTCGCTAGTAGCGAGCCTCTCGGCTGCAGGTTCTCGTTCGGTCGACGCCACGCGTCAGGTGCATCCCATGCCCTGACGCGTGTTTGCGTCCTGGGTAGACAAGGTAAACCATCCGCGTGTCCGAATCAGTGCAGGATCCCGAGGTCGTGCAGGATCCGGCGGCGCACGCCGCAGCCATGGTGGGTCACCACTACAAGGTGGATCACGCCTATGAAGTGGGCCGCGAGAAGGTGCGCGAGTATGCGCGCGCGGTGCAGGACTGGCATCCGGCGCACCACGACGATGCTGCCGCCAAGAGCCTCGGATACGACGGACTGCTAGCGCCGCTGACGTTCATCTCCCTGGTCGGCATCATCGCGCAGTCGCGGATGTTCAAGGAATTCATCACCGGGTACGACCCGAGTCAGATTCTCCAGACGGATCAGCGTCTCCAGTTCCACAAGCCGATTGCGGTCGGCGACGAACTGTCGTGCGAGGTCTTTCTCGAATCGTTCCGTCAGATGAGTGGTAGTGACATCATCACCACCAAGAACATCGTGACCGACCAGAACGGCGAGTTGGTGCAGACCACGTGGACCACTCTCGTTGCCCGTACCGGCGGCGAAGTCGACGAGAACATCGCCCACGCAGTCAAGGAAGTGATCATGCATGGCGCTTCGTAATTTTGCGGATGTCTCCGTCGGCGACGAGTTGCCCGAGCGTGTGGTCAAGCTGACGCGCGGCGATCTGGTCAATTACGCCGGTGTCTCCGGTGACCCCAATCCGATCCACTGGAGCGACGAGGTCGTCAAGCTCGCGGGTCTGGACAACGTCATCGCCCACGGCATGCTGACGATGGGTCTCGGGGCCGGCTTCGTCACGTCGTGGCTCGGAGATCCTGGTGCGGTCACCGAATACAACGTGCGGTTCACATCGTCCGTGTACGTGCCTGCGGATTCGGCCGCATCGGTCGAGTACAGCGGCAAAATCAAATCCATCGATCCGGAGACGAAGTCCGCGGTCATTGCCATCACGGCGAAGTCCGAGGGCAAGAAGATCTTCGGCCGAGCCACGGCGACCGTCCGCCTGGCTTGACCGGTGGACTCCGGCCCAGCTCGTGTGGGCGGGATTTCGGGGTTCCACAACCAGTGCAGTACACTGAGATTTCTGTGGTTGTTCGGCGCTGCGCGCTGCCGAGGTTCTCTTCGGGGAATCTTCGAGGTAGTGCGTATGTCGTATGAGCGCAGGACGGTCCGATTCGATTCGGATGGGGCCGAAGGGGCGTAGCTCAATTGGTAGAGCAACGGTCTCCAAAACCGTAGGTTGCAGGTTCAAGTCCTGTCGCCCCTGCCCATGTTGCCGGGTCCTCGCCTCGATGCGAGGACGGCAACGGTGTCAGCTACTGAGAGGAACGACGGGTGAGCGAGGAGCGCGACAAGCGCGACGGCCAGTCCGGTATCCCATCGACGCCGGATTCGTCGCCGTCAGATCCTTCGCCGTCGGAGTCCTCGACGTCGGATACCCCCGCTCCTTCTGCCGGAGTGGTTCGTCCCTCAGGCAAGCGAACGGCACGTCGTGCACGTACCGGTTCCAGCGATTCGTCGGCGGACAAGGTGTCCATCACCAAGGCTGCGCCTGCCCGCACGTCGGTGGCCACTCGGTCCGACACCGCCGGCGAGCCCAAGCGAATGAACATCTTCAAGCGCCTGAGCAAGTTCCTCCGTGAGGTCATCGCCGAGCTGCGCAAGGTCATCTGGCCCAACCGTAAGCAGATGGTCACGTACACGAGCGTCGTGCTGGTGTTTGTGGCGTTCATGGTCGCGTTCATCAGCGGTGCCGATCTGGCGTTCATCCGCGGTATCGAATGGCTGTTCGGCTGACGCTTGTTCGCTCTCGATGATCTCCACACCATGCTTCAAACGACAGAAAGGGTGCCTGCTGTGAGCACGCCGCACAACGACGCCACCGAAGTGGCCGCATTCGACGCCGATGTCGAGGCGACCAAACAGGGCCTCGAGGCGGAGCAGGCCGCTCAGGACCGCGAGACCGACGAGGCCATTGCCGCTGACGTCGCTGCTGCCGCTGGCGACGACGCACCAGATGAGGTTGCCGCCGCCGAGGACGCAGAAGCCGAGCCAGGCGTCGACGTCACCGCCGAGTCCGAGGATCCCGTTGCCGAGATGAAGGCTGCGCTGCGCCGCGCGCCCGGCGACTGGTACGTCATCCACTCCTACGCCGGTTACGAGAACAAGGTGAAGGCCAACCTCGAGACCCGTGTCCAGAATCTCGACGTCGGTGACTACATCTTCCAGGTCGAAGTCCCGACCGAAGAGGTCACCGAGATCAAGAACGGCCAGCGCAAGCAGGTCAACCGCAAGGTTCTGCCCGGCTACATCCTGGTCCGGATGGAGCTCAACGACGAGTCCTGGGGTGCTGTGCGCAACACCCCCGGTGTCACCGGATTCGTCGGCGCCACGTCGCGGCCGTCGCCTCTGACCATCAACGAGGTCGTCAAGTTCCTGATGCCGCAGCAGGGTCAGAAGAAGGACGCAAAGGCCGCAGGGGGTTCCGACACCACGTCCGAGAACACGTCGAAGCCCACCATCGAGGTCGATTTCGAGGTCGGCGAGTCCGTCACCGTCATGGACGGCCCGTTCGCGACATTGCCGGCGAGCATCAGCGAGGTCAACGCCGAGCAGCAGAAGCTCAAGGTGTTGGTGTCCATCTTCGGCCGCGAGACTCCGGTCGAACTGGGCTTCACGCAGGTCTCCAAGATTTAAGTCGGCCGACCCAGTGGGCCGCACACACTTGCAGTAGTTACCGCAAGAAACCCGAGCGAATACAAGGAAAAAGAAATGCCCCCGAAGAAGAAGAAGCTGGCCGGGATCATCAAGCTTCAGATCAAGGCAGGAATGGCCAACCCTGCTCCTCCCGTCGGCCCCGCACTGGGCCAGCACGGCGTCAACATCATGGAGTTCTGCAAGGCGTACAACGCCGCGACCGAGTCGCAGCGCGGAAACGTCGTGCCGGTCGAGATCTCGGTCTACGAAGACCGCACGTTCGACTTCAAGCTCAAGACCCCTCCCGCCGCCAAGCTGCTGCTCAAGGCTGCCGGTGTCGAGAAGGGCTCGGGCGAGCCGCACAAGACCAAGGTCGCCACGGTGACCATGGATCAGGTGCGCGAAATCGCCAAGACCAAGGCAGAAGACCTCAACGCCAACGACATCGATCAGGCCGCGAAGATCATCGCCGGTACTGCTCGTTCGATGGGCATCACGGTCAAGGGCTGACAGCTCCGACGCCCGTGACGCAGGTGCACGGCCTGCGGTTCGAGCAAGAAACACCACGTGGGAGGGCCGGCCAGGCCCGACAACCACTTCTGAACTCACAAAGGACAGCAACACATGGCAAAGCGCAGTAAGGCCTACCTCGAGCAGGCCGCAAAGGTGAACGCAGACAACCTGTACACGCCTCTCGAGGCTGCCAAGTTGGCCAAGGACACCGCCTCCAGCAAGTTCGACCCCACCGTGGAGGTCGCCGTTCGTCTCGGCGTCGATCCCCGCAAGGCGGACCAGATGGTTCGCGGCACCGTCAACCTTCCCCACGGCACCGGCAAGACCGCTCGGGTCATCGTTTTCGCCGCTGGTGAGAAGGCCGTCGAGGCCGAAGCAGCAGGAGCCGACGTCGTCGGAGCAGAAGATCTGATCGAGCGCATCCAGGGCGGCTTCCTGGACTTCGACGCAGCGATCGCCACCCCCGATCAGATGGCCAAGGTCGGCCGTATCGCCCGTGTCCTCGGACCGCGTGGCCTGATGCCGAACCCGAAGACGGGCACCGTTACCAACGATGTGACCAAGGCCGTCAACGAGATCAAGGGCGGAAAGATCAACTTCCGCGTCGACAAGCAGGCCAACCTGCACTTCGTCATCGGCAAGGCGTCGTTCGACGACACCCAGCTGGTGGAGAACTACGGTGCTGCACTCGACGAGATCCTCCGTGTGAAGCCGTCCTCCGCCAAGGGCCGCTACGTCAAGAAGGTCACCGTCTCGACCACGACCGGACCGGGAATCCCCGTTGATCCGGCTCGTACGCGCAACCTCCTCGAGGACGGCGCAGAAGCGTAAGCCTCTCGGAACAGCCGAAAAGCCGGCCCCCGTTATCGGGGGCCGGCTTTGTCGTGTTCAGGCTCGCGCGAAATTGCTCGTCAGTTCGCCCAGTATCTCGTCCCACAGCGGTCGCGGCAGGTCGTGGCCCATGCCGCCGATGAGGTGCAGTGTGGAACCCCTGACCGCGCGGGCGACGGCCTTGCCTCCACTCGGCCGCATCAAGCGGTCGGCGCGCCCGTGGACGACGACGGTGGGCGCGGTGATGCGGGCGGCGATGCGACGCAGACTGCCGGTGCCGGTGACGGCCGCCATGTGCCGGATCGCGCCCGCCGGGTTGTAGTTTCGGTCGTACATCTCGCCCGCGGTGACGAGTAGCTCGTCCATCGACGTCGGATACGCCGGGCTCCCGATGATGCGTCGGGTGTTGGCCGAATGCGCGACGATCTCCTCGCGCGAAGCGCCGGGTCCCGGACCCTTCATCAGCGGTATCAGCGCCCGAGGATCGGGAGGCGGGAGGAATGCCTCGTTGGTGCTGGAGAAAATGACGCCGACGCTGAGCACGCGGTCCGGGTTGAGGCCCGCGAACACCTGCGCGATCATGCCGCCCATCGATGCCCCCACCACGTGGACGCGGGGAATCTCGAGGTAGTCGAGCAGGCCGAGGGTGTCCGCGGCCATGTCCTTCAGTGTGTACGGAACGCGGCTCGACGCTCCGAGTTCGGTACGCAGCAGCCGCAGCAGGGTCGATCCCTCGATGCGCTGGCCGTCCATCTTCGTCGACAGCCCGATGTCACGGTTGTCGAATCGGATGACGCGGAATCCGTGCTCGACGATGCGCCCGCAGAAGTCACGGGGCCACAGCGTCATCTGGGCGCTCAGTCCCATGATGAGCAGGACCACGGGATCTTCGGGGTTGCCCATGTCCTCGTAGGCGATGTCGATCTCGTTGGCCGGTGCAAAACCGGTGCGCGTGAGCATGTGTGTCCTTTCACCAGCCGGGTTCGCCGAGGAGGGGTGCGACGAGGTAGCTGGGGTGTTCGGGGTCGATGGTGATGTCCTGCGCGGCGCCGCGGGTACGGATGAGATCGGGCAGGATCGGCATGAACCGCGGGGCGTTGGCCGCGAACACGTCGACGCGGAGGCGGTGACCAGCGACAAGGAGTGCCTCGGTGGACAGTAGGTCGATGTCGAGTTCGATTGCCACCCCAAGCGGAACCGGCAGGAGGGTGTCCTCGGTCAACGGGTGGTTCGGCCTGGTGTAGTCGCCGTTCGGCGCGAAGAGAGACCGTGCGTCGTCGACGGCTCTGCGGGAGGCGAGCAGTGCGCCGTTCGTCAATACCGTCGATTTCCCGCTCGGTGCCACGTCGCAGATCATGACGGCGAACAGTGCTTCGGGGGCATGGCACACGACGCGGAGGTGCAGGTTCATCGGACCCGACAGGACGGTGTCGGCGTGGGCAGCGGGTGTGGTGAACCCGACTGCGCCCTTCTCGGCGAACCGGTTGTCGTAGGTGAACCCTCCACCGAGCGCGGCCGTCACGCCGGCGAGAACCTGGGTGGTGTCTCTGGAAACCGTCGACCAGAGAGACGGACGCACCCCGAACACGCCATGTGAGCCGTCGAGCCTGGTGCCGAGGGAACCGTCGCCGCGGGCGTGGGGCGAGGTCCCCGACGCCGCCGCCGACAGATACAGACGCGTCGGGAGCGCCTGCGGGGCGGGGAATCGTCCGTGCGCGGCCCACCCGCCGCCCTGTTGTCGGAGGGTCACCGGTCCGTACCGCTCGATGCCGTTGTCCTCGTCGCGCAACCATCGGTCGAACCATGCGCGTTCGAGGACGTCGAGGCGTGGTGGGAAGCCGGGTTGGCCGAATCCGACCCCGGGATTGCCGTGGTAGCCGTCGCCCACCAGCAGTTGTTTGTGACCGCGTTCGAGTTCGAGCCGGTTGTAGACATCCGGCGCGGACCCTCCGAAGATGTCGTGCCAACAGCCGTAGACGAAGGTCGGTGCGGTGATGTCCTCGATATCGGCGTCGATGGTGTCGTGGTACGGATCGTCGTAGATTCTGGTGTCGCCGCCGGTGAAAAATCCGCGGGCGAGGTCGAGGAGGTTGGTGGCGGGGGAGCGCAGTCGGTCGCGCAGCCAGTCGGCGACGTCGAGATCCCGCAGCGAGGGCACCCATTTGAGGCCGTTGACCGTGGTCAGCCACAGGGGGATGAACAGTGACGGCGCGCCGCCCGTTGCGAAGATTTCACGCACGATGTCCACCGAGCCCTCGACGGCGAACACCGCGTCGAGCCCCGCAGGTTTCTTGGCGGCCGCTTGCAACGAGTTGATGGCCGAGTACGAGATGCCGGCCATGCCGACGCGGCCGTTGCACCAGGGCTGCGCCAGCACCCAGTCGATCGTTTCGAGTGAATCCTGCTGCTCGCGCGGCCCGAGGATGTCCCACGTGCCGGTGGAGGAACCGGTTCCTCGCACGTCGACGATGAGCTGCACGTAACCGCTGCGAACGAGGTGGCGGTTGACCGAGAGCAGATCGGCCGCGCCGCCCGCCACGACTCTGGTCAACTCGGTGATGCCCTCGAATCGAGTGCCGGAGAAGTCGACGCTGCGCGAGAACCTGCGCAGAAGCGGCCCGATCAGCGGCGCTTCGAGAAGGGTGTCGACCCCTTTGATCAACAGCTTGTTGTATGGGGTGATGTTGAGGACGGTCGGGAAGGGGCCTGCGATTGCTCGTCCCGACGCGTCCGCGGGGCGGAAGACGTATGCCCGAAGAACAACCCCATCGCTCATGGGTATCCGGACGTCGGCTTCGACGACCATCCCCGCATGCCGCGGTTGGGCCTCGACGAGCGCGTGCCAGCCGAGGGCCGCCTCGCCGCCGCTGGGGTCACGCGCTCTGTCCGGGTCCACCGCGGGCCGGAGGAGAGGGCGTGGCACCGCTGAGGTCATAGAGGTGATTGAACAGTCACCGATGCTGGTTTGTCTCGAGAGAGCGAATAGTTGTTGGACCTGACAGTCGCCACCGAACCGGTTGGTGGGCGATCACAGCGCCTTCGGTACAGCAGGCTAGAGCGCCTTCGGTACGGCTGCCTTTGCGAGCACCGATCCGTCGGAGTTCCGAATTTCGATACCGCTGACGTCGGAGCGCATGACAGCGGCGTTCATTCGGCAGTCGATGGTCAGCGAGCTACCGAGAAAACTGCCCGACGCGAGTGCCGCTCCAGATTGCTCGAGCACGTAGACCTCGTACGAGCCCAGCTCGGGCACGCCGTCCACCTCGAGTACCGTTTCGGTGCCCCACGTGTGCGGCACCAAACCGCCCTCGATCTCGATTCCCGACGGGGTGCCGGTGAAGTCGATCTGCTCGTACGCGCCGAGAGTTCCCGGGGGGCCGGTCACCGGTCGGTCTGTTATGACAGTCGCACCGAGTACGGCGCCGCCGCCCACTGCGATCCCGACGACGGCAGCCGCCGCGGCGAGCGCCGCAGGCTGGACT
>NZ_JBAWFH010000552.1:0-8541 GCF_049591685.1 Rhodococcus sp. (in: high G+C Gram-positive bacteria) | reverse complement strand
GGTCGGCGGCGCGTGCCGTGATCGCGGGCCATTCACTGGTTTCGGCCCGCACACGGCCAGCGGCGTCCTGTGCAGCGCGTTGAGTGTCGCGGACCTGACGGGCGAGGCGGGCTTCCCGTAGTCGCGTGTCGTCGACGGCAGGTTCGAGGGACTTGCGGTCGCGCCGTTTCGTCGTGGCCAGTCTGTCGGTGAGCGACGCGTGGTCGCTACGTGCGGTGTCGAGTTCTGATCGGATCACCCTCCGGCACCTCGATCTCCGGAGGCGGGAATTCCATCGACGGAAATCCCGGAGGCAATGTGGGAGAAGGTGTAGTCGGTGTTGGAACCCCGGTCGGGCGGGCAGTGGTGGTTGTGGGTGCGGCCGCGACGCCTTCGTACCTCCCAGGAGCTTCCGGCCCCAACGTGGGCAGCACGGCGACAGCCTCGTACAGCAACCCCAAGAACACAGCCGTGCGTAATAACTGCTTCCTCATCGGTCAGTTCGCCGAAGACTGGATACGATGTCTTCGACCGTCTCGGAAGCGACAAAGCCGGTCTTATGCTTCTCTGCCAGAACCATGAACACGGCGACGGTCGCGTTCGAATATCCCTGCGTAGCGACTACGTCGAATGTCGCTTCGGTCGGGTCGCAATCGTACTTCTGGGCAAGGTTCGACGCCGTCACGGTGTAGCGAACAGCGGTGGCACCGTCGATTGTCAGATCCATCGGTTCCGAGTACTCGATTACGACGGAATCCGCGGGTTCATCCCTGAAAATTAGCTCCGCCGAACGGCTGACTTCGTATGCAGCCGAGGGTATATCGACGCCGTGTCGGCCAGTAATTCCCGTGTCCGCTTTTGTTGCCCCATCGCGAAACTCCGGGCAGTAGTCGTACCCCTAGTCGGCTATATCGCCGAACCTTACGGACCCCTCAGCTCCTTCCCACCCCATCACGCCGCCTCGCATGAACCGCCAATCCCCGGGCACCGTGTAGCTGAGCCCGTAGATGGTGTCGATCGGAATCGGATCACCCTCCGACACCTCGATCTCCGGCGGCGCAAATTCCCTCGACGGAAAGCCCGGCGGCAGGGTCGGACGAGGTGTCGTCGGTGTTGGAACCCCGGTCGTGCGCGCAGTGGTGGTTGTCGGTGCGGCCGCGACGCCTTCGTACCTACCGGGAGCATCCGGCCCCAACGTCGGCAGCACAGCGACAGCCGCGTACAGCAACCCCAAGAAAATAGCCGTGCGTAGTAACTGCTTCTTCAATCTGATTCCCGCTCCCCCCGAAGACGCCACACGCTAACACGGTGTTCGGACACCGCGGCGGCGGCGGCGAGGGGATACTCGAGGGATGACACCAACGCTTCGTTCCGCCGTTCGGTCTGCGGCAGTCGGCAAGGCAAGCGGTTTTCGCAGTTCCGTCGGTATCGGCACTTTTTTGATGACGTATTTCGACGGGACTCACTACGAGCGGCTGGCCACAGGCGTCGGGGTGGTCGCTATCGCGGGTGAGCTCGTCGCCGACAAGTTGCCGTCGACTCCGTCCCGGTTGATTCCGCCGGTGCTGGCCGGACGCATCGCTGCGGGCGCCGCCGGGGCGTACGCACTTGCTCGACGAGCAGGCGATGACCAGGTCTCCGCGACGCTCATCGGCGCCGTGTCCGCGATCGCCGGATCGTACGCGGGCTACTCCTACCGCGGGTGGGCGTCGAAGAGGATCGCGCCGCTCGCTGCAGCGCTGGTGGAGGACGTCGCCGCTCTGGCGATCGGTGCAGCGGCCGTCCGCGACGTGCGTGAACCATGGTGAGCCGCGAACGCCCGAGCTTCGGCCAGTATCTGGGCTACCAGTTCGGTCGGGTTCTACCGCCGTCGATGCAGGACTGGGTCCGCGAGGACCTCGTCGGCAAGGGCGCTCAGGCGCGGTACCTCCTCCGCTTCACACTCCCGGTCATTCCACTGCTGTCGCTGTTCCTGCTGGTACCCGGCCCGTTGTGGATCGGGCTCGCGATGATTGCATTGCTGTTCATTCCGCTGGTGTACTTCGCGATCGCGCTCATGAACGTCTACCGGCGTCACCGGCTGCTGGTACACGATCTGGACCCTCAACTGCTCAACGCCGATACCCAGCGCAAGATCGATCGCACCCGCGAGGACTACGAGAGGCGGCACGGACGCCTGGACTAAGCTCCCCGCCATGAGTGATGTCGAATTCAAGGCAACCGCAGACCTGGCCGACGAGATCGGGCCTGAGATCCGAAGCTGTGACACGCAATTCGTGCAGTTCGGGAAGCATGCCGAATTTGCCGGACCGATCACGACCATCAAGTGCTTCCAGGACAACCTGCTGGTCAAGCAAACCTTGAGCGAGCCGGGCAACGGTGGCGTCCTGGTCGTCGACGGCGACGCGAGCATCCACACGGCATTGGTCGGCGACATCATCGCCGGCCGCGGCGTCTCCAACGGGTGGGCCGGAGTCATCGTCAACGGGGCGATTCGCGACTCGGCGATCCTCCGCACTCTTGAGATCGGCGTCAAAGCTCTCGGCACCAATCCGCGCAAGAGCACCCAGACGGGGTCGGGCGAGAAGAACGTGCCCGTCGAGTTCGGCGGCGTGACGTTCAATCCGGGAGAGATCGTCTACAGCGACGCCGACGGGGTCGTCGTCGTTCGATCCTGACGAGGCTTTCAGGCCTGACGGCGGGCGCGGGATACTCGGGGGATCCCGCGCCGCTCGTCGTACATGAACATTCCCAGCGCGACGACGAGCATGCCGGCGGCAACCCAGGCAGCACCGGTGCCGAGCGTGCGGACCATGACGGCTCCGAACACGGCGCCGCCGAGGAAGCCGGTGATGACGAGGCCGAAGTTGCGTGCTCTCGCGCCGGCGGTCTTGTCGCCGTCGGCGATGCGGTGGAACACGGCCTGCGCGAGGCTGCGGAGATTTCCGGTGGTCATCGTCGTACTGAACGCCTGATCGACGAGCACCCTGAACGTGGTCACCTGCAGCGCCGCAACGAACGAAATCGATACCGTGACAACTGCATTCGGGACCGACAGCGGTACGAACCCGACTGCGGTGATCACCAGAATCTCGATGACGAGCACCGCGCGAACCGGCCGTCGTACGAGCTTCTCGACGAACGGTCGAGCTACGAATTCGGCGGTGAACACGCCCAGGGTGAATGCAACCACCGGAGGCAGGTAACCGAGCGCGGTTCGCCACTGGCCGGACACGATGTCGACGCCGAACAACACGACGTTGGCTGTCTGGGCGTTGGCGAACACGCCATCTCGGGTCATGAAGGTGAAGACGTCGACGAAACCACCGACCGCCGCCAGCAATACGCCCAAGCGCACGGACTGGGACGTTACGACGGTCGGCTTCGCGGCTTCGATCACCGTTTCATGCTCGCACGACGACTACTTCAGGAACGCGAGAAGGGCGTCGTTGACTTCCTGGTAGTGGGTCCACAGCAGGCCGTGCGGTGCACCTTCGAGCTCGACGTACTGCGCTTCGGGGAAGGCCTTGGTGAACTCACGCCCGGTGGCGTCGATGGGCAATATGTTGTCGGCGGTGCCGTGCAGGATGAGCGTCGGCTTGCCGGATTCGCGGACTTTCTGTACATCGCCGCGGAAGTCCTCGAGCCAGGTCGGAACCACTGCATACGCGGCGACGGGCGCGCTGCCGGCAGCGACGTTCCAGCTGTTGCGCACGGCGGCTTCGCTGATACGGCTGCCGAGGTTCTCGTCGAGGTTGTAAAAGTCCTTGTAGAAGTTGTCGAACCACGCGAAGCGGTCCTCGCGGGCGGCTGCGTCGATGCCGTCGAAGACCGACTGCGGAACGCCCGTGGGGTTGTCGTCGGTCTGCAGAAGGAACGGTTCGAGGGACGCGAGGAATGCAAACTTGGCAACGCGGTCGGTTCCGTACTTCGCGGCGTAGCGAGCGAGTTCGCCTGTGCCCATCGAGAATCCCACAAGGATGACGTCGGTCAGGTCGAGTTCGGTGAGCACGGCGTTGAGATCGGATGCGAAGGTGTCGTAGTCGTAACCGGTGCCGGCCTTGCTGGACTGACCGAATCCGCGACGGTCGTAGGTGACGACGCGGTAGCCGGCCTTCAGGAGCGCGACACTCTGGCGTTCCCAGGAATGGCCGTCGAGGGGGTAGCCGTGGATCAGCACGACTGCCTGACCGGTGCCGTGATCCTCGTAGTAGACGTCGACGGGGGTGCTGTTCTCGGTTCCGACATTGATGAAAGCCATGGGTTGTGTCCTTCTTCGCTCTGGTGCCAGATGAACGCGAGAACGTCCGTTCTCCCGCTGTGGACTAATGTAGAGAACGATGGTTCTCGGCGCAAGTGCAAGGAGGTCGACACGGATGGATACGGACGGAGCCCGCGTCGCGGTGCTGGGTGCCGCCAACACACTGTTCTACTCGCGCGGCGTCCAGGCTGTCGGAATGGACGAGCTGCGCACTGCCGCGGGGATATCACTCAAACGCATCTACGCACTCTTCCCGGCGAAAGCCGACATCGTCGCTGCCGTCCTCGACGGGCGCACCGCCTCATGGAACGAGGGCATCCGCGCCCGAGCCGCCGACCACGACACTCCACGCGAGAAGATCCTGTCGATCTTCGACTTCCTCGACGCCTGGTTCCGCGAGGACGGTTTCCGGGGTTGCGCATTCGTCAACTCCTTCGGCGAACTCGGCGCCACGATGCCCGCCGTCGCCGACGCAGCGCACCGTCACAAGCGCGAATTCCTCGAATATGTAACCGATCTCGCCGTCGAAGCCGGCTGCCCTCCCAGCGTGGGACTGCAGATCGCACTTCTCGCCGAGGGCGCACAAACCACCGCTGCCATCGTCGAATCACCCGAGGCGGCCACCGCCGCCCGCGACGCCGCCGCCGTTCTACTCGACGCAGGAGCGAGCTCGTGAAGTTGAAAGCGTGCATCAACGGACCACGCACTCACAGCGACCACCACGCAGTGCCCGTCACCGGCGAGCAGATCGCAGCCGAAGCGGTTGCCGCCGCTCGCGCCGGCGCCGAAGCCATCCACGTGCACCCGAAAACATCGGACGGCACGGACTCGCTCGACGCGGACCGAGTTACCGTCGCTGTGGACGCTGCCCGCGAAGCCGGCATTCCCGTCGGTGTCACGACGGGCGCCTGGAGCACCCCGGACCTCGCCTCACGCCTCGAGGCCGTGTCGTCGTGGAGGACGCTGCCCGACTTCGCGTCCGTCAACTGGCACGAGACCGGGGCAACCGAAGTTGCGGCCCTGCTCCTCGACCGCGGCGTCGCCGTCGAAGCCGGGCTGTGGAACGCCGAAGCAGCACGCTCCTGGCTCGATTCCGGACTTGCGACGCAGTGCCTGCGCGCACTGCTCGAAGTGCAGCCGGGTGCTTCACTTTCCGTGGCAGACGAGTTGCTCGCCCTCACCGCGCCCGTCGGAATCCCGCTACTGCTGCACGGCCAGAACGACACCTGCTGGCGGACGCTGGGGCTGGCCGTCGAAAATGGCCTCGCATCCCGTATCGGACTGGAAGACACGATCGTTCTTCCCGACGGCACCCCGGCACGCGGCAACTTCGAACTCGTCACCGCGGCGCTCACGTACTGGTCGTAAGCCTGACACCGGCCGGTCCCTAGAGGACGGTGACCCAACCGTGTTCGTCCTGGCCGGACAGAGCGGCGAGGTGACGCTTGCGCAGCGTCGAGGTCACCGGTCCCGTTTCGCCGGTGCCCACAGAGCGTCCGTCTATTTCGTACACCGGGGCGACGCCCGCGGAGGTGCCGCTGACGAAGACTTCGTCGGCGATGTAGAGCTCGGTGAGGTCGACGGTACGTTCCTGCACCTCCCACCCTTCTTCTCGTGCAAGGGTGAGGATGGTTCGACGGTTGATACCGTCGAGGATGTCGCTGGTGACGTCCGGCGTCACCAGCACTCCGTTGCGGACCATGAAGATGTTCGCGGCGCTCAGTTCGCAGACGTGACCATTGATGTCGAGGAAGATGCAGTCGTCGAACCCGCTGTCGATCGCATCTTGTTTTGCGAGAACGGAATTGACGTAGGCGCCGTTGACCTTCGCGCGCGAGGGGATCGCACTGTCGGGTATACGTCGCCACACGCTGGTTTTCAGACGCATACCGTCCTGCGGGACAATGGGATTCGCGTCGTAGAGAAAGATGCTCACGGTGGTGTGGAGGCCCCGCACCCGGGTACCGGGGATGGACTCGTCGACGTGCACGGTGGCGCGGACGTACACCTCCCGGGTCGGCTCGTTGGCTGCCACGAGTTCGCGTACGACGTCGACGAAGCGCTCGAACGTCCACTCCGGCGCGAAGGTGTCGATGCCGATGATCTTGCACGATTCGACGAGACGCCGATAGTGATCGCGCAACCGGAACGCCGTGCGCGACTGTTCGCTCACCTGCACCGGGAACACCGTGTACACGCTGAGCCCGTAGAGAACTGCCGAGGTGGCGACTCCGAGCGTTGCGTCGCGTGCGTCGATGATGCGGTCGCCGAAGAACACTTTGCCGTGTGGAGTTGCCATTCGCCGATGCTAACGCCCTCGCTGGCGCGGCCGACACCGAATTTCGCGCAGTACAGTCGCGTGCATGAGCGACTCCCGCATACCCACCCGCACATTGTGGAACGACGGCCCCGCGGTCGGCGCAATCGGATTGGGCTGCATGGGCATGACATGGGCATACGAGGCCGACTCGCACACCGAAACCCCCGATCGAGTCATGACCAAGCGAGTCCCGTGTGTGCAGCGGCGCGAGCGCTTTCAGTCCATCAGTCTTGCAGTCGCTCATTCCGATGCCTCGCTCACTGCTGCTGCGGCCAGTTGCAGTGCGGGCCATTCCTGGACGTCGGTGAGAAGCTGTCGATCGTGGGTGGAGACAACTACCGCAGCCGGGGTGGCGGAGAGCGCGTCGGTGAGTTCGTCGACGAGGGCCACCGAGAGGTGGTTGGTCGGCTCGTCGAGGAGCAAGACATGCGGTTTGGTCGCAAGCACGATCGCCAGATCGAGGCGACGTTGTTGCCCCATGGAAAGTTCACCTATCCGCTTGCTCGATTCGTGCGCACGAAGTAGACCGAGGTGCGAGAGCCCGACTGCTTCCGACGAATCGAGAATCCCCGCCGCGATGAGCGCATCGAGGTGCGCGCAGTACGCCTCGCTGGCACGTCGGTGCAACGGCAGATCGGTTTCCTGACGCAGGAAACCGAGACGCAGACCCTTCGACCTGCGCAGATCGCCCGTTGTGGGGTTCAGCTCGCCCGCGAGCACGCTCAGTAACGTCGATTTCCCGGCCCCGTTCGGGCCGGTCACAACGAGCCGGTCGCCGCGAGAGAGGACGCAGGAAACCTCCGAAGTCATGCGGTCGGCGACAGCGATCCGATCCGCACTGAGCAACACCGAGCCGGTATTAGGTCGGAGTTCAGGGAATCTGAATTGTTGAGGTGGTTCCGGCACCGTCACCGCGTGCGCGTCGAGCTGCTCTTGTCGGCGATGAACGCTTTGTGCGAGTCCACCTGCACGTGTCGCGCGACCGTGCTTGTTCGTGCCCTTTTCTGGTCGCCACCCGGACTGCAGACGGTTCTGCGCGGCGCTGAGATTGTCCTTCAATCGAGCATGCTCGGCTTGTTGCTGGATGTATTTCTGCTCCCATGCCGCCCGTTCGGCGAGGCGGCCTTCACGATATCCGGTATAGCCGTTGCCGTACATACGAATTCGACCGTCTGGTGAGGGGTCGAGATCGACGATGGTGTCCGCCACCTCGGACAGCAGTGCGCGGTCGTGGGTGACCACGACGACGCCCCCGTTGCGCGTCCGGAGGTGTGCACTCAGGAATTCTAGACCGCCACGGTCGAGGTGATTCGTCGGCTCGTCGAGGAGCAGGAAGTCGTCGTCCGCGCCTAGGAGGCATGCCAGGCGTACCCGGTACCGCTGCCCCACGGACAGTGTGTCCAGCGACCGGTCGAGGTCGGTTTCTGCGTCGAGTGCTTCCAACGCGATCTGCACCCGGCGCTCGGCATCCCACGCATCAAGTGTTTCAGCGCGTTCCAATGCTGTTGCGTATCGCTGAGCACCGTCGGTAGATGTCTCGGAGAGGGCGAGGATTGCCGCATCCAGTTCCGTCAGGGCGCGCAGTGGCTCGGCTATCGCGTCGGCGACGGCTTGCCCTACTGTTCGGCAGTTGTGCGCCGGCATTTCCTGCTCGGCAACGCCCATCGTGCCGATGCGTTGCACTATGCCGGCGTCGGGAGAGAGGGTTCCGGCGAGTACGTGTAGGAGGGTTGATTTTCCGCGTCCGTTTTCGCCGACGATGGCCATCCGGGATGCAGGTGTGACGACGAGGTCGACGTGGTTCAAGACGGGGTTGGCCCCGCGCGAGACACATACGCCGGAGGCAATGAGTTGAGCACGTTCGCGTGCTGGTTGAGCATTCGTACAGGTGAGCATTCGAGTCCTTCGAGGGGACGCACCGAGCCGAAAGACGGCAAACAGGCACGCCGAAAACGGCGACCACGTTGGGTCGAGAACGAGC
>NZ_JBAWFH010000551.1:0-9839 GCF_049591685.1 Rhodococcus sp. (in: high G+C Gram-positive bacteria) | reverse complement strand
ACCCGTCGGAGTCCTGTTTGCCGAGGTTGAAGAAGCACTTCGTCAGCGGATCTTTCTCATCCTTCAGTGTGCCGTCCGGATCGAGCAGAGCCATCAGCCTGACGGCAGCGACGCGAAGCTGTTCGGGCGTTACCTGTTTCGCGAGTTCGGCGAGCAAAACCTCGGATTGGACCTTCGATTCGTGATCGATCGCGGCAGGTAAATCGTCGAAGAATTTGTCGATGACGGTGACATGCGCGGCATCGATGTCGCCGTCGCTGTGCGCAGCCGCCGTGGACGGATATTCGGGTTCGAGCTTCTCACCGGTCATCGCTCGCCGCGACGCGAGCCTGCCTGCAATCTTGATTCGTTTGCCTGCGACGCTCGGATCGATACGGAGCAGCGACGCCAACCTGGACGGGTTGGTCCTGTCGGGCAGGACCGCGAGTCCATCGTTGTCGATCAGTTCGGTGAGCCAGGTGTGCGAGGTGCCGTACATCGCGCGAGAGAGCTTCTCCATGCGCACCAGCACTGCCCGTCGATCGGTGTCGGTCAACGCGCTGGACTCGACCTCGGCCACGGCGTTCCATGCCGCTTCCATCGATCCCACTGCGTCGTTCAGCACAGGGTCGCCGATGGCCAGCACACCACGTGTGCCGGCTACCCCTACGTCGTCGGCAAGACCGGCGACACTCTCCCCCGAAAGCATGCTCCAAGAATATCCGACAAATCACTATTTGTCGAACATGTGTTCGAATCTGAAGGCGCTGCACCCGCGATCATGGCTCTGGCATCATTCAAGGACCTTTGACGCGGTGAACTCGACGGCGATGTCGCAGTTCTGGGGGCAACGAAGAGGAACACTCGATCGAGTGCATCGCGGGCGTGCCGTTCGAGTGCATCGCTTTCGGCGCGGTGCCCGAACCGAAGACGGTCAAGAACCGCGTGCACTGGGACATAGACGTCACAGTCGAACAGGACATCACGACGCTCACCGATCTCGGCGCCCCCATCCTCCGACGCCCCGACGACGACATCTCGTGGACGGTCATGGCCGACCCGGAAGGAAACGAGTTCTGCGTGTTCGTCGAGTGAAATCTCAGCGCGGCGGCCCGATCGGCGGCTTGACCGCGGTGACGGCGCACTGCGCTTCGAGGATCACGCGCTGAGAGGTGCTGCCCATCAACAGTTTTCCGACGGGTGAGCGTCGGCGAATTCCGATGACGACCAGTTCGATGCCATCGACGTAGGACAGATCGATCAGGTTGTCCGAGTGCGAGCGTCCCGGCTCGTTGGCCTTGACTGTCACTGCGACGCCTGCGGCGTCTGCTTCCTCGCGGGCCGACTGGACGGCAGCGGCGAAGGAGTCCTCGGACGCGCTGTCGTCTTCGGCGACGATGATCAGGTCGGTGTTGCGCTGGCGTGCTTCACCGAATGCGAACGGCAGAGCACCCTTGCCTTCGACTGTCGGCGAGTAGCCGACGACGACGGTCATCGGGTCACCCGCGTGACGAGGGTGCCGTCGGCGAGGAACTGATCGAGGTTGCGCAGCGTCAGCGCTTCCATCGCGGCCCTCGTTTCGACGGTTCCACTGCCCACGTGCGGCAGCAGAACCACGTTGTCGAGGACCAACAACCGTTCGGGCACTTCCGGTTCGTGCGCGAAGACGTCGAGGCCGGCGCCTGCGAGCTTGCCCGTGGCCAACAGCTCGACCAACGCATCCTCGTCGACGACGCTGCCGCGGGCGACATTGACGAGGTAACCCTGCGGTCCGAGAGCTTCGAGGACCTCACGGCCGACGAGATGCTTGGTTCCCGAGCCGCCCGAAGCTGCGACGATCAGGATGTCGACGCCACCGGCGAGAGCGGCGGGAGAGTTGGCGTAGGTGTACGGGGAGTCGGCGATCTCGTTGCGGTTGTGGTAGCTGATCGGGCAGCGAAACCCGCTGAGGCGGTCTGCGATTGCGGTTCCGATGCGGCCGAGACCGATAATTCCGACGCGTTTGCCGGTGACCTGGCGGGTGAGGGGCGTGTTGCCTTCGGCGACCCATCGTCCGGCGCGGACGTAGCGATCCGAGAACGACACCTGACGCAGCGCGTCGATGACCAGACCGACGGCGAGGTCGGCGACGCAGTCGGTCAACACATCGGGAGTGTTGCTGACACCGATGTTCCGAGCGGCGGCGGCGTCGACGTCGGTGGTGTCGTACCCGACGCCGAAGTGGACGATGGCACCGAGGTTCGGCAGCCGCGCCATGAGAGCGGCGTCGACACCGGTTCGCCCGGAGGTCACCGCGGCGGTCACGGACTCGCCCTCGCGGGCCAGGAAGCTCTCGCGCTCGTCACCGTCGGGGAGCGTCAGCGCGTCGTAGTCGCCTGCGAGCGTGTCCATCAGGGACGGTTTGAGTGGCCCCACCCTGAGCACCCGGCCGGCGCGAACCGAATCTCGCTGCCGCGCAGCGGTTTTCTCGGACCCTACGGTGACCATTGTTTGTACTCCTCGCGATAAGTGAAGCGTGCGCGTTTCCACTACGATATTCCGTTTCTCGAATACCTGTCCAACACGGAAATAACATGGATTGATACCCAAACGGCATGGTGGCGGTGTTGCTAAGCCAGTGTTACCTAACCTGTCGACACATCCTTCCTGGTCAGGCGCCGTGCAGTGTGAGCTGCACCGCACCGCGGGCATGGCTGTGACTCACCAAACGAGCGCGAAAGGCCCGTTTGCCCAGTTGACGGCGAAATTCGACCCTCATACCGTGTGTCTACCGTCACAGAGTCGGCGCTGCACATGGCAGACGCGACTCTCTTTCCACAATGGAGGCCACAATGAGCCCTGCACCAGCAGTGCAGCAGGGACGGACCACGCGATCAGCATTGGTTCTCGCTGGCGCACTTACGTTTTCGATGATCGCCAGCGGGTGCACCGTGGCGAACTCCAATCAGGGCAGTACTGCGAGTGCCGACACCCTCCGCATCGTTCTGCAGGAAGAGCCGCCCACCCTCGAAGCGTGCGACGTCTCGCTCACCTCCGTCGGCGTCGTGACTCGGTCCAACATCACCGAGCCGCTGATGGAACGAAACCCGACCACCGGTGACCTCGAACCGAAACTGGCGGATTCGTGGGAACAGACCTCGGACCGCGAATGGACGATCAGCATCAAGCCAGGGGTGACGTTCAGCGACGGCACACCGTTCGAGGCCGCGGATGCCGCGCACTCGATCGAGCGGACCGTCAACTCCGACCTCGCCTGCAATGTCGAGGGCTACGTCTTCGGCGACGCGAACCTGACCGTCGAGGTCGTCGACCCGCTCACCCTGACCGTGGCCGCACCGGAAGCCGATCCCATCCTTCCGCTGCGCGTCTCCTTCGTCGAGATGGTTCCGAGAACCACCCCTCTCGACGAACGAGTCCGTGAACCCATCGGCACCGGCCCGTTCACCATCGACTACTGGAACGCCGGCCAGCGACTCTCGCTCGTGCGCAACGACACCTACTGGGGCGAGGCACCGGAGTACGCACGGGCCGACTACCAATGGCGTAGCGAGGGCAGCGTTCGCGCCTCGATGGTCACCAACGGTGAAGCTGAGATCGCAGTCGGCCTCGGTCCCGAAGACGGGGCGGGCGACCTCGGGGTCGCGTACCCGAACAACGAGACCACCGCCGTTCGAATCCAGCTCGAAGAGCCGCCGCTCGACGACATCCGGGTGCGTCAGGCCATCAACTACTCCGTCAACCGCGACGGCATCGTCAAGGCCCTGTTTCGTGGACTCGGATCACCCGCCGAGCAGCTGATCTCCGAGGGCGTCATCGGCTTCAACGACAACCTCGAGCCGTGGCCGTACGATCCCGAGAAGGCACAGCAGCTGATCGACGAGGCCCGCGCCGACGGCGTACCGGTCGACGCCGAGATCAGAATGATCGGCCGAACCGGGCAGTTTCCGAAGATCAACGAAACCCTCGAGGTCATCCAGAACGCGCTGTCGGAAATCGGCATGAACGTCTCGATCGAAATGACGGACTCCGCCGGGACCGCCGAGTACCAGGAGCGACCGTTCCCTCAGGTCGGCCCGTACCTCCTCGTCATCCAGCACGGCAACCAGGCCGGCGACGCAGCCTTCACCGCCGATCAGTACCTGAAGAGCGATGGTTTCCAAAGCGCGGGCGGCACAGCAGCATTCGACGAACGCGTCGACGCGGCAGCCGCGAAAACCGGTGAGGACCGACAGAACGCCTACGCGGAGGTGTTCGCCGACGAACCGAAGGAGGTCATGCAGATGGCGTTCATCGCACACATGAACGGCGTCCTGGCCAAGGCCTCGTCGGTCGACTACACACCCAACTCCGCCACCGTCGACGAAATGCATCTCGCAGCCATGACTCGCGCCGACACCACCGAAACCGATTGAGGCCATGATGAACACGTCACTCGCAGGGAGGCGCTGAGATGTTCAGATTTCTTCGCCGCCGCATCTACACCAGCCTGGTCCCGCTCCTCGTCGTCCTCATCGGTGTCTTCTTCCTCGCTCGCCTCACCGGTGATCCCACCAGCCTGTACCTCCCGGAATCCGCGACGCAGGCGCAGCGCGAGGCGTTTCGGGCCACCAACGGTTTCGATCAGCCGATCCAGACCCAGCTGCTCGACTACTTCAAGGGCGTCGTGCAGCTCGACTTCGGCGACTCGCTCCGCACCGGTGAATCGGCGTCGGCGATGGCTCTTCGCGCGTTCCCGGCAACACTGCAGCTCGCGTTCGTGACGATGTTCCTCGCCATCCTCGGCGCGGTCGTCATCGGTTGCTGGGCGGCCTACCGGCCGAACTCGCTCGCCGACCGCATCTCGAGCCTGCTGTCCATGACGGCCGCCAGCATCCCGGACTTCTGGTTCGCGATCATGGGCGTCTACGTCTTCGCCATTCTGTTCGGCTGGCTGCCCACCTCGGGCGTCGACAGCGGCATGTTGTCCTGGGTACTGCCGATCGCCACGCTCCTCATCCGCCCACTGGGTGTACTGACGCAGGTGGTGCGCGGCGCGATGGTCTCCGCCCTGTCCGCGCCGTATGTCAGGTTGGCCAGAAGCAAAGGCGCAGGTGACCTCCGCGTCGTCACCCACCACGCTCTGCGCAACGCTGCCGCACCCGCATTGACCGTCGCAGGTGATCTCATGGTCGGCCTGGTCAACGGCGCGGTGGTCGTCGAGGCCATCTTCGGTTGGCCCGGCATCGGCAAGCTCATGATCGACGCCATCCTCCAGCGCGACTTCGCAGTTCTCCAGGCCGCCGTGCTTCTGACCGCGGTGTCCATCTTCCTGCTCAACATCTTCATCGACGCCTGCTACGCACTGCTCGACGCCCGCGTTCGCGACAAGGCGAAGGTCTAGGAGGCCACCATGTCACTCGACTTCGAAGCACCGAAAACGTCCGAGCCAGAGAATGTTCCGGCTGCCGAACCGGTAGCGCGGAAAGCGTCCGCGCCGCTGTGGAAGCTGCTGCTCCGTGACCGCGTCGCGACCGTCGCCGCCGGGATCCTGGTTCTGGTTTTCCTGACGGCGATCTTCGGCCCGATGCTGGTGGGCGACGCAGCCACCGATCAGGATCTCGACCGCTCGAACCTGCCACCGTTCACCCTGGACACCGGCTGGATGAACATTCTCGGTACCGACCCGCTCGGCCGCAGCATGTTCGCCCGACTCGTCGTCGCCAGCCGCACCACGATGTCGGTCGCGGTTCCCGCTGTCGTTCTCTCGGCCATCGTCGGGTCCATGATCGGCATGTGGGCCGGCTACCACCGCGGCTGGCGCGAGACCTCGGCGATGCGCGTCGCCGACGTCATCATGAGCTTCCCGTCACTGCTGATGGCCGTCGTCGTGCTGTACGTCTTCTCGCCGAGTGCGGCCAACATCGTTCTTGTGCTTGCCATCACCCGCATTCCGATCTACCTGCGCACGGCTCGCGCCGAGTCTGCAGAACTGCAGAGCCGGCTCTTCGTCGACGCGGCCCGCACGTTCGGGGCTTCCAGCGGCGCCGTCATCCGCAGGCACGTCGCACCGATTCTGCTGCCCACTCTGCTCACCGTGGCCACCCTCGACTTCTGCTTCGTCATGCTGGCCGAGTCGTCGCTCAGCTTCTTGGGCATCGGGATTCAGCCACCGGACGTCAGTTGGGGCCTGATGGTCGCGCAGGGACGCACCTACCTGCAGACCGCGTGGTGGTTGTCGTTCTTCCCCGGCCTCGCCATCGTTCTCACCACCGTCTCGGCCACCGTGCTCGCAGCCTGGGCACGTATCGCCACCGACCCGGCCCAGCGTTGGCGTCTCAACGTGCCCCGCTCGAAGAGGTCCCGACTCGTTCCCACTCGAAAGGTCGTCTCATGAGCGCGCCAACAGTTTCCCGAAGTCGCATCGCGATGGACGTGAAGGATCTGACGGTCGACCTGCGGACCCCGTCAGGAGTCATCCGCGCAGTCGACCACGTCAGCTTCAGCGCACGTCGCGGCGAAACCCTTGCGTTGCTGGGCGAATCCGGCTGCGGCAAGTCGATGACGGCACAGGCCGTCGTCGGCCTGCTCGAACCGATCGCCGACATCACCGACGGATCCGTCGAACTCGGCAGTGACGTCCACGGCCAGGTCGACCTGGTGACCGCGAAGGACAAGGTGCGACGCCACCTCGCCGCCACCGAGCTGGCCATCGTGTTCCAGGACGCGTTGACCGCATTGAATCCCGTCTACACGGTCGGCACCCAACTGGCCGAACCGTTTCGGATCCATCGCGGAATGTCTGCCAAAGAAGCTCGGCAGGAGGCCATTTCGCTGATGGCCCGCGTCGGCATCCCACAGCCCGAATCGCGCGTCGACTCCTACCCGCACCAGTTCTCGGGCGGTATGCGGCAGCGACTCCTCATCGCCATGGCCGTCGCTCTGAGCCCCTCGGTGCTGCTCGCGGACGAACCGACCACGGCCCTCGATGTCACAGTGCAAGCACAGATCATGGCGCTGCTCCGCGACCTGCGTACCGAACACGACATGGCCGTCGTGCTCATCACGCACGACCTCGCACTGGTGGCCGAGGAAGCAGACCGCGTGGCGATCATGTACGCGGGCAACGTCGTCGAGACCGGGTTGGTATCAGAGGTGTTCGCCTCACCCCGCCACCCGTACACCAAGGGACTGCTCGATTCCGTGCCGGTGCATGCGGTTCGCGGTGAGGATCTCAAATCCATCGGCGGAACGCCGCCGGATCTTCATTCCATTCCCGACGGGTGCGTGTATCAGGCGCGCTGCCCGCTGGCTCGCGAGAAATGCGTCACCACCCGCCCGCCGCTCACGCCTGTCGGTGACGACAGAGAATCCGCATGCCACTTCCCGAACGAGGTTTCCCATGCTTGACACGACACCGGCCGATCAGCTCTTGACCGTTCGCGGCCTGAACAAGACGTTCAAGGTAGGCGGAGGCAATCTTCGGGCCCTCGATGCCATCGACCTCGATCTGCGACGGGGCGAGACGCTCGGTCTCGTCGGCGAATCGGGTTGCGGTAAATCAACTCTCGCCCGAACTCTGATGATGCTGGAGAAGCCCGATTCGGGGACCGTCGACTTCGACGGAGTCGACCCCTTCTCGCTGCGCGGCAAGGACCTGCTCCGCTTTCGGCGACGCGTCCAGATGGTGTTCCAGGACCCCTACGGTTCGCTCAACTCCCGGATGAACGCCGGTGACATCGTCAGCGAGCCGTGGCGAACACACAAGAGCCTGTACAACACTCGACGCGATCGCTCGGCCCGCGTCCGCGAGCTCCTGCACCTGGTCGGGCTACGGCCGACCGACGAACATCGCTTCCCGCAAGAGTTCTCCGGCGGCCAGCGACAGCGGCTCGGTATCGCGCGGGCACTGGCGCTGAACCCCGATGTGATCATCTGCGACGAACCCGTCTCCGCTCTCGACCTGTCGGTGCAGGCTCAGGTGCTCAACTTGCTCAACGACCTGCAGAAGCAGCTCGGCATCTCCTACGTGTTCATTTCGCACGATCTCTCCGTCGTGCGACACGTCGCCGACCGCGTGGCCGTGATGTACCTCGGACGCATCGTCGAGGCAGGTGCAACGGAGGCGGTGTTCGACCGTCCGAGCCACCCGTACACCGCTGCGTTGATGTCGGCGGCTCCCAAACTCGACGCCGCGGCACGCGGGGAGCGCATTCTGCTGAAGGGAGAGGTACCCTCTCCGATCAATCCTCCGTCCGGCTGCCGCTTCCGCACTCGCTGCTGGAAGGCGACCGATCTGTGTGCGTCGGAGGCTCCGCCGGTGGCACTGGACCGCAACGAAGCCGATCACATGGCGGAATGTCACTACCCGTTGGTGGCCAACGATCTTGGACTCGTGGCCGCCGGATCGTGATTGCCGATCTCTCCGTTGCCGGGTTCGCAGTCGTTGCGTTCGCTATCTTCTTCGCCTCGTGCATGCAGGCATCCATCGGATTCGGGATGGGCATGTTGGCGGCGCCCGTGGTGGCCATCGTCGATCCCGGTCTGGTGCCGGGAACGTTGATCATGCTGGCTGTCCTCGTCAGCACCCTGGTGTTGATCAGGGACGGGGCGTCGCTCGACCTGTCGGGTGCAAGCTGGGCTCTGGCCGGCCGGGTGCCGGGAACCGTTCTGGGCGCGCTGCTGCTCGTCGCCCTGCCGGAGCGGGGACTCGCCGTGATGCTGGCCCTGGTGGTGTTGCTCGGCATCGCCCTGACCTCGTTCGGGTGGGTTCCGTTGCCGCACAGACGCAATCTGGTGGTGGCGGGCGCGGCATCCGGATTGCTTGGAACAGCCACGGCCATCGGCGGCCCCCCGATGGCTCTGGTGTGGCAGGGAAACTCCGGCGCGAAGCTGCGCAGCACCATGAGCGGGTTCTTTCTGGTCGGGTCCATCCTGTCGCTGGTGGCACTGACGGCAACGGGCTCGGTCACGTTGCATACCGCGTGGCTGTTCGTGCTGCTGGCACCCGCCACCGTTCTGGGTTATGCGCTGTCCCGGGTGGTCAACCGGGTGATGGACCGCCGCAGGCTGCGAATCACGGCCATCGCAGTGTCGACCATCGGGGCGACCGTGCTGATCGTGCAGCAACTGGCAGCCCTGTAAAGATCCGTGACCTTCGGTCACCCGTGTGAGGTGCTGTGATCGTCAGACCCCCTCGGTGAGGTCCCGCACCTCGGCGTACCGTTCGCGGACGGCCGGGGTGGGGTCGGCCTCGTGAATCTGTGCGGGCGCCGATGCCCACTTCGGAGGCTCCGGTGTCTGCGCGAGCACCCAGGCCGCCTGCCGCGCCGCACCGTCGGCGACGTACTCACCGGGCTCGGGCACAACGACGGGCATACCGAAGATGGCAGGTGCCAGTTCACGCAAGGCCGCGGATTTGGCTCCGCCGCCGATCAGCAATACCCGTCGGGTCTCGATACCCTGCGCACGTAGGGCATCGATGCCGTCGGCCAGACCGCACAGCAAGCCCTCGACCGCAGCCCGAGCGAGGTGGCCCGCAGTCGAATTACTCAGGCGCAGTCCGTGTATCGCGCCCGAAGCACCGGGCCGATTGGGCGTCCGTTCGCCTTCCAGATACGGAACCAGCACCAGGCCCTCACTGCTGGTGGACAGCGCGAGGCGCGAGAGTTCGGCGTGGTCGACGTTCAGCAACGCCGCCGTGGCGTCGAGAACCCGCGCGGCGTTGAGCGTGCACACCAAGGGCAACTGCCGTCCCGTGGCGTCGGCGAACCCGGCGATGATGCCCGTCGGATCGCCGGCTGCGACGTCGGTGACGGCCGAGACGACACCCGAGGTGCCCACCGACACGATGACGTCGCCGACCTCCGCGGCCAGTCCGAGCG